>NZ_JBWKNI010000008.1:0-234574 GCF_059415485.1 Caulobacter sp. GW821-FHT10C03 | reverse complement strand
GTCGACCGCCGACAGGTCCAGCCCGTCGCCGTCCAGGTCCAGCGCGATCGGATAGGCGTAGTCGTAGTTGTAGGTGACGCTCTGGGTCCAATTGATGTTGAGCTTGCGCAGGTCGATCGAGGTCCCGCCGGCCAGCACGTACTCGACCGTGTTCAGGCTCTCGTACAGCACCTCGCCGGTGTAGCCGTTCTTGACCACGGTCTTGTAGCCGCCGCCCTGGATCTTGATCCGGTCGTCGACCTGGGAAGCGGTCTTGCTAAGGTTCTCCAGGTCGCGGGCGCCGATATACAGATCTCCGCCCACCACCTCGTAGATCACGTCATCGGCGGCCACGGTCGAACCGAACACGATCGTGTCCTCGCCGCCGGCGTCGATGATCGTGTCCTTGCCGTCGCCGCGATCGTAGGCGAACTGGTCGTCGCCGCCGGAGGTGCTGATGGTGTCGTCGCCACGCCCCGCGATGATGACGTTGCCCTTGTCCTCCCACGCCGTGCCGGAGCCGGTGATGTAGTCGTTGTTGTCGTAGGCGGCGATCAGGTCGTAATAGCTGCTCGTGCCGTTGATCGTATCGACGCCGTCGCTGCCGCCACGCCCGAAGTCGATCGAGCCCAGGTCCAGCGCCCCGCCGTCCTGGCTGGCGAGGGACTTGATCTTGGTGTTGTTGCGCTGGGCGAAGTTGCCGCCGATCCGGACCTGGGAGCTGTAGCCCCGGACCCCGACGTCGAGCCAGCCGCCAGCCCCGCCGGCGGTGCCGAACCAGAGCTCCGAGAACTTGACGCTGTCGCCGAACGACAGCGTGTTCCAGCCGGTGTTGTCCTCGACGATCGTGTCGGCGCCGTCGTTGCGGTACATGATGTAGGTGTCGGCTCCGGCGCCGCCGTACAGATAGTCGGCGCCCGCGCCGCCGATGAAGGTCTCGTCGGCGTTCCCCCCACCGATGGAGTCGGCGTAGATCGTGCCGATCACGCCTTCAACGCTGGTGTAGCTGTGGGTGGAGACCGAACCGTCGACGCCGCGAACCTGGCCCGTCCCCGCGCCCAGGCTGATGGTCAGGGCGGCGACCGTGGAGGTCTGGCTCTCGTAGTGCCCGGTGCCGTAGGAAACCCAATACTCCGAGTTGTCCCACTGGTCCCGCTCCCAATAGCCGTCCTCGACCCACACCTGGTAGGTCGAAGTCCCGCTGGCGAAGCCCTCCGAATAATCGACGAAATCATTGCCTTCGCCGCCGACGAAGACGTCGTTGCCGGTGGTGGCGGTCAGCCAGTCGTCGCCGTCATAGCCGTCGAGCCAGTTGTCGCCGCCGTTGTAGCCCTTGAGTTCGTCGCCGCCTCTGGAGCCGCGCACGTTCTCGAAACTGGAGATGACATCGCCCTCGGCGTCGCCGCCCGCCGCGAAATTGATCGACAGGTCGATAGAGACCGGAGACGAGGATCCGACATAGCTCAGCCAATCGAAGCCGCCCCAGCCGTTCAGGACGTCGGCGCCCTCTCCCCCTTCGATGGTGTCGTTGCCGCCCCAGCCGTGAAGCTCGTCGTTGCCGGCGCCGCCGCTGATCGTGTTGTCCAGATCGTTGCCGCAGAACCAGTCGTTGAACGACGAGCCCTTGATGCTCTCGATGTTGATGATCACGTCGCCGTAGGAATAGAGCCCGGTCGGCGACCAGCTCCAACCGGCGGTGTTGCGCATGTCGAGATAGGCGCTGGCGGTGAAGCGCTCGTAGGAAATCGTGTCGTTGCCGTCGCCGCCGTCGTGCCAGTCCTGTTCGCCGCCGCCGTCTACATCGACGATGAAGGTGTCGTTTCCGGCGTCGCCGTTCATCTGGTCCTGGCCCGCGCCCCCGACGAGGGTGTCGTCGCCGTCGCCGCCCGACATCAGGCCGACGCCATTGCCGTCATGACCCGCCCCGCCCGACAGGTAGTCGTCGCCTGCGCCGCCGATCAGGGTGTCGCGCCCTTCCCCGCCGAGCAGAACGTCGTTCTGGTCGCCCCCGTCGATCGTGTCGTCGCCGGCTTGGCCGTCCAGCCAGTCCCAGCCGCTGCGGCCATAGAGCGTGTCGGCGTATTGACTACCGACGAGGATGTCGTCGCCGCCGGACCTCGTCACGGTGTTGACGTGCTCGATGTACTCGTAGTCCCAGCCGTTCCAGACGTATTCGTAGGTGATCTCGGTCTCGGTGTGGCTGTCGTCGAGCACCACGCCGCCGCCGTTCCAGCGGTACTCCATGTAGTCGGCGCCGGAGGTCGCGCCGCCAGCGTTGACCCAGGTGTAGCCGATCTTGTCCAGGCCGTTGATCGTCACCGACCGGCCATCGGCCGAGGCCGTGGACAGGACCGAGAACAGCCCCTCGGTCCCGCCCGCCGCCGACACGGTGAAGTCCGCGCCGTTCCATTGGAAGTTGGCGTTCTCGTAGGCGACGCCCTTGCTCTTCATGTCGAAGCTGTCGAGGAAGCCGCGCAGCCCGCCGTAGAAGTCCGAGGTCGTGAACTTGTCGAGGCCCAGCTCCATCGCCCTTTGCAGGGTGATCAGCCAGGGGTTGGCCAGCGACTGGTTCTCGAGCGCGGCGACGATCCTGTCGATGCTCGTCTGGTAGCTGTTGTAGAAACTCAGTTCGTCGGAGGTCAGCGCCCCCAGGCCCTGGGCAGCGAACTTGTCGATCAGCGCCTTGTGCGGCGGATGGTCGTAGAAGTTCTGTTCCCACTGGCTGAGGCTGGCGTAGGCCCCGGTGATGATGCCATCCACCAGGCTGCGGTTCTCGGTGTAGAAGAGGTAGTCGCTGGCGATCTTGAGATCACCCGCCAGCGACGTCAGGTCGGCGGCCGGCGACCTGGCGATGGTCCGCTTGGCGAAGATGTCGCCGCCGACGATCTTGGTGTTGCGGATCGCCGTCAGCGTTCCGTATTCGACCGCCTGGTCCGAAGAGGCGAAATTGTTCTGGACGCCGTTGATCTTCACCCAGATCTGGTTGCCGGTATGGCCGTAGACCTGGGTGGTTCCCACGCCGTTCAGGTTGGAGACATAGGCCGTGGTGTTGGTGTAGGCGACCATGTCGATCAGCGCGTTCAGCGTGTCGCGCGCCGTCGTCGCCATCGCGGTGACGAGTTCGCGATTGCCGTTGTTGGCGACCGTGATCGCGCCCAACTGGTACTGCGCATAGGGCACCTGCAGCACCGTCTCGGCGTTGGCCGACGGAATCTTCGGCTTCTTCTTGCCAAACAGGTTGCCGATCAGGGCCCCCAGGACGAAGCCGATGAAGGCGCCCACGCCCGGAATGATGGCGTTGCCGAGCATCGTGCCCGCCTTGACGCCGAAGAAGGCGGCGAAGCCTTCTGCCGCCGCCCCGATCAGTCCGATGCCCTCGAGCGCCAGATAGGTGCCCACGGCCGAGCCGATGGACGACAGCGCCACCCCGGCCTGGGTCTGGGGCGAGACGACCATGGCGCCGAGCTTGGCGCCCAGGAACGAGCCGACGGCGCTGGCCAGCAGTCCCGACAACTGAGCGGGCGGCGACTGCCCCACGGGCGGCTTGATGATGCTCTCTGTGAAGAAGCCATCGAAGATATGGGCCGGCCCCAGCGACGAATTGAACAGGTTCGACAGCGCCTTGCCGATGACGGTCGAACCGGTGGTGTTGAACAGCTCCGCGCCGAAGCCCTTCAGCCCCAACGCCTCGCCAAGCTCCATGGTGAGCAGCGAACTCACCGTGCCGATCACGGCCTGGCCCATGCGCGCGGCGACGTCGGCGCCGAACGAGGTCTTGGTGTCGAGCGCCCCGTTCATCGATTGCGAAGAGACGTTCTCGAACTTGGCGCCGCTGATCAGGCTGCCCGCCAGGCGCTCGCCGAACTCGCCCAGCAGCGAAGAATAGACGATGCCTTTGATGGCGTTGCCGCCCGCGAGGAAATTGCCGAGGGACGAGCCGATCGAGTCGCCGATGTCGCCGGCGACTTGCCTCACGTACATCGCGTCGATCGCCTGCTGATACTGCACGATCAGCCATTCGTTCTGCGCGTCGATGCTCTTGTCCGACGTGTACGAGATCTGACTGTAGAGCGCCGAGGGATTGACGGCGTTGGCCGAGGCCGCCCCGGCATAGCTTCCGTTCTGGATCGCCGCCTGCGCCGCCGCGACGAACTCGGCCACGTTCGGCACGGTGGCCCGTCCCCACACGTAGAAGGGCGCGGATTTGCCGGTGCTGCCCGCCCAGGGATTCAGCGCCAGGAAACCCTCGTTGTAGGCCCAGCGAACCAGGTGGTCGATGCTGCTCTGGGGTAGATGGTTCTGCTTTACGAGTTGGCCGATCTCGGCGCCGATCAGGTTGTTCCACCGGTCGGCGGTCATGTTGGCCGCCCAAGGCAGGGCCGAAGCGGTGTTGTTGACCTGGCCATGAAGCAGGTCCACGGCCTGATTGTGCAGAATGGCTGCTGGCGCTTCGGCCACTTCGAGCGTGTCGCCCAAAGCGGTGGCGACCGTCTTGTTGTAGATGAACGAGAGATTGGCCGCCGCGAACATGTGGGCGAGACCGTTTCTCTTCTGGTTCGCACCCAGCTTGAAGTAGGTCTCCCCGAACGTAAGGCTCAGAACGACATTATATCTGTCGCTAGAGAAGTTCTGGTTCTTGACGTAGTTCTCGGAGTGCCCCCGAAGGAGCTTCGCTGCAAACGCCGCCTTCCTGGCCGCGTCCTTCAATTTTACCGTGAGGGCCCCCACCATCAACGAATCTCCATGAAGAGAGCGCTCGCGCTCGCCAAGTTTCCGTTTTGAGCAACAACCATCTTGCCGGGGCGGCTACAGGTGCGGCCTCCGACGTCCACCGGACGACCATCCGATGACTTCACGCTGTAGATTTTCGAAATCTTGCACTTTGATATTTCCACGACGACGTTTCGTTCTTCGTTCGTGAAGTTCAGGTAGATTGGATATTTCACGGAGCCACAGAATTCCCCCGTCGACTCTCTCAATATCTCGGGAGCGTTGGAGAAAATCCGACGCTCAGGCGACAACAGGCAGATCAGGTCGGGGTCTTCGGACAACGCGCTGACCACCAGGGGCGTCCGCTCCCTGGGAACTTGCACCACCCTTTGGGCGACCTCGTCGCCGCATCCGGACAGCGCGGCCACGGCCAGCAGTCCGCAGAAGACCTTTACCGCCCTCATCGCTCCCTCCCCGCTTCGCTGACGGTCTTGGCGACCGGCGACCAGATGAAGTCGATCACCCGGCGCTTGCCGGTGACGATCTCGACCGAGGCGCTCATGCCGGCTGACAGCAGAGCGCGACGCCCCTCCACACTAAGTTGAGTGGTTGACAGTTTTACCCGCACAGGAAAAACGAGGCCGCGCTTTTCATCGACGATGGCGTCGGGGGATATCTGCACGACCTCGCCCTTCAGCGTGCCGTAGCGGGTGAAGGGGTAGGCCTCGAGCTTGACGACGGCGTGGTCGCCGGTGCGCACGAAGCCGGCGTCCTTGTTGAGGACCAGGGCCTCGACCACCAGGGCCTCGCCGTCGGGAACGATGGTGACCAGGGCCTTGCCGGTCTCGGCCACCTCGCCCAGCGTGGTCACCGACACGGCCTGGATGACGCCGCCGACGGGAGCGGTCAGGGTCTGGAGTTGGCGCTTCTGCTCGGCCTTGCGCAGGGAGTCGGCGCGGGTGGCGGCCAGCCCCTCGGCCTCGGCGCGCTCCTGGGCGGCCTGACCGACGAACTGCTCGCGCAGCTCGGCGGCGTCGCGTGACAGCGAGGCGACCTGGGCGCGGGCCTCGTCGAGGCGGCCGCGCTGGGAGATCAGGTCCTGCTCGGCGGCGACCATGGCCTGCTCCTGCTGGAGAAGCTTCTGGCGGGCGCCGTAGCCCTTGGCCTCCAGGCCCTTCTGGTCGTCGAGCTGGCGCTGCAGGATCGGCAGGGTGCGCTGCAGCTTGACGATCTCGGACTCGGCCTGGCGAGCGCTGGCCTCGGCGCCGATGCGGCGCTCGCCCAGGGAGGCGCGCTTGGCCTCGTAGGCCTGGATGCGGGCGGCCACCAGCTGGCGCTCGGCCTCGACCGCGGTCGGCTCGGAGTCGGGCGGCGCGATCACGGCCCCGCCACGGCCGGCGGCATAGCTCAGCAGGGCGTTGGCGCGGGCCAGCGTCAGGCCGGCGGTGGAAAGCTCGGTCACCGCGCTTTCGGCGTCGGCGTCGGCCACCGTGGGGTCGAGAGCGATCAGCAGCTGACCCGGCCGCACCCGCTCGCCCTCGCGCACGGCGATGGCGCGGACCACGCCGGGATCGGAGGGCTCGACGCTGCGCAGGCGCCCCGTGGGCACCAGTCGGCCTTCGGCGACGGCGACCATGTCGACCTTGGCCCAGCACGACCAGGCCAGCGCCCCGAAGGCGGCGACGACGATGGTCCAGCTGATGGCGCGGCCGATCGGCGACGGCGGGCTTTCGACGATTTCCAGCGCCGCCGGCAGGAAGGCGGTCTCGACCCGCTGGCGGGCGGCGCCGGCGCGACGGCGGCGGCTTTCCTCGCCCCAGGCCTGGGTGAAGACGCGGACGTGGGCGGCGAGACTCATGCCTCCACTCCGTGATGGCCATGCATCTGGGCGCGCCAGAGCTGGGCGTAGCGGCCGCCGGCGGCCATCAGCGTGTCATGGGTGCCGGTCTCGGTGACCTGGCCGTTCTCCATGGTGACGATGCGGCTGGCCATGCGGATGGCGCTGAGCCGGTGGGCGATGACGATCACCGTCCGGCCACGGACGATTTGGCGCATGTTGGCCTGCAGGATCGCCTCGCTCTCGGCGTCGAGGGCGCTGGTGGCCTCGTCGAGGATCAGGATGCGGGGATTGGTGATCAGGGCCCGGGCGATGGCGACGCGCTGGCGCTGGCCGCCCGAGAGGTTGGAGCCGCGCTCCTCCAGCACGGTGTCGTAGCCTTCGGGCAGTTCCAGGATGAAGTCGTGGGCGCCGGCCATGCTGGCGGCGGCCATCACAGCCTCCATCGACAGCGACGGGTCGGCCAGGGCGATGTTCTCGCGCACCGAGCGGTTGAACAGCAGGTTCTCCTGCAGCACCACGCCGACCTGCCGGCGCAGCCAGGCCGGATCGACCTGGGCCAAGTCGACGCCGTCGACCAGCACGCGGCCGCTCTCGGGCACGTAGAGGCGCTGGACCAGCTTGGTCAGGGTGGACTTGCCCGAGCCCGAGGGACCGACCACGCCGATCACCTCGCCCGGCTCGACCGCCAGGCTGACGCGACGGATGGCCTCGCGGCCGCCCGGCTTGTAGCGGAAGGTGACGTCGTCGAAGGCGATGCGCCCCTCGATGCGCGGCAAAGCCGCCCGCGACGGCGAGAACTGGGCCTCGGTGGGACTGTTGAGCACGTCGCCCAGGCGCGCGATGCCCACGCGGGCTTCCTGGAACTGCTGCCACAGGCCGGCCAGTCGCAGGACGGGCTCGGCCACCCGGCCGGCCAGCATGTTGAAGGCCACCAGTTCGCCGACGGTCATGTGGCCGGTCAGGGCCAGGCGCGCGCCGATATAGAGGATCAGGACGGTCGAGGCCTTGTTGATCAACTGGATCGCCTGGCCGCCCCAGATGTTCAGCCGCGCGGCCTTGAAGCCGGCGGCGACATAGCCGGCCAGCAGGCGCTCCCAGCGGGTCTGCATCTGCGGCTCGACGGCGGCGGCCTTGAGGGTCTGCATGCCGGCGACGCTCTCGACCAGGAAGGCCTGGCTTTCGGCGCCGCGCTGGAAGCGCTCCTCGATGCGCCGGCGCAGCGGGCCGGTGATCAGGCCCGCGGTCAGGGCGTAGAGGGCGATGGCGATCAGCACGATCAGCATCAGCCACGGCGAGTAGAACCACATCACCACGAGGAAGATGATCGTGAACAGCAGGTCGATGACCAGGGTGACCGACGACGAGGTCAGGAACTCGCGGATGGTCTCCAGTTCGCGCACCCGGGCGATGGTGTCGCCCACCCGCCGGCTCTCGAAATAGGCCATCGGCAACGCCAGCAGGTGGCGATAGAGCCGCGCGCCGAGTTCGACGTCGACCCGGCTGGTGGTGTGGGTGAACAGCGCCGCGCGCAGGCCGCCCAGCAGGGTTTCCAGCAGGATCACCGAGCCGAGGCCGATGGCCAGCACGTCCAGCGTGGTCAAACCGCGATGCACCAGCACCTTGTCGATCACCACCTGGAAGATCAGCGGCGTGGCCAGGGCGAAAAGCTGCAGGGTCAGGGAGGCGGCCAGCACCTCGCCCAGCAGGCCGCGATACTTGACCAGCGCCGGAATGAACCAGGTGACGTCGAACTTGCCGCCGCCGGGGACCTCCGAGCGCGAGGTGACGAGCACCGCCTCGCCGTCCCAGACGGCGAACAGGTCGTCCATCGACAAGGTCTTGGGCGGCTGACCGGGCCATTGCACCAGCACCTCGCCCGCGACCGCGCGCGCCACGATGAAGAAGTCGCCGGCGCGCCCCTTGGCGATCGCCGGCAGGGGCGCATCTTCCAGCCGCCGCAGCGGCAGGCGGGTCATCTTGGCCTTGGCGCCCATGCGGCGGGCGAGGCGAACCAGATCGCCCGCATCGGCCGGCGCGCCCTTGCCCAGGGCATGGCGTAGCTGCTGAGGATCAGCGCCGATCTGATGAAACCCCAGGATGAGAACGAGGCACTCCAGGCCTTCGTCCCCCTCCGCACGCGAACTGGTCACCCTACGCCCCACCACAACCAACGCGGGCAGATTACGCTTGTCACGCTAAACTTTGCAATTGAGAAACAGCATCTCAAGCGTGAAAATTATGTGTCGACAACCGGACTCTGAATCGCCGCCTATTCCGTTGTCAGCAAGGCGGATCGCCGCTCACGGGACGCACTTCCGAAATGTGTCAGACATGTCAAAAAATCAGCTGATCAAGGCGCAGGCCCGAGGCATGTGCGATCGCGCGGAGCCAAGGTTTAGAAGCGATTGACCATCATGGCGGCCACCCATGCGCCGACGCAGTCGATTGTCCGCGAGCGTATTGAAAAGCTTGCCTTTCGGCGCTGAAAAACACGCGCTTTCGGAGGATGATCGGCGCTGGTTAGGCCGGGGCGCGGGGCGTAAAAATCCGGCGCAGGCAGGTCACTCCCTCATAGCTAGAGCGCCCCGCCGAGATATCAGCGTCATCGGACGCGTCGAGCTGCAACCAAAGGAGCAGCAACCAAGGACCGGTCGGCGCGCGAGGGCCGACCGGTCCTGTCCGGCTCAGAAGCGCTTGGTGAACGACAGGGCCACTTCGCGGCCGCGGTTGTAGGCCACCTCGGCATAGCCGGAACTGGTGCTGAGCGAGGAGTTGCCCGCCACCGGGTAGATCTCCTTGGTCAGGTTGTTGACCGACAGCTGCGCCTTCCAGTCGGCGACCTTGTTTTCCAGCACCACGCCGACGTTCAGCTTGGTGATGGCGTCGAGCTGGGCGATCTCCTTGGTGTTGCCCGCGTCGAAGAACTGGCTGTCGGTGTAGACGATCTCGCCGCGCGGGATCAGGGTCAGGTCGCCCGACAGGTCGACGGTGTAGGCCACCGAGACGTTGCCCTGCCACTTGGGCGTATAGGGCAGCTGGCTGTTGGTGGTGACGGCCGTGGTGGCGCCGACGATGGTGGAGACCTCGTCGATGCTGTCGTCGAGATAGCTGAAGCCCCCTTCTATGACGAGCTTGTTGGTCGGCACGTAGGTGTACTCGACCTCCAGGCCCTTGATCGTCGCCTTGCCGGCGTTGAACAGGTAGGGCGCGGTGCCGACGCGGTAGGTGAACTGCAGATCCTCGTAGGCGGTCGAGAAGATGTCGGCGTTGATCCGCAGCTTGCCGCCGAGATCGAGCTTGGCGCCGATTTCGGTGGTCTCGGCCGTTTCCGGCTCGAACGACGGCGGCTGGCCCGAGGCGACGACGCCGTTGAAACGGCTGTTGAAGCCGCCGCCCTTGAAGCCCTGCGACCAGCTGGCATAGGTCATCAGCGCCGAGTTCCAGCGGTACTGCGCCTGGAACGAGCCTGTCGTCGCCGAGAACTTCCGCTCATAGAGCTTGTAGGGCACGTAGAGGACGGTCGGGTTCGAATAGTTGAACTGGTAGGGCCGCGAGCCCTTGGTCTCGTCGGTGTAGCGCAGACCGGCGGTGACGCTCAGAGCGTCCGTCGCCTTGAAGGTCCACTGGGTGAAGGCCGCCCAGTTCTTGTTGCGGACCTCGTTGTTGTTGCTGTCGCGGGTGCCGGTCGGGGCGGTCGGCGGCGACAGGGTGACGGTCAGGATGTCGTCCACCGCTTGGCGGAACAGGAACAGTCCCGCCACGCCGGTCAGGCGCGAGCCCGAATAGAGGGCCTGGAACTCCTGGCTGGCCTGGAAGCCCTTGCTTGAGTAGTCGGTCGCCAGGATCGGGAACGGGGTGTTGTCGGCGTCGCGGCTGCCGGCCCATTCCAGGGTGCGATAGGCGGTGATCGACTTCAGGGTCAGGGCGTCGGCCAGCTTGTATTCCAGCAGCAGCGAGGCGCCGAGGTTCTCCAGGTCGCTGTTGACCGGATGCGTGCCGTTGTTGGCGTACTTGCCGGCGTTGTAATAGTCGTTGGCGCAGCGGGCGTCCTTGACCATCGGCACGGTCGTTCCGACCGACGCCATGCCCGGGCAGCCGGCGGCGTAGCTGACCGCTCGCGGGAAGGCCGAGGTCTCGTTGATGGCGGCGAACACCAGCGGCGCGCCGTTCTCGTCGGACTTGGTGTAGTCGCCGCGCAGTTCGGCGGTGAACTTTTCGGTCGGCGTCCAGCGGACCTTGCCGGTGATCGTGAAGGTGTTGACGTCGCCCAGCTTCTTGCCGTCGTAGAGACGGGTGACGTAGCCGTCCTGCACGCGCGTGCCGTAGGTGAAGCGGGTCTTCACGGTGTCGGAGATCGGCACGTTCAGCGCCAGGATCCCTTCACGCAGGTTGTCCGTGCCAAAGCCGGCCTTGAAGCTGCCGCCGAAGTCCTCGCCCGGGGCGGCCGTGGTCAGCAGGATGGCGCCGCCGATGGTGTTGCGGCCGAACAGCGTGCCCTGCGGGCCGCGCAGCACCTGCACCCCGGCGATGTCGCGGAAGTCCATGACCCCGCCGACCGCCGAGCCCATATAGACATCGTCGATATAGAGGCCGACGCCAGGATCGACGCCGGCGGTGGCGTCGGTCTGGCCAACGCCGCGGATGAAGATCTGGGCGGCCGACGAATTGCCGGTCAGCGGCGAGACCGGGGCGAACTGCAGGCTGGGCGTGGCGTCGTCGAGGTCGGCCGTGCTGTTGATCTGGCGCCGCTCCAGCATGTCGCCGGTGAAGGCCGACACCGAGACCGGCGTGTCCTGGAGGTTTTCGGTGACGCGACGGGCGGTGACCACCACCTCCTCGATGACGAAGCCGCCCTGATCGGCCGTCGGCGCCGCCGTCTGGGCCAGAGCCCCCTGCCCCGCCCCGATGACTCCCGTGAACGCCGCCGTCGCGGCCAGGAGCATAGTCTTCCTACGCATCGCACCCCTCCTCCCTAGAGACCTTCGCCTTCGGCCTCCTCGTGGGAGACTTCTCAAGGACGGACCGAGATTTCGGCCAAGGTCAGCTAACAGCGTTCCGGGGACGCGACGGTTATAGATAAACGCGGGAACCTATAACCAAGCCCGGAGCCATCGCCCGGATCGATAGGACCCCCGCCAGGACAAGGAAAAGCCCGGCGCGAGAACGCGCCGGGCTCGAAGGTTTCGGAAGGAAAGCAGCCCGTCAGTTGCGCGAGACGGAATAGGTGATCTGGGCGTTGCGGGTGGCCAGGAAGGCCTCCAGCGTCAGCCCCTTCATGGAGGCGTAGATCTGCGGATTGGGCACGCCCAGCACCGCCCCCAGCTTCTCCAGCACGAAGAAGATGAAGCCGTAGCGGATCATGCCGCCCCAGTCGCGGCGGCGGATCAGATCGCGTTCCTCGTCGCTGAGGCCCGCCGCTTCGAACTCGGCCTCGGGATCGACCAGGAACCGGGCGCGGGCGTCGGGATCGACGAGGTTCTGTAGGAAGCGGTTGGCGCGATAGGCCTTGGCGCTGATCTCCAGGGTGAAGGGGTAAGTGCCCTCCAAGTCCTCGACGCCTTCCAGCTGGCGTGTGGTCTCGTGGCGGACCCGTTCGCGCTCGGCCTGCGAAGTGTCCTCGCCCAGGTCCTCGTAGCGGACGGTGGCGATGGCGGTCATCGACGGCAGGTAATAGGTGCGGTGGTGGCAGGCGACATTGACGGACATCGCCCCCCGCATGATCAGCCACATGATCACCTCGGCGCTCTCGAAGCCGCCCAGGCGGGCGTATTCGGCGTGCGTCATGCCGGCCAGGCGATCTGGATCGTTCTGCAGCATGTCGAGGAAGGCCTCGTCCCAGGCGGTGTTGTTGAACCCCGCCCGCTCGCCGTGCACCTGGTGCGACAGGCCGCCGGTGGCGACGATCACCACCCGCTTGTCTTCCGGCCAGGCGTCGATCGCCTTGCGCAGGGCCTTGCCGAGGTCGAGGCAGCGCTTGGCCGAGGGCGCGGGGAACTGCAGCACGCCGCATTGCAGGGGCACGATCGGGATCGGCCAGGTCTCTTCCGGCGGCGTCAGCAGGCACAGCGGCGAGAGGCAGCCATGGTCCAGCGGCTTGTGCTGGAACAGCGACAGGTCGAAGTCCTGGGCCATGACGGCGCGGGCCAGGTAGCGGGCGAACTCGGCGTGGCCCGGCACGGCCGGCAGGTCGCGCGGCCCGCCGCCCTCGTCGGCCACGGCGTACTCGCTCCCCACGCCCAGGGCGAAGGCCGAATAGTGGTCGAACGAGAACGAGGTGACGTGGTCGTTGTAGATCATCACCAGGGCGTCGGGCTTCTGCTCGGCCAGCCAGTCCTTCAACGGCTCGAAGGCCTCGAAGATCGGGGCCCAGACGGGATCCTGCGCCAGCTTGCGGTCGCGGGCGTAGCCGATGGTGGGGGTGTGGGAGACGCCGATCGCGCCGATGAGCTTGGCCATGGGTGCTCTCCTCAGGGCTTGGACGGCGCGCAGACCAAGGCGCTGGCCTCGACGCGGCAGTCCTGGTGGAAGCGCGGTGCGATGAACTGGGCGGCGTAGGCGTCGCGGACGGCGGGCTCGGCGCTCGGGGTCTTGGGCGCGAAGTTCTCCGGCGCATCGATCGAACCCGAACCCGTATAGGCCGCGACCTGCGGATAGGCGTAGACCGGCTGCACGCGCTCGGGCTTCAGGGCCGAGGCGTCGGGCATCGGCGCCTGGCGGACGTCGGCGCCGGCTGGCGGCGGACCCGACATCGCCGGCATGTCGACCTTGGCGGCCTCGACGGCGTTCGGCGCTGCGCCGCCCTCGACCCAGGCCATCAACGGGCTGACGATGTCGAATTGCGACAGGCCGTCGCCGCCGAAGCAGTGATAGAGGCCCGGGAACAGGAACAGCCGCATCGTGGCGTCGGCCTTGGCCTGGCCGAGCTCCGCCACCACGCCGTTGCGGTAGGCGATGGTGTTCAGCGGCGAGATGTGCGGGTCCGACCAGCCGTGCCAGAGGATCAGCTTGCCGCCCTTGGCCGCGAAGGCCGACAGGTCGGTGTCGGTGGCGTCGTAGAGGCGATGGGCCCAGCTCAGGCCCGCGAACTGCTCGGGCGTGAAGTTGAAGTCGGCCAGGCTGTAGTCGGCCGGCGGATTGGTCTGCGACAACACGTACTTCACCGGCTGCTCGGCCATGCCCCAGCTGCCCGGGACCTGGTCGGCCGAGCGCGGCACGAAGACGCCGGCCCAGGACAGTTCCGAGCCGACCTGCGGCTGGCCCAGAGTGAAGGCCTTGCCTGCCGCGTCGCGCGGGCCGTCATAGAGCTTGCGGGCGGTCTCGACCTCGGCGGCGGTCAGGCAGGCCTCGGCCGCCTGGCCCGGCTTGCACTGGGCCACGGCCGGGTCGAAGCGGCAGGCGCGCGGGTCGTCGATCTGGCCGTCCTTCAGCCCGTCCACCGCGTCGCACGAGGCCAGGGCCGCAGCGTGCAGGATCGGCAGGCGCGAGGCGATGAGGATCGCCTTGCCGCTGGCGTCCATGTTCGAGCGGGCCTGCCAGGCGTGGTAGAAGCTGTTCTGGACGGTGAAGACCATGGCCGGCCCGCCGGCGGCGACGCCGTCGAAGTCGCCGGGGAAGCGCTGGGCCTCCATCAGCGCCTCGCGGCCGCCGTCCGAGCAGCCCGAGAAGTAGCTGTAGCGCGGCGCCTGGCCGTAGAATTTCGCGATCAGGGCCTTGGAGGCGATCGAGGTCAGGTGCACGCCGCGATAGGCGAAGTCGATGCGGGCCTGGGGGTCCGCCCCGAACGCGCCGTCGCCCATGGACTTGCCCTCGTGGCCCATGTCGGTCGAGGCCAGGGCGATGGCGCCGTCCTTGACCGGGGTGCAGCCGTCGGCGTGCTCGGTGCGGATGCTCAGCACCCCGCACAGGCCGCCGCAGCCGACCTGCAGGTAGCGCTGGGTCCAGCCGGCCGTCGGCAGCCGCAGCTCGAAGCGGATCTTCGGGGCGATGACGCCCTGCACGGCGCAGAACGCCTTGTCGCCGGAACCGGAGAGCTTGGCGGAGGTGATCGTGGTCTTGGCGCCCACCGCGTCGCTGACATCGACCGAGGCCAGGGCGGCGCAGTCGATCACCGGCTTCACGGCGGCGAGGTTGGCCAGGGCCGGCGCCGGACGCGCGACGGCGACGCCCGCGCCGAACAGGGCCAGGAGGCCGGCCAGAACCGCCGACATGCCGAAGGAACGCAACGAAATCACCAACATCTCCGGTCTCTTCGGGTCATCTCCTCGACGCCGGTAGCAAGCCTTGCGGCCCGCCGCGCTATAACAAAATTCCAGGGGCTATAACGTTCTGGCCCGCGCCGTGGAGGTTTCGGCCACGAGCGGCGATTTTGGTTATAGCCGCCGCCCAAATTGCATAGCCGCTCCCCCGGGACCGGGTGCTAGCCAAGCCTCGGCCCGGCGCTTCTCGCGCCGGCGCCGCAGAGATTTTCGGCTTCGGAGCGCTCGCCTTGAACAAGGTCGTCACCAACCCGCCGCGGGCGTCGAAAGAAGCGGTCGAGGGCCTGGCGGCCTTCGGCGTCGCCACCATCCACGAGGCCCAGGGGCGCATCGGCCTGCTGTCGCCCAAGCTGCGGCCGATCTGGCCGGGCGCGCATGTCGCCGGCACGGCGGTGACGGTTTCCTCGCCGCCCTGCGACAACTGGATGCTGCACGTGGCCATCGAGCAGTGCCGGCCGGGCGACATCCTCGTCGTCGCCCCGACCTCGTTCAGCGACGCAGGCTATTTCGGCGACCTCCTCGCGACCTCGCTGATCGCGCGCGGCGTCCGCGCCCTGGTCATCGACGCCGGGGTGCGCGACGTGGCCGTGCTGAAGGAGATGGGCTTTCCCGTCTGGTCCAGCTCCATCTCGGCCCAGGGCACGGTCAAGGCGGTGCTGGGCGACGTCAACGTGCCGGTGGTCTGCGGCGGCGCCCTGATCCGCCCGGGCGACGTGATCGTGGCCGACGACGACGGCGTGGTCGTGGTGGCCCGTAAGGACGCCGACGCGGTGCTGGCCGCCTCGGCCAGGCGCGAGGCCGCCGAGGTCGACAAGCGCGCCCAGCTGGCGTCCGGGGTGCTGGGCCTGGATCTCTACAAGATGCGCGAAAGGCTCGCCGCCGCCGGCCTCGTCTATGTCGAGAGCGAGGACGCCTGAGCCCATGCAGACGGCCATTCCCTGCGCCGTCCTGCGCGGCGGCACCTCCAAGGGTCTCTACTTCCGCGCGGAGGACCTGCCGGCCGACGAGGCCCTGCGTGACAAGGTGCTGCTGGCGGCCATGGGCTCGCCCGACGCGCGCCAGATCGACGGCATGGGCGGCGCCGACAGCCTGACCAGCAAGGTCGCGATCGTCTCGGCTTCGTCACGGCCGGACGCCGATGTCGACTACCTGTTCCTGCAGGTCTCGGTGGCCGAGGCCAAGGTCAGCGATCGCCAGAACTGCGGCAACATCCTCGCCGGGATCGGCCCCTACGCCATCGAGCAGGGCCTGGTCACGGCACAGGACGGCCAGACGCCGGTGCGCATCTTCATGCGCAACACGCAGGGCCTGGCGACCGCCCGCATCGAGACCCCCGGCGGAAAGGTGAACTACGAGGGCGACTGCCGGATCGACGGCGTGCCCGGTTCGGCCACGCCGATCCCGATCGCCTTCGCCGACGTCGCCGGCTCGTCCTGCGGGGCCCTGCTGCCCACGGGCAACGTCATCGACGTCATCGAAGGCGTCGAGGCCACCCTGATCGACAACGGCATGCCCGTGGTGGTGGTCCGCGCCGCCGACCTCGGCGTCACCGGCGACGAGACGCCTGGCGAACTGGAAGCCTATGCCGTGCTCCGCGCCAGGGTCGAAGCCATCCGCCTGGAGGCCGGCCGGCGCATGAACCTGGGCGACATCACAGACGCCACCGTGCCCAAGATCACCCTGGTCTCGCCCCCGACGGCGGGCGGCGCCCTGTCGACCCGCAGCTTCATCCCGCACACGGTGCACAAGGCGATCGGCGTGTTCGGCGCGGTCAGCGTCGCCACGGCCGCCTGCCTGAAGGGCTCGGTCGCCGCCTCGGTCGCCAGCCTGCCGGACGCCTCGGGCGAGATCGCCGTCAGCGTCGAGCATCCCACCGGCGAGTTCACGGCCCTGCTGACCCTGTCTCCCGAGGGCGAGGTGGTCTCGGCCGCCCTGCTGCGCACCGCGCGGCTGCTGATGACCGGCCAGGTGTTCGTGCCGGCCAGCGTCTGGGACGGCCGCCGATGAACCCGCGCCTCGCCCTGATCGGCTTCGGCGAGGTCGGCCAGACCCTGCACGCGGACCTCGTCACGGCGGGGTTCGCCGACATCGTCGTCCATGACCGCCTGCTTGCCGATCCGACGTCGGGACCGTCCAAGGCGGCGACCGGCGTGCGCATGGCGGGCGACATCGCCTCGGCCTGCGCGGACCGCGACCTCGTCATCAGCGCCGTCACCGCGGGTGAGGCGATCAACGTCGCCCAGACCGCCGCGCCGCATCTGGGCGAGGCCTTCTTCCTCGACCTCAACTCCGTCGCGCCCCAGACCCGCCAGGCCCAGGCGGCGTTGATCCACCGCTATGTCGAGGCGGCCGTCATGGCCCCGATCGCGCCCAGGCGGATCAGGACCCCCATCCTGCTCGGCGGACCGCACGCGATGGCGATCCTGCCTCTGCTCGAGCGCCTGGGTTTTTCCGCCGAGGTGTTCGGCGACGCGGTCGGCGGACCGTCGGCCGTGAAGCTGTCGCGCAGCGTCTTCGTCAAGGGCCTGGAGGCGATCGTCACCGAGAGCCTGGCCAGCGCCCGCCACTACGGCGTCGAGGCCCAGGTGCTGGCTTCGCTGAGCAACACCATCCCCCACCCGGACTGGCCGGCGCTGGCCCGCTATCTTCTCACCCGCCCCCTCGTGCACGGCCAGCGCCGCAGCGAAGAGATGGCCGAGGCGGCGGTGATGCTGGAGGCGGCCGGCCTGCCCTCGCCAATGGCCCGCGCCACGGTCGAGGTCCACGCCCGCCAGGGATCGCTGGGTCTCGCCGCGCCCGCCGACCAGGCGCCCGAGCTTGGGGACTTGCTCGACGCCATCGAGCGGCGGACAAAGTCCCTCGCCAGCCAACGGGAAATCTAGTGCGACGCTACCTGCAACAGCGCCTGAAGTTCCGGCACCTGCGCGTGATCGACGCGATCGCCACGCATGACAGCATCCTGCAGGCGGCGCGGACGCTGGGCCTCAGCCAGCCGGCCCTGACCAAGAGCCTGCAGGAGATCGAGGAGATCGTCGGCGCGCGGCTGTTCGACCGCCATGCGCGCGGCGTCGATCCGACGCCCTTCGGCCTGACGGTGGCCGCCGCCGCCCGCCGGCTGCTGGCCGAGATCGGCCGGCTGGAGGACGAGCTCGACGCCCTGGAAGGCGGTGACGGCGGCCCGGTGGTGGTCGGCGCCCTGCCCGTGGCGGCGGCCGGCGTGCTGCCCGGAACCCTGGCCCGGCTGAAGATCGCCTGGCCCGACATAGAGGTGCGTGTCATCCAGGGCCGCACCGAGGAGCTGATCTCGCAGCTGTCGCGGCGGGAGCTCGATCTGGTCATCGGCCGCCTCTACACCCTGGCCGAGCCCGACGGCCTGGTGCGCACGCCGTTCTATTCCGAGCCGATCTCGGTGGTGGCCCGGGCCGATCACCCGATCTTCGATCGCCGGGATGCGACGGCGGCGGTGCTGGCCGACTATTCGCTGGTGCTGCCGACGGTCTCGCAGCGGGTGGGCCAGGAGATCGACGTGCTGCTCTCCGAAATGGGCGTGGCCCCGCACCAGCCGCTGCGCTCCAGCTCGGTCGCCATGATCCGCGAGATCCTCTACGCCACCGACGGGGTGGCGGTGATCCCGCACATGATGCTGGCGGGCGACCTGCTGCGCGGGGCGCTGCGCCTGCTGCCGCTGCCGGCCACCGGGCGTCCGCGCCCGGCCGGGCTGATCCGGCGCGGCGACACGGCCCTGCTGCGCAACACCCAGGCCTTCGTCGACGCCGCCCGCGCCTATGTCGGCGAGATCGAGAGCCGGCTGGCCGGACCGCCCGACTAGCCGGACGCGCCAACGACAAAAGAACCAGGCAGGGGCGAGGAAACAACGAGAATGCAACGACCAACGGCTCCCGCGCCATCCGAGAAGATCGGTCGCTATCGCTGGGTGATCGTCAGCCTGCTGTTCGCGGCGATGGTCATCAACTATGTGGACCGGCAGACGATCGGGCTGCTGAAGGCCGATCTCAGTCACGAGTTCGGCTGGAACGAGAAGCACTACGCCGACCTCGTCTTCTACTTCCAGCTGGCCTACGCCGTGGCTTACCTCGCCTGGGGCAAGATCATGGACAAGATCGGGGCCCGCTGGGGCTTCGGTGTGGCCTTCGCCATCTGGCAGATCGCCCATATCGCCCACGCCGCGGCCAAGGGCTTCGGCGGCTTCGTCTTCGCCCGCATGGGTCTTGGCATCGGCGAGGCCGGCGGCTTCCCCGGCGGCATCAAGGCCGTGGCCGAGTGGTTCCCCAAGAAGGAGCGCGCCTTCGCCACCGGCATCTTCAACGCCGGCACCAATATCGGCGCCATCGTCACGCCCCTGGTCGTGCCCGGCATCGTGCTGGCCTTCGGCTGGCAGATGGCCTTCATCGTCACCGGCGTGGCCGGCCTGATCTGGCTGCCGATCTGGCTGCTCGTCTATCGCCGCCCGCGCGAGCACAAGAAGCTGGGCGCGGCCGAGCTGGCCCACATCGAGCAGGATCCCGCCGACCCGGTCGAGAAGATCGGCTGGGGCAAGCTGCTGACCAAGCGCGAGACCTGGGCCTACGCCCTGGGCAAGTTCCTGATCGACCCGATCTGGTGGATGTTCCTGTTCTGGCTGCCCGACTTCCTGGGCAAGCGCTATGGCCTCGACTTGAAGACCTTCGGCCCGCCGCTGATCGCCATCTACCTGCTTTCCGACGTCGGTTCGGTGGCCGGCGGCTGGCTGTCGTCCAACCTGATGAAGCGCGGCTGGTCGATCAACCACGCCCGCAAGCTGACCATGCTGATCTGCGCCCTGCTGGCCGTGCCGGTGATGTTCGCCTCGTTCGCCAGCTCGGTCTGGGTCGCGGTGCTGATCATCGGGGTCGCCACCGCCGCCCACCAGGGCTTCTCGGCCAACCTCTACACCCTGCCCTCCGACGTCTTCCCGCGCGGCGCCGTCGGCTCGGTCGTCGGCATCGGCGGCATGCTCGGGGCCCTCGGCGGCATGGTGTTCTCCAAGTACATCGGCCAGGTCCTCGAGACGATCGGGACCTACACCCCGATCTTCATCGTCGCCGGCAGCGCCTATCTCGTCGCCCTGCTCGTCGTGCACCTGCTCGCCCCGAAGATGGAGCCGGTGAAGATCTGAGGCGCGCGCCGCCCGGCCTATAACCGGGCAGCATAGCCGTTCCGATCATCCGATACGACAGGGTCCGGCGGCGCGGGCATTTTCCGGCCACGCGGCCCCGTCTGCGCGGTAAGGAAAGTTCTCTGAGTATGAGCCTGATCATCGACTGCCACGGCCACTACACGACCGCGCCTGAGCCCCACAACGCCTGGCGCGACGAGCAGGTGAAGGCTTTCGACGCCAAGGGTCCCCCGCCCCTCTATCCCGACATTCCCGACGACCTGATCCGCGAGTCCATCGAGGGCGCGCAGCTGCGGCTGATCCGCGAGCGCGGCGCCGACATGACCATCTTCAGCCCCCGCGCCTCGACCATGGCCCACCATGTCGGCGACGAGGGCGTCAGCCGCGCCTGGTCCGAGCGCTGCAACGACCTGATCAAGCGGGTGGTGGATCTCTATCCGGAGACCTTCGCGGGCGTCTGCATGCTGCCCCAGTCGCCCGCAGCCGACCTGCAAGGTTCGATCGCCGAGCTGGAGCGGTGCGTGAACGAGCTGGGCTTCATCGGCTGCAACCTCAACCCCGATCCCGGCGGCGGCCACTTCGCCCATCCGCCGCTGACCGACCGCTACTGGTATCCCTTCTACGAGAAGATGTGCGAGCTGGACGTGCCGGCGATGATCCACGTCTCGGGCTCGTGCAACCACGCCCTGCACGCCACCGGCGCCTTCTACATCGCCGCCGACACCATCGCCTTCATGCAACTGATCGAGGGCGACCTGTTCGCCGACTTCCCGACGCTGAAGTTCATCATCCCGCACGGCGGCGGCGCGGTTCCCTATCACTGGGGCCGCTATCGGGGCCTGGCCGACATGTTGAAGAAGCCGGGCCTCGACAAGCACCTGATGGAGAACGTGTTCTTCGACACCTGCGTCTATCACCAGCCGGGCGTGAACCTGCTGGCGGAGGTGATCGACAGCAAGAACATCCTGTTCGGCTCGGAAATGGTCGGCGCGGTGCGCGGGATCGATCCGACGACGGGGTTCTATTTCGACGACACCAAGCGCTATGTCGACGCGCTCGAAATTCCCGACGCCGACCGCCACGCGATCTTCGAGGGCAACGCCCGCAGAGTGTTCCCGCGCCTGGACGCGATCCTGAAGGCGCGCGGGCTCTAGCGGACGTCCCAGCCGGCGAGCACCGCTCGCTGGCTCATGCCCTTGGCCTCGGACGCCGTCAGCGTGCGCCCGCGCCGGAACGCCGCCGCGCCGGGGCCGCCGGAACCGAACTGCGAGAAGCGCACCGCCTCCGGCTGCAGCATGGTGCGCGGATTGCCGTCCTTGCCGGTGTACCACATCTCCGTCCACCCCTCCGGCGCGACGTGATCGTCCATGCAGCAGTCGATGAAGGCTGCGGCCGCGACGTATTTCGGATCGCCGTACTGGCCGTCGGCAAACCGGCTGGACGGCCGCCAGGGCCGGCCGAGATAGACCGAGCCGCGCGCCGTGCCGGGCGCCTTGGTGAGCCTGCAGTCCTTGAAGACGAAGCCGAACGGCTGGTCGATCGGGGTGCTGGGCGCGACGACGTAGCCGTCGACCGGATCGACCGGACGCGGCAGCGAGCGGATCTCGCAATCGCGGAAGAACGCCCTGCCCGCCCCGAAGATGAAGTCGTAGCTGCCGGCGATCAGGCAGCGCTCGAACAGGCTGCGACCGGCGTCCGGGAACAGGGTGTCCTGGTAGCTGCGGATGTCGACATCGCTCAGTCGCGCGCGGTCCGAACCCTTGTCGAGCATCAGGGCCACGGCCTGCGGGCCGCCGCCGTCGTGCGAGTGCAGGCCGCCGGGCTTGGACATTTCAGCCAGGCCGTCGAAGGCGTTCTGGATGGTCAGGTTGCGGGCGGAGAAATCGGGCGCGCGCACGAACAGGGTCGGGGTGCGGAAGGTGCCCCAGCGCTTGCCGTCGGGCGCGATCAGGCCGGAGGCGGCCAGGTGGCTGATCACGCTGGCCTGGCGGTCCTCGCCGACCAGATGGACGAACGGCCTGTCGATCACGACCTGCTCGTCCCAGACGCCGCGCGTGACCAGGATGCGGAACGGCCGCTTTCCGTCCACGGGAGCGGCGGCGACAGCGGCCGACAGCCGGTCGTAGGTCGGGGCGGAGAAGCGGCGGGCGTCTTCAGGCCGCTTCAGCACGGCGTCGTAACGCGGCGCCGCAGCGGCCATGCCCGGGATCAACAACAAACCGGCCGCCACGGCCCGGCGCGAAACGATCGTCATCGAAGCCTCGAAACAAAAAGACGGGCGTCGGCCGTGAAGGATAAGCCGACGCCCAACATTCCCCTGGGAGGAGGAAGCCTAGAAAGAGTACCGGAAGCCGAAATTGTACTGCCGGCCGGTGTGGGAATAGACGTAGACGCTGTCGCGCTGGCTGTCGGTGTACTGGTCGTTGAACGCGTCGGTCAGGTTCAGGCCCTCGAAGGTGATCTTCAGGCGCTTGTTGATCGCGTACGAAGCCGAGGCGTCGACGGTGAAGGTGTCGCGCACCCCGTCGATGTCGTTGGTCGAGGTGCCGCTGGGCACCGCGGTCAGGTACTTGTCGCGATAGGCGCCGGAGACCCGGGCGCTGAACCGGTCGTCCTCGTAGTAGAGGGTGGCGTTGAAGGCGTTCTTCGACAGGCCGACCAGGTCGTTCTGCACGAAGCCGGTGGCCGAGCGCGACGAGATGTAGTCGATCTTGGAGTCGACGATCGTGACGTTGAAGATCGCCCCGGTGTGGCGCAGCGGGCCCGGCAGGAAGCTGAAGGGCTGCTGATAGCTGATCTCGATCCCCTTCAGCGGCCCGCCCTTGGTGTTGACCGGCTGGCTGAACAGGAAGGTGTCGTTGGCCGACACGCCGGCCAGGCCGTCGAGCAGGCTGACCGGGAAGCCCGACGCGGCGAAGGTCTGCGAGATCCGCTGCGTCTGGATGTAGCTGTCGATGTCCTTGTAGAACAGGCCGACCGACAGCAGGGCGTCCTTGGCGAAGTACCACTCGGCCGACAGGTCGTAGGTGGTGGCCCGGATCGGGTCGAGGTTGGGGTTGCCCGAGCTGACGCTGAACACCCCGACGACGCTGAGGCTGCCGCCCGGCGTCAGGCTGCCGAGGTTGGGACGGGTCATCACCTTGGCCGCGCCGAAGCGCAGCAGGAAGTCGGGCGTGACCTCGGCGGTCAGGTTCAGGGCCGGCAGCACGTCCTCGTAGTCGCGCTTGACGGTGGCCTGCTGGGCCGCGCCGGACACCAGCTGGTAGCCGGTCGAGCTCTGGTCGGTCTTGACGTAGCGCACGCCGACGTCGCCACGCAGGGGCCAGGCGAAGCGGTCGGTGTTGAAGTCCAGCTGCACGTAGGCGGCGGTGTCCTTCTCGGTGACGCTGCGGATGTTGCCGCGGGCGGCCGAGTTGCTGGCGCCGGACAGTTCGAACAGGCCCGTGCCGCTGTAGATGTTGAACAGCTTGGCGAAGGCGTCGAGGTCGGGGGCGGCCCAGCTGGTGGGATAGCCCGAACCGCCGAGGTTCTTGCCAAAGCCGCTGACCAGCTTGGTCAGGGTCGCCAGGGTGACGCCGGCCGGCAGGGTCGGCACCACGGACTCGTTGACCCGCGCCAGGGCCCAGGAATCGAACTCGTACTTCTTAAGGTTCACCCCGGCCTTCAGGCGGAAGGTGTCGTTGAGCTCGTAATCGCCGTCGAGCTGGGCGGTCTGGATGGTGTTGGTCACGCCCTGCGGCCGCAGGCGGATCTCCGAACGCGCCGCGCCGAAGTTGTAGGCCAGCGGGTCGGTGACATCGAAGCCGAAGTTCATCGCCGGCAGGTTGGCGTTGTTCCGATAGTCGTAGGAGAAGCCGTCGGCGTTCTCGCGGTTGAGGATCACCGTCGTCTGGATCGGGTTGTCGAAGTCAGACTTCGAGAAGCCGACTAGGCCGGTCACCTTGAACCGATCGGTGAAGTGGTGCTCGGCGGTGAAGGTGGCCTGGGTGTACTTGGTGTCGAGCTTGTCGAAGCGGGTCTCGCTCTCGACGTCGACGTCGTCGAACAGGCCGTAGACCATGTCGCCCTTGGCGTTGACCACGCCGTCGCGGACGATGATCTCGGGCCGGCCGCCCTGGGCGGCGTTGCGGGCGAAGGACAGGGCTTCCAGCCAGTTCTCGGTGCGGGTGGCCTTGAAGTCCGAATAGAGGAAGTCGGCCGAGATCAGGGTCTTCTCGTCGGGCCGGAACTGCAGTGAGCTGGTGATCCCCAGGCGCTTCTGGTCATGGGTCAGGCGGCCGTAGCGCGGGAAGCGCGGGGTGAAGACGCTGGCCGAGCTGGCCTGGGTGAAGGTCGAGGCCGGGCTGAAGCCGCCCACCTCCGTGCCGTTCAGCCAGCCGCCAGAGCCGTGGCCCTCTTCCAGCAGGTGGCGCTCGGTGTAGGCCACCGAGACGAGCGCGCCGAGCTTGCCGTCGAACCAGGTGTTGGAGGCCAGGGCCGCGAAGCGCGGGTCCCAGCTTTCGGAGAGGTCGTTGTAGCCCTGCTGGGCCGAGACCACGAAGGTCGCGCCCTTGTAGTCGAACGGCCGGCCGGTCTGCAGGTCGACCGTGGCGCCCAGCGAACCTTCCTCGGTGGAGGCAGAGGCGGTCTTGCGCACGGTGATGCTGTTGAAGAGCTCCGAGGCGAAGACGTTGAAGTCGAACGAGCGGTTGCGGTTGGCGCCGCCCGAGCTGTCGGTGCCGCTGGCCGTGCTCTGGCCCTCGACGCCGTTGATGCGGACGCGGGTGAACTGCGGGCCCAGGCCCCGGACGGTGATCTGGCGGCCCTCGCCGGCGTCGCGGGCGATCGAGACGCCGGGCACGCGCTGGATGGACTCGGCGAGGTTAGCGTCCGGGAAGTCGGCGATGTCCTCGGCCTTGATGACGTCCACGACGCCGCTGGCGCGCTTCTTGACGTTCAGGGCGCTGCCCAGGCTGGCGCGGAAGCCGGTGACGACCACCTCCTCGACGGCGGCGGGCTCCTCGATCGTGTCGCCGACCGGCTCGGACTGCTGCGGGATGGCGACCGGGGCGGTCGAGGCCAGTTGCACCGAGGCCTTCTGGCCCAGCACCGCTGTGCGGCCGTCGTTGGACACCACGGTCAGGTTGGCCCCGTCGAGCAGGCGCGAAAGGCCTTCGGAGACGGTGTAGGTCCCGCGCACGGCGTTGACCCGCTTGCCCTGGACGGCCGCCTGCGGCGCCAGGATCTGCAGGTCGGCCTGCTTGCCGAACTGCGGAATGCCCGTGGCCGCGGCCTGGGCGGGAATATCGAATTTACGAGCCTGCGCCTGGGCTTGCGTGCCCACCAGCACCGCCGCGGCGCCAGCCGCCAGCATCAAGGCCGACTTGCCGTAGACATATCGCGGACAACCCATTCCGCGCCCTCCCTGTTTTTGTCGTTTCGCACGGCGCTTCTCGGAGCGCCTGTCTAGAGCGATGCGAGGGAAACCGGTTTCCGTCAGACATCGGCGAAGTTTTTCGAAAAATTCGTACGGAGCCCTATTCCGCCAGGCTCGCGCCGGCCTCGACGAGGATGGCGTCGCCGCGCACCGTCACGCGGGCGCCGAAGCTGGCGGCGGCGGCGCGGGCGAAGCTTTCGGGTTCGTTGGTGCGGAACCAGCCGACCAGCCGCTGGTTGGCCAGCCCCTGGTCGACGATGACGATCTTGCGGGCGTTGTAGCGGTTGAACTCCTCGGCCGCCGCGCCGAAGGCCTCGCCGTCGAGCACGATCTGGCCTTCGCGCCAGGCCAGTTCGCGGGTGATCTCCAGAGACGCGGCCGCCGGCCGCGCCGCGCCGGCGCTGTCGGAGACGAAGACCCGCTCGCCGGCCGCCACGCGGCGAGGCGCCTCGCCCGCGCCCTCGGACCAGACCTCGACCACACCCTCGGTGACCAGCACCTCGCAGCCGCCAGCGCGGCGGCGGACGGAGAAGGCGGTGCCGACCGCCCTCACCCGCACCGGCCCGCTCTCGACCACGAACGGCCGCTGCGCATCCTTGGCGACCTGGAACCAGGCCTCGCCCTTGTCGAGGCGGACCTCGCGCTTGCGCGGCTTCATGGCCACTTCAAGCGCGGTGTCGGTGTTGATGGCGGCCATGGAGCCGTCGGCCAACGGCACCCGGCGGATCTCGCCTACCGCCGTGCCATAGCGCGCCGCCAGCAGGCGCGGGACCAGCAGCGCCGCGACGCAGGCGGCCACCGCCGCGACACCACCGCCAGCCAGCAGGGCGCGCCGCGACGGGGCCTTCGCCTTGACCGGCGCGGCCGCCTCCGGGCCGAGCACCCGAGCGCGGTCCAGCAACGTCCAGCCGGCCTGGGCGCGCACATAGGCGCCGCGCCGGCGCGGATCAGCGGCCAGCCAGGCTTCGAGTTCAGCCGCCTCTTCGGCGGGGAGTTCGCCCTGATCGACGCGCACCACCCATCGGGCGGCGCGCGCCTCGATGTCAGCGGCGCTTTCGCGTTCGGTCATGCGTGTTCGGCCTCCTCGCGGCCGTCGGTTGTTGCTGCGTTTCACCCTCGGCGAGGGCGGCGAGGATGGCGCGAAGCCCCCTCACGGATTCATTTTCCACCACGTTCTCGGTCACGCCCATGCGGCGGGCGATCTCGCGCTGCGGCAGACCCTCGATCTTGCGCATCTCGAAGATCCGGCGGCAGCGGTCGGGCAAGGCGGCGATCAGCCGCCGCACCCGCTCCAGCTCGCGCCGCCCGCCGGCGATGCGCTCGGGCGAAGGCTCGTCGAGCTCGACGTTCAGAGAGTCGATCTCGGCCGCCGTGTCGATCCGCACCACCCTGGCCCGCCGAAGCTGCTCAAGCGCCACGCTGCGGGCGGCCTGGAAGAGATAGGCCCGCGGCTCGCCGATGTGCTCGACGGCGCTCAGGCCTGCCAGGCGGCAGTAGGTTTCCTGCACGATGTCGTCGACGTCGCCCGCGGCCGCGAACGCTCGCCTCAGCCAGGCGCGCAGGTCGGCTTCATGGGGCAGGATCTCCCGCCCAATCCAAGCCACGACACGCGTACGCCCGTCCGACACCGTTTCCGCCCGAGTTGTTCTGAAGGGAGCGATGCACGGCCGGGGAATTTCCGTCAAACCCGACGGCGGAAAAGTCGCCCCTCGTCCGCATGACGCGCCCGGAACCCAGGTCAAACAGCCGCGTTGTCCGCTTAGTTGAGTGGAGTTCCGCCGCTTCGGCTAGGAACTCGAGGGGGCGAAATGCGGGACACGGGGCAGACGGCCGGCGAACACAAGCTGGACCAACGCCAACTGCTGGCGGCGTTGCGGGCCTTTCGACGTGGAGATTTCTCCGTCCGCCTGCCTGACGATCTCGACGGACTGGACGGCGAACTGGCCGAGGCCTTCAACGACGCCGTCGGCCTCAACGACCGGATTTCCAAGGAATTCGAGCGCCTGCGCGACTCGGTCGGCCGCCAGGGCAAGATCAACCAGCGCGCCGCGCTGCCCGGCGCCCTGGGCTCGTGGAACGACAGCGTCGAGGCGGTCAACAGCCTGATCACCGACATGGTCCACCCGACCGCCGAAATGGCCCGGGTGATCGGCGCCGTGGCCAAGGGCGACCTCTCCCAGACCATGGACCTCGAGAACGAGGACCATCCGCTGCGCGGCGAGTTCCTGCGCATCGGCAAGGTGGTCAACACCATGGTCGGGCAGCTGGGCTCGTTCGTGTCGGAAGTGACCCGCGTGGCCCGCGAGGTCGGCACCGAAGGCAAGCTGGGCGGCCAGGCCAAGGTGGCGGGCGTCGCCGGCGCCTGGAAGGACCTGACCGACAACGTCAACCTGATGGCCGCCAACCTGACCGGCCAGGTCCGCAACATCGCCGAGGTCACTACCGCAGTCGCCAACGGCGACCTGTCGCGCAAGATCACCGTCGACGTGAAGGGCGAGGTGCTGGAGCTGAAGAACACCATCAACACCATGGTGGACCAGCTGAACGCCTTCGCCTCGGAAGTGACCCGCGTGGCGCGCGAAGTGGGCACCGAAGGCAAGCTCGGCGGCCAGGCTCAGGTCGAGGGCGTCGGGGGCACGTGGAAGGAGCTGACCGACAACGTCAACCTGATGGCCGGCAACCTCACCGGCCAGGTTCGCAACATCGCCGAAGTGACCACCGCCGTGGCCCGCGGCGACCTGTCCAAGAAGATCACCGTCGACGTGCGCGGCGAGATCCTGGAACTGAAGGACACCATCAACGTGATGGTGGACCAGCTGAACGCCTTCGCCAGCGAAGTCACCCGCGTGGCCCGCGAGGTCGGCACCGAGGGCAAGCTGGGCGGTCAGGCCCAGGTGGAGGGCGTCGGCGGGACGTGGAAGGACCTCACCGACAACGTCAACTTCATGGCCGCCAACCTGACCGGCCAGGTCCGCAACATCGCCGAGGTGACCACCGCCGTCGCCAACGGCGACCTCTCCAAGAAGATCACCGTCGACGTGAAGGGCGAGATCCTGGAGCTGAAATCGACCATCAACGTCATGGTCGATCAGCTGAACGCCTTCGCCAGCGAAGTGACCCGCGTGGCGCGCGAAGTGGGTACGGAAGGCAAGCTGGGCGGCCAGGCCAACGTCACCGGGGTCGGGGGCACCTGGAAGGAACTGACCGACAACGTCAACCTGATGGCCGGCAACCTCACCGGCCAGGTCCGCAACATCGCAGAGGTGACCACCGCCGTGGCCCGCGGCGACCTCTCCAAGAAGATCACCGTCGACGTGCGTGGCGAGATCCTGGAACTGAAGAACACCATCAACACCATGGTGGACCAGCTGAACTCGTTCAGCTCGGAAGTGACCCGCGTGGCCCGCGAAGTCGGCACCGAGGGCAAGCTCGGCGGCCAGGCCCAGGTTCGCGGCGTGGCCGGCACCTGGAAGGACCTGACCGACAACGTCAACTTCATGGCCGCCAACCTCACCGGCCAGGTTCGCAATATCGCCGACGTGACGACCGCCGTGGCCAATGGCGACCTCTCCAAGAAGATCACCGTCGACGTGAAGGGCGAGATCCTGGAGCTGAAGAACACCATCAACGTCATGGTGGACCAGCTGAACGGCTTCGCCTCGGAAGTGACCCGCGTGGCGCGCGAGGTCGGCACCGAGGGCAAACTCGGCGGTCAGGCGCAAGTGAAGGGCGTGGCCGGCACGTGGAAGGAACTGACCGACAACGTCAACCTGATGGCCGGCAACCTGACCGGCCAGGTCCGCAACATCGCCGAGGTGACCACCGCCGTGGCCATGGGCGACCTCTCCAAGAAGATCACCGTCGACGTGCGCGGCGAAATCCTCGAGCTGAAGAACACCATCAACGTCATGGTCGATCAGCTGAACTCGTTCAGCTCGGAAGTGACCCGCGTGGCGCGCGAGGTCGGCACGGAAGGCAAGCTCGGCGGCCAGGCTCAGGTGAAGGGCGTGGCCGGCACCTGGAAGGACCTGACCGACAACGTCAACTTCATGGCCGCCAACCTGACCGGCCAGGTCCGTAACATCGCCGACGTGACCACCGCCGTCGCCAAGGGCGACTTGTCGAAGAAGATCACCGTCGACGTGCGCGGCGAGATCCTGGAGCTGAAGTCGACCATCAACGTCATGGTCGATCAACTGAACGGTTTCGCCTCGGAAGTGACCCGGGTGGCGCGGGAAGTAGGCACCGAGGGCAAGCTGGGCGGCCAAGCCGCCGTGCCGGGCGTGGCCGGCACCTGGAAGGACCTCACCGACAACGTCAACATGATGGCCGCCAACCTGACCGGCCAGGTCCGCAACATCGCCGACGTCGTCACCGCCGTCGCCCAGGGCAACCTCAAGCGCAAGCTGACCCTCGACGCCAAGGGCGAGATCGCCTCGCTGGCCGACACCATCAACGGCATGATCGAGACCCTGGCCACCTTCGCCGACCAGGTGACCAACGTGGCCCGCGAGGTGGGTTCGGAAGGCAAGCTGGGCGGCCAGGCCAAGGTGCCGGGCGCGGCCGGCCTGTGGCGCGACCTGACCGACAACGTCAACGAACTGGCCGCCAACCTGACCACCCAGGTGCGCGCCATCGCCGAGGTGTCGACCGCCGTGACCAAGGGCGACCTGACCCGCTCGATCACGGTCGAAGCCTCTGGCGAAGTGGCCGCGCTGAAGGACAACATCAACGAGATGATCCGGAACCTGAAGGATCAGACGTTGAAGAACACCGAGCAGGACTGGCTGAAGACCAACCTGGCCCGGTTCAGCCGCATGCTGCAGGGCGAGCGCGACCTGTCGACGGTGTCGAACCTGGTGCTGTCGGAGCTGGCCGCTCTGATCAACGCCCAGCACGGGGTGTTCTACGTCTCGGAGGCCGACGAGGCCGGCGACACGGTGCTGACCCTGGCGGCCAGCTACGCCGGCGCCCAGCGCCGCTCGCCCGCCACCCAACTGCGCCTGCGCGAGGGCCTGGTCGGCCAATGCGCAGCCGAGAAGAAGCGCATCTTGCTGACCGACCTGCCGGCCGACTACGTCAAGATCAGTTCGGGCCTGGGCGAGGCCGCGCCGCGCAGCATCATCGTGCTGCCGGCCCTGTTCGAGGGCGAGCTGAAGGCGGTGATCGAACTGGCCAGTTTCGGCGCCTTCAACGAGACCCAGCAGGCCTTCCTCGACCAACTGATGGAGTCGATCGGCATCGTGCTGTCGACCATCGCCGCCAACATGCGCACCGAGGGCCTGCTGGCCCAGTCGCAGCTGCTGACCTCCGAGCTTCAGGCCCAGCAGGGCGAGCTGAAGAAGACCAACGATCGCCTCGAACTGCAGGCCGCGTCCCTGCGCCAATCAGAAGAGCTGCTGCGCTCCAAGCAGGAGGAGCTGCAGCAGACCAACGCCGAACTCGAGGACAAGGCCCTGCTGCTGTCGGCCCAGAACAAGCAGGTCGAGGCCAAGAACACCGAGGTCGAGCAGGCCAAGGCGGCGCTGGAGGAAAAGGCCGAGCAGCTGGCTCTGACCTCGAAGTACAAGTCCGAGTTCCTGGCCAATATGAGCCACGAACTACGCACGCCGCTCAACAGCCTGCTGATCCTGTCGAAGATGCTCAGCGAGAACGCCCAGGGCAACCTGTCCGGCAAGCAGGTGGAGTTCGCCAAGAACATCCACAGCGCCGGCGCCGACCTGCTGGGCCTGATCAACGACATCCTCGACCTGTCGAAGATCGAGAGCGGCACGGTCACCCTCGACATCGGCGAGATGTCGTTCGCCAGCCTGCGCGACCAGACCGAGCGGACCTTCGCCCAGATCGCCCAGGACAAGAAGCTGGACTTCCTGATCGACCTGGATCCCGCCTTGCCGCGGGCCATGTACACCGACGACAAGCGCCTGCAGCAGGTGATCAAGAACCTGCTGTCCAACGCCTTCAAGTTCACCGAGGCCGGCTCGGTCAGCCTGTCGGTCAGCCGGGCCGAGCGCGGTTGGGCCGAGGGCAACGACCATCTCAACAAGGCCGGCCAGGTGCTGGCCTTCTCGGTCGAGGACACCGGCATCGGCATTCCCGAGGAAAAGCAGCGGATCATCTTCGAGGCCTTCCAGCAGGCCGACGGCACCACCAGCCGCAAGTACGGCGGCACGGGGCTGGGCCTGTCGATCAGCCGCGAGATCACCCGCCTGCTGGGCGGCGAACTGAGGGTGGTCTCCACCCCCGGCCAGGGCAGCACCTTCACCCTCTACCTGCCGCTGAACTTCAGCCCGACGGCGGCCTCCGCCCTCTCCGGCCCGACGCCGCGCCCGGCCGGCGCCCCGCCGGCGACCTTCGTCATCTCCACGGCCGACGCCCCCGCCTACGAGCCGGTTGAGACGGTGCAGGACGACCGCGACGGCATCGAGCCCGGCGACTCCGTGGTGCTGATCGTCGAGGACGACCCGCGCTTCGCCTCGATCCTGCTGACCCTGGCGCGCGACGCCGGCTATCGCGGGGTGGTCACCGGCGAAGGCTCGGCAGTGCCGTCCCTCGCCCGGCGCTTCTCGCCCGAGGCCATCCTGCTCGACGTCGGCCTGCCCGACATGGACGGCCTGGCCCTGCTCGACCTCCTCAAGCGCACCGCCGACACCCGCCACATCCCGGTGCAGGTGATCTCGGCCGACGATCGCGGCGGCCTGGCCCCGTCGATGGGCGCGCTGGGCTTCACCAGCAAGCCCGTCGAACAGGAAGCGGTGATCTCGACCCTGGACCGCGTGCGTCGCCTGGCTCATGGCGGCGCGCGAGCGCCGACCCTGGTCGGGGGCGGCAGCGATACGACCGGTCTGCTGCGCGAGGCCTTCGGCGACGTGCATGTGGCGCGTGACCTTTCCGCCCTCCCCGCCTTGGCCTTCTCGGGCGACGGCGGCGGCCTGGTGATCGAGGTCGAGCCGGGCGCGGCCGGGTCGGTTCTCGACGCCCTGAAGACCCGCAACCCGGCCCCCGGCGCGGTGGTGCTGTACGCGCCCGGCGAACGCGACGCCGAGGAGAGCCGGCGCCTGCGGCTGGCGGTGTTCACGGGGCTGGCCCGCATCGCCCGCACCCCCGAACAGCTGATCGATCAGGCCGCCCTGCTGCTGCACGAACGGGTGGACGGCCTGCCCGAGGCCGCCCGGGCCATGCTGGCCCAGAACCGCCACGCCGACGCCGTTCTGGCCGGCCGCACCGCCGTCGTCATCGACGACGACATCCGCAACATCTTCTCTCTGGCCAGCGCCCTGGAGGAATACGGCATCGCGCTGCGCTACGCCGAAAGCGGCCGCGCGGGCCTGGAGCTGATGGACGGTCTGGACCAGGTCGATCTGGTGCTGGTCGACATCATGATGCCCGACATGGACGGCTACGAGACCATGCGCGAGATCCGCTCGCGCCGGCGCTTCGCCGACCTGCCGGTGATCGCCGTCACCGCCAAGGCCATGAAGGGCGACCGCCAGAAGTGCATCCAGGCCGGGGCGTCCGACTATGTCTCCAAGCCGGTGGACCTGGACCAGCTGATCTCGGTGCTGAGGGTCTCGGTGCAGCGGGCGGACGCGGCGCGGGCGGCCGGCGACAACGTGGTGGTGCTGGCGACGGCGGCGTCCTGATCATGGTCCCCGCCGTCCAGTTCCCGCCGGTCGAGCCCGAGCCGCAGCCGGTCACCAAGATCCTCATCGTCGACGACGACGAGCGCAACGCCTTCGCCGCCGTCCAGGCGCTGGAGAGCCTGGGCCAGGAGCTGGTCATCGCCCGCTCAGGCGAGGAGGCCCTGCGGCGGCTTCTGACCGACGACTTCGCCGTGATCCTGCTCGACCTGCACATGCCGGGCATGGACGGCTACGAGACCGCCGCCCTCATCCGCCAGCGCCGGCGCACGCGCAGCGTGCCGATCGTCTTCCTGACCGCCGTGTTCCGCGACGAGACCCACATCTTCAAGGCCTATTCGGCCGGGGCCGTGGACGTGGTGTTCAAGCCGGTCGATCCGTTCATCCTGCGCTCCAAGGTGCAGGTGCTGGTCGATCTCCACGTCAAGACGCTGGAGCTGGCTCGCCAGGCCGAGCACCAGAAGGCCCTGCTGGAGGAATACGCCCGGGTCCAGGTCGAGAAGGCCGCGGCCGAGCGCTCGCTGCGCAGCAACGAGGAGCGCCAGCAGGCCATCCTGCGGGTGCTGCCGATTGTCTTCCATTCCCGCCTGGCCGAGCCGCCCTACACCCCGCTGTCGCTGAGCGACAACGCCGAGCGCCTGACCGGCTTTCCGGCCGACCAACTGCTGGGCGAGGCCGCGCTGGGCATCGACCGGGTGCATCCCGAGGACCGCCCCGTGGTCGCCCGCGCCCAGGCCGAGGCCATACGGACGGGCTCCTACAGCTGCGAGTACCGCTGGCTGCGGGCCGACGGCGAGTATCGCTCGTTCATCGACCAGGGCGTCCTGGCCTTCGACGACGACACCGGCCGCGCCCTGGTGTTCGGCGCCCTGTTCGACAACACCGACCGCCGCGGCCTGGAAGAGGCCCTGTCCCACGCCCGCAAGATGGAGGCCGTCGGCCAACTGACCGGCGGGGTGGCCCACGACTTCAACAACCTGCTGACCGTGGTGCTGGGCAATATCGACCTCGTGCAGCGCCGCTGCGGCGACGCCTTTCCCTATGCCCGGCAGATCATGGCGGCCCGCCAGGCGGCCGAGCGCGGCGCGGCCCTGACCCGCCAACTGCTGGCCTTCTCGCGCCGACAGCGGCTGGACCCGGCGACGGTCGAACTCAACGACCTCGTCCGCGAGTTCTCGTCCCTACTGCGCCAAGCGGTGGGCGATGCCGTCACCATCGAGGTCGAACACTCGACCGAACAGGGCTGGGTGCATGTCGACGTCGCCCAACTGGAAAGCGTGCTGCTGAACCTGGCGGTCAACGCTCGCGACGCCATGGACGGCGCAGGCCTGCTGAAGATTTCGGTGCGAACCGGCGCGGCCGGCCACCAGCTGGTGGTCAGCGACAGCGGCCCGGGCATGTCGCCCGAGGTAGCCTCGCGCATCTTCGAGCCGTTCTTCACCACCAAGGAGGTGGGCAAGGGCTCGGGCCTGGGCCTCTCGCAGGTCTATGGCTTCGTGCGGCAGTCAGGCGGCGAGATCGAGGTGACGACCAGCCCCGGCGCCGGCGCGTCCTTCCGCATCGACCTGCCGGCCTGCGCGCCGTCGAATGTAGAGGTCGTGATTGAGGGTCCAGCCGCCAGCGTGCCGGTCGGCACCGAGCGGATCCTGGTGGTCGAGGACGATCCGGCCGTGCTGGCCCTGGCGGTCGATACCCTGCGACCGCTGGGCTACCATGTCGCCGCGGCGCGCAACGCCGCCAGCGCCCTGCGCCGCCTGCGCAACGGCGACGGCTTCGACCTGCTGTTCTCAGACGTGGTGATGCCCGGCGGGATCACGGGCCTGGACCTGGCCCGCAAGGCCCGCGTCAAGCGGCCCAGCCTGAAGGTGCTGCTGACCTCGGGCTTCATCGGCCAGGAGGCCGAGGACTGGGCCAACGAATACCCGATGATCGACAAGCCCTACGCGCCTTCGGCCCTGGCCGCGCGGGTGCGGGCGATCCTCGACGCGGTGAGCTAGGCGGGCGTTTCAGCCCGACGGGTCAGCCCATCCGGGCGCTGATCAGGAAGCGGCTGCGGCTCTCGGCCGACTTGCGTTCCAGCGCCTGGCGCTCCTGCTGCTCGGTAGCGTCGAGCATGGCTTCCAGCAGGCGCGAGAAGTGCAGGCGCATGGCCTGGCGGGCGGCCTTGGCGTCGCGGCGGCGCAGGGCCTCGACCACGGCGGCGTGTTCGTTCTGGCGGGCGTCGCCATCGTGATGGCAGATCGACTCGTGGGTGCGGCGCACCTCCGGATCTTCCATGCGGAACTTCCAGAGGGTCTTGATCGTGTGGATGATCACCCGATTGCCCGAGGCCGAGGCGATGGTCATGTGGAACTCGCGATCCACCGCCGTCGAGCGGGCGTCGTCGTCGCCGGCCTCGACCATCTCGATCAGCAGCGCGTCGAGCTTGGCGAGGTCCGCATCCGAGATGATCGGCGCGGCCAGGGCGGCGGCCTCGGACTCGAACAGCGAGCGGGCCTCGGTCAGCTCGAAGGCGCTGACGGTCGGCAGGGCGTCGCCGCCGGCGCTGTCGGGCGCGACCGGACCGCAGACATAGACCCCCGAGCCGGCCCGGATACGCAGAGTCCCGCGCGCCTGGAGCGCGATCTCGGCCTCGCGCACTGTCACCCGGCTGACGCCCAGCCGTTCGGACATCTCCCGCTCGCCCGGCAGCCTGGAGCCGGGCGGAAACTCTCCCGCCCGGACCATGCCGGCGATCTTGTCGGCGATTTCCTCGAACAGCCGGCGGTCGGCCATGGCGCCCCTCTAAGACGTTGTTGCGTCGCCAGATTTGCCCCAATCGGATTAAAATTGGAATAGCAAATTGGTTTGCACCACGGCCGCCAATCGGCCCTAGAAGCGCGCGCGTATCGAAGCGAAGAACTGCGGCCCGAAGTACTGGTAGTTGCGGGTGCTGCCCTGGATCGGCATCGAGTCGACCTTAACCTCGTTGAACAGGTTGAGGCCCTGCAGGCGGATATCGACCTTCTTGTTCAGCTTGTATTGAGCCGTGAAGTCGAAGGCGTCGCCGCCCGAGATGTAGCGCAGCTGGGCGTTGCCGCCGACGAAGTCCTGATAGTAGCGCGAGCGGTAGCGGTAGATGCCCTGCAGGGTCAGCGGGCCGGCCTCGTAATAGAGCTGGGCCGACAGCACGTGCTTGGAATAGCCGTTCAGGCCCGCGGCCGGGATCATGCCTTCGGTCACCACGCCGGTGTCGGGGTCGATGACGTCGCCCAGCCGGATGTCGTGGTTCTTGAAGTTGGTGATCGCGTAGTTGTAGCTCAGCTTGCCGCCGAAGCCGTCGAGCGGCTTGGGCAGCCAGCTGAACTTGTTGGAGAGCGTGAACTCCGCGCCGTAGACGTGGCTCTTGTCGTCGCTGTTCTGGGTCTGGGTGACCGGCACCGTGACGTTCTGGCCGTCGATGACGAACTCTTCGTCGATGGTCACCGGGATGAAGCCGCCGGTGAACTGCTTGTAATACAGTGTCGTCGCCAGGATGGTGTCGCGGTTGTAGTAGTATTCGAGCGCGACGTCGGCGTTCCACGACATGATCGGCTTCAGGCGCGGGCTGCCGCTGGCGACGATCTCGCCGATAGCGTCCTGGATCGAGGTGAAGTCCGTGCCGTCCTGCAGGGTGATGGTCCGCCCCGCCGCCAGGCTGCTGGGGGCCGGGCGCGACATGGCGCGGTAGAGCGCGATCCGGCCGACCGTCTTGGGGTTCAGGTCGAAATTGGCGTTGACGCTGGGCAGCACGCGGAAGCTGGAAGCCTTGATCCGGGTATCGTCGAACTCGCCGGTCTCGACCAGGCGGATCGAGCCGTCGCTGTTGTTGACCACCTCCAGGCCGGCCCGCAAGCCCTTGGAGACGACGCTGGTGTCGACGACGCGGACGCCGAAGTTGCCACGCACCGGCATGCCGGCCGCCTCGCCCTTGTAGGAGGCCATGACGTAGCCCGACCACACCGTCTCGGTGACGTCGGCGTTGGCCACAGAGCGGGTGTCGCCCGTGCCGCCGGGATCTTCCGCGCCCAGATAGTTGCGGAACTGGCAGAGGGTGTCGAAGGTCGCCCAGCTGTGGATCGAGCCGCCGGGGGCGTCGGACATGTAGTCCGACTGCGGGAAGTTGGTGCGGCAAGCCAGGTTCACCGCCCGGTCCACCGCCAGGCTGGCCTGGTCGATGGTGACCAGGTCGTCATAGGTGGTGTAGCGGCGGCGCGAGTAGCGCAGGCCGGCATCGACCTTGTTGATGAAGCCGTCGAGCGCGTAGCTGGCGTCGAAGCGGGTCGCGAAGATGCGGTCCTTCTTCTCCTCCTCCTCGCGGGTCAGGCGAGCGTCGTCGCTGAACAGCGACCAGTCGTCGAGCTTGAAGCGCGGGTCGATGGTGATGGTCGGCGCGAAACCGTTGCGCGCGTCGTAGACGTAGGGCACCCGCTGATTGTTGATCGCCGTGCGCACGCCGTAGATGTCGAGCGGATCCGAGCGCAGGCGGACCGAGCGGGTCAGGTCGGTGCGGGTGGTCTGGCTGTAGGAGATGTCGGCCTTCAGGGTCAGGCGATCGGTGGCCTCGAACTCGAAATTGCCGCCGCCGCCGATATATTCCTCTTCCCGCTGGAACAGGGTCGAGACCGACTGCAGCGTGCTCGAGCCCTCGGCGTAGAGCAGCCGGCCGTCATCGTCGTACTGCACGTTGTGCAGGTTGTAGCGGGTCTCGGCCAGGCCCAGGTCGTGGCGGTCTTCCTGGTAGTTCCGCTTGGAATATTCGACGTCGAAATTGGCGTCGAAGCGGTCGTTGGGCTGCCATTGCAGAGCGCCGAAGAAGGCGTCGCGCTTCTCCTTGGCGGTCAGCTGGCGATAGGTCATCGAGTTGGGCGTCAGGTAGAACGGCGTGCCGGCGGCGGCCTGGGCGCGGCTCACCTCGGTGCAGTTGCCGGTGCTGACGATGCTGGGATTGCAGGCCACCCAGGTGTTCGACGCCACGTAGGACTCGGCCGGGTCGTCGACCTGGTTGCGCTGGATCCCCAGCGAAATGCCGACATCGCCCAGCTTGCCCAGTTCGTACTGGTCGACATAGCTGGCCGTGCCGCGCCAGCCCCAGGGATCGGAGCCGGTGATCCGCTTCTGATAAGGATTGTAGTTGCCCTTGAACTCCACCTGGGCCAGCCGCTTGCCGTAGTCGAGCGGCTTCTTGGTCTCCATCTCGATCGTACCGGCGACGCCGCCCTCGATCAGGTCGGCCTGTTGCGACTTGTAGATCTTGATGCCGTTGAACAGCTCGGACGGGAACTGGCCGAAGTTGACGGCGCGGTCGCCGCTGCCGTTCGAGGCCTCGCGGCCGTTGAAGGTGGTGGCCGACAGGAACGAGCCCAGACCCCGCAGCGACACTTCGGTCGGGCCGTAGTTGCCACGGTCGGCGGTGGCGCCGGTGATGGTCATGATCGCTTCGCCGATCGACTGGCCCGGCAGGTCGCCGATCTCGTTGGCCGACAGGGCGTCGACGATGGCCGTCGTGTCGCGCTTCACCGCGATCGAATTCTGCATGGTCTGACGGACGGCGCTGACCACCACCTCGTCGACCGAGTTGTCGGTGATCGGCTGATCGACGGGCGCGGTGGCGACCGCTTCCTGAGCCGAAGCGCCGGCGGCGAACGCGATGGCCGAGGCGGCGACGCCGCAGCTCAGGACCGACCGCAGGACCGCGAACCGCGACTGGACGCCCAGAGTAGACTGGCCACGCGGAGTATTGGCGACGTGCATGTTTGCTCCCTCCCCTTCTTTTCTTATGCCGGAACCGTGCGACCTGACCGCAGATGCGTCAAGGCGGATTCTCGGACCAATTTTAGAAATATTTAGGCCAATTTGAACCGGCCAATATGCATACCAATTTTTACCAGGCAGGCGCGCGGAAACGACCCCGGCCAGGGCCGTGGCGCGAAGCCGTTTCCGCGTCCTCCTTGCTTAAGGAACCAGCTGGCTGCGCAGCGCCGGCACGGCGGCGGCCAGGTCGTTGGCGACAAGCCGGGCGAACACCCGCGCGCCGGTCTCGCCGACGTGGGTGTAGTCGAACTTGCGCACCAGCTGGCCGCGCGGCCCGGTCTCGGTCGTCGGCACGTCGGGCTGGCGCGCTTCCTCCGCCGCGCGCGGCGGCAGGGTCGTGCCGGCCTTGGCGGCGGCCACCTCGTTCTCCAGCGGCTCGGCCTGGGCCAGCTTCATGGAGTCCACGGCGCCCAGCTTGCGCACGACGGCGGCGCTGGACTTGTTGAGATCCACCAGCGGCGTCTTGGTCTCGGCGGCGACCTTGCGCACCTCCTCCGACCAGGGCTCCAGCGTGTTCTTCAGCTGCCCCCCCGCGAACTCGCGGCGGGTCAGAGGGGTCAGCAGCACCGGCTCGGCGCCAGCCGCCCTCACCTCCTCGACGAACCGCTTCAGGTTGGCCGGGAACTCGGTGGTCATGTCGGTCCAGCGCTCGCCCTTGGACGACTGGTCGTTGTGGGCGAACTGGATCAGCACGTAGGTGGCGGCGTAGCCCTTCACCCGCGCCTCGTTCAGCGCGATGTCCCACGAGCCCTCGGCGCGATAGCTGCGGGTCGAGCGCCCGCCGCGGCCGAGGTTCAGGCAGTTCAGCGACGACTTGACGTGATAGTCGCAGAAGGCCGAGGCCCAGCCGCTGCCCGGGGCCATGGTGGAGTCGCCCACCAGGATGATCTTGTAGGGTTTGATCGGGGCGGCGTCGGTGCGCGGCTCACGATCCTTCTGCGGGCCGGGCGGCTGGGCCAGGACGGCGGCCGGAGCCGCCGCCAGGACCAAGGCCGCGAGCATCGCGGTTCTGATTTTCATTGGATCCTCCCTCCTTGTTTTTGCGGTCGCGGCCGGCCTTACGAGAAGGCCAGCCCGCCGTTGATGTCGAGATTGACCCCGGCCAGGAACGAGGCGTCCTGCGAGGCCAGGAAGGCCACGGCGGCGGCCACCTCCTCGGGCGCGCCCTCGCGGCGCAGCGGCGTATTGCCGGCCACGGCGGCGCGGCCTTCGGGCTTGGAGAAGATGTCGTGGAAGCTGGTGCCGATCAGGCCCGGGCACAGAGCGTTGACGCGGATGCCGCGCGGGCCCAGTTCCTTGGCCCAGCCGCGGGTCAGGGTCATCAGCGCGCCCTTCGAAGCGGCATAGACGCTGGCCCCGGGGCCGCCGCCGTCGCGGCCGGCCAGCGAGGCGATGTTGATGATCGCCGCCCCGTCCGGGATGTGCGGCAGGGCCGCCTTGGTCACCAGGAAGGCCGACTTCAGGTTCAGGGTCATGACCTGGTCGAAGAAGGCCTCGTCCATCTCGGCCAGGCTCTTGCGGGCGACCATGCCGCCGGCGAGGTTGACGAGAATGTCGATCTTGCCGGTGACGCCAGCGGCGGCGGCCACCAGACCCGACACCTCGGCCGCGTCGGTGACGTCGGCGCGGTGCAGCACCGCCTTGCCGCCAGCCGCTTCGATGCGGGCCGCCGTCTCCTGGGCCGAGGCTTCGTCGCCGCGATAGTTCACCACCACGGTCGCGCCCTCGGCGGCCAGTCGCAGCGAGACCTCGCGGCCGATGTCGCGGCCGCCGCCGGTGACCAGCGCGACCTTGTCCTTGAACCTCATGGGGTCCCCTCTTTTACTGAATGTCGGAAGCCGGCGCCGGCACGGGGCTTTCGCGCCCGCCCAGCAGCCAGAGAGCGATGACGCCCAGCGGCACGATGGCCGCCGCCAGGACGAAGATCGGGGCGTAGCCGTGCCGGGTCATGACCGGCACCAGCCAGGTCGTGACCAGGGTTCCGGCCACGGCGGCGGTGCCGCCGACGCCGGCGATCGTGCCCACGGCCCCGCCGCCGTAATAGTCGCTGGGCAGGGTCTGGATGTTGTTGATGGCCACCTGGAAGCCGAACAGGATCACGGCGATCAGCAGCACGGCGCTCAGCGGATCGGCCGCCCGGGCCGTCAGCAGCAGGGCCGGCAGCATGATCACGCCGCCCAGGGTCACCGCGAAGCGCCGGGCGCTCAGGGTCTTCCAGCCGCGCCGGATCAGCGCGCCGGAGAGCCAGCCGCCGCCGAGGCTGCCCAGCATGGCGCCGACGAACGGCACCCAGGCGAAGAGGCCGATCTTGCGCACGTCGAAGCCGAAGCTTTCCGCCAGGTAGATCGGCAGCCAGGAGACGAACAGCCACCAGACCGGGTCGAGGAAGAAGCGCGAGACGATGATCGCCCAGCTCTGCTTCTGGCGCAGCAGTTGCGGCAGGGTCGGCGACCAGCCGGCCTTCGCATTGGCCTCGCCACGATCGGCGATGTGGGCGCGCTCGGCCTCGCTCAGCCACGGATGGGCGCCCGGGTCGGCGCGATAGATGAACAGCCACGGCAGCAGCCACAGGAAGCCCAGCACGCCGACCACCAGGAAGGTCGCCCGCCAGCCCAGAAGCTCGAACAGCAGGGCCACCAGCGGCGCGGAGATGATCGCCCCGATCGCCGCGCCGGAGTTGAAGATGCCTTGCGCCAGGGCGCGTTCGCGCGGCGGGAACCACAGGGCGTTGGCCTTGACCGCGCCGGGCCAGTTGCCGGCCTCGCTGATCCCCAGGGTCACGCGCAGCAGGGCCAGCAGACCGAGCGAGCGCACCAGGCTGTGGGCGGCGATCGACAGCGACCAGACCAGGATCGAGACGGCGAAGCCCATGCGGGTGCCGATGACGTCGAACACCTTGCCGAACAGCGACTGGCCGAAGGCGTAGGCGACCATGAAGATGGTCACCAGTAGGGCGTAGTCGGCCTTGTCGGCGCCGATGTCCTTGGACACCGCCGGCCACATCACGGCCAGGGCGTTACGGTCGATGTAGTTGATGACGGTCGCCAGCCCGACCAGGCTGACGATCAGCCAGCGAAGCCCGCCCCTCATTGGCCGATGTCCTCGCCGTCGAAGCGGCCGAAGTGGCCCTTCCAGCTGAAGGGCGCGCCATCGACGTTCGCCTTGTGGACGGCGCCGGGCTCGGCGCTGTCGGCGATGGCCAGGACGATCGTGCGGCCGCCGGCCAGGACGATGGTGACGACGTCGGCGTCGGCCGTCCGTACGTGGCGTAGGGCCTCGATACGGCTGGTGCTGCCTTCGGTGGTCTCCGCCGACGGGTCGTAGGCGCCGTGCGGCTCGAGCACGCCGACGAAGGTCGTGTCGGTCGCGCCCTTCACCCGCTGAATCAGCACGGGTTCGCGGCGCAGGTTGAACTTGGGATCGTTGGCGCCGCTCTCTCCCAGGATCACCTCCGCCCCGGCAGGCGGCAGCATGCGCCAGGTGTAGAAACGCTCGCCATTGATCCAGGTCAGGCGGGCGTTGGAGGCGTCGGGTGCGCCCGTCGCATCGACCCACAGGTGCTGGTAGCCGTCGTCCTTGCCCAGCACCGGGCGCTCGGCGAGGTTCTGCTTCAGCGGGAAGCCGGCGTCGATGATGTGGCCGGAAAAGTGCAGCGGCAGGTCGTACTGGGCCGGCTTGTCGCCGTGCACCTTCAACAGGTCGAGCACCAGCGGCGGGCCCTTGCCGCCGACGTCGATCTGCACGATCGAGCGGCGGAAGGTCACGCCCGGCCAGGCGCCGGCCATCTCGGCCGTGCTGATCTTCGCCTTCCCTTCGGCGGAGAAGAAGATCTGCTTCGGCGCCAGGGTGTTGGCGACCTTGACCTTGCCTTCGAACTGGCTGGTCTCGTTCACGACCAGGGTGTTGTGGGCCACGGTCTGCTTGGCCCAGGTCTCGTTTTCCTTGAGGTAACGACCGCCGTCCTTGGCCTCGATGTTGAGGAAGCGGGCCGCGCCGTAGTCGGTGATGATCGCGCGGCCGGCGTCGTAGAGGATCCAGTTCAGCTTGTCGTAGTGGCCATGGCCCATGCCCTGGGCCGAGTTCTTGACCGCCACGACCTCGTCCTCGTCGCCCGGTCCGGCGCGCATCACGGCGATCGCGCCCTGGTCGCCGTCGGGACCGTCGCGGAACAGCATCGAGGCGTAGGGGAACGGCCTTTCCTTGCCGGCCGCCAGGTCGCGGGCCACGGCCAGGCCGTCCGGCGTCAGGGTCGTGCGGCCCTGCCAGCGGGCGATCGACAGCAGCGACGGATCCTTGGTCGCGCCATAGGCGATGGCAACCGACTGGTAGAGCTCGTCGGTCTTGAGGCTCTTTTCCAGCAGGGCGTCGTTGAACGGGAAGAAGTAGCCGTCATAGGTCAGCTGCACCGCCGCGCGGACCGCCTTGGTCAGCACGCCGCCGCGGTATTCGAAGATCTTCCGCTGCGGCTCGTTCTCGTCGATGGCGTGGGCGAACAGCACGAAGGGCTGCAGGGCGTAGCGCTGGTAGTACGGCCCCTCGGCGTAGTAGCCGTCGGGCGAGAACAGCTGGTCGATCTGCTTGAGGAAGCCGACCTTGCCCGAGCGGTCCGTGCCCTTCAGGGCCTTCTCCACCATCACCTGGTCGCGCAGCACGTAGCCGGTCATGCCGACGGCGGCGCAGGCCCAGGTGGCGTGGTTGTGGATGATGTCGAAGACCTGCGGCTGGTCGTCGGCGATGAACTTGGCCATCGGCCGGAAGACGCCGTCGTCGATGGTCTTGCGGTCGGCGTCGCTGAGGGTGTCGCGGATCGCGTCGTAGCCCTGGATCGAATAGACCACCCAGACCGCGTCGTTCAGGCTCTGCCAGAACAGCTTGCCGGCGGAATTGTTCTTGGCGGCCGGGTGCAGCCCCAGAGTCGGATAGAGCTTGGCGTATTCCAGCAGCATCCGCCGGGCGTAGTCGGCATAGGCCTTGTCGCCGGTGGCGCGGTACAGCATGCCCGCGCCGTAGATGGCCATGTAGTTGCGCTTGTGCTGCTCGTGAGTGCGGCCGCCGCCCGGATCCTTCGGCACGGGCACGTCGATGCCGGCCTTCATGGCCGCGTCGACCTCCTTGCGCACCCGCTTCAGTTCGGCGGCGAACATCGGATAGCGCTCGCCTTCGCTGCGCATGGCCGCCAGATCCGCGCCGCCGACCAGAACAGGCCCCTGCCCGCTCGGTTGGGCCATGACGCCGACGGGCAGAGCCGCCGAGACCAGCAGGGCCAGAACCAGGCCGCCCGCGCGTCGCCGAATGTGTCGCACTCGTCTTACTCCCTCGATGCCGCCAGCTCTGTGGCTGGTCCGCAGGTTCGAGAAAACGGCATACGGCAGGGCGGACCATTTGTCCTAACAAATTTTCAGATCTTAGCCCATTTTTGGTCCGCGATATTGCCTATACCAATTTAGACCAATTTGGTACGGCGCTTGTTCGGCGGCTTACGGCCGTGGCGCGGCGAGCCCGGCGCCCCTGCGGGCCTCGGGATCGGGATGAGCATCAGGGATGAGAACGGCGCGAAGCCGTCAGTTGATCCGGCGCTTTTCCAGCTTCCGGGCCAGGGTGCGGCGGTGCATGCCCAGACGCCGGGCGGTCTCGGAGATGTTGAAGTCGGTCTCGACCAGGGTCTGGTGGATCCGCTCCCATTCCAGATTCTTCAGCGAGGTGGCGCGCTCGCCGATGGCCGCGCCGGCGTCGCCTTCGCGCTTGTCGAAAGCGGCCTCGATGTCGTCGGTGTTGGAAGGCTTGGCCAGGTAGTGGCAGGCGCCCAGCTTGATGGCCTCGACCGCCGTGGCGATGCTGGCGAAGCCGGTCAGCACCACGATCAGCATGTCCGGATCACGGGCGATCAGCGCCTGGACGCAGGACAGGCCCGACTCCCCGGCCAGCTTCAGATCCACGACGGCGTAGCGCGGCGCGAAGGTCTCCAGCGCCGCCAGGGCCTCTTCCAGGCCATGGACATGCACCACCTCGTAGCCCCGGCGCTCGAACGAGCGCTTCAGGGTGGCGGCGAACTTCTCGTCGTCCTCGACGATGATCAGCTTGCGCTCAGCGGGCATGACGCCTCCGGATCTGCAGCGAGGCCAGGGGCAGGGTCAGCACGACGCTGGCGCCGCCCTCGGGGCGGTTCTCGGCGCCGACTGCGCCGCCCAGCTTGCGCAGCACGTTGACCACCAGGAACAGGCCAAGGCCGCCCCCTGCCCGTCCCTTGGTCGAGTTGTAGGGCTTGCCGAAGTTTTCCAGCGTCTCGAGCGCGAAGCCCGGACCGTCGTCGTCCACCTCGATGACGATCAGCCCGCCGCTGACGCTCGCATGCAGACGCACCGCCTCGGGCGAGGCGTCCAGCGCGTTGTCGAGCACGTTGTGGATCACCTGCTTGAGGGTCGATTCCGCGACGATCGAGGTTGGGGTTACGAGATCGGTTTCGTAGGTCAGGACATCGCTGTTGCGGGTGGCGCGCCAGTCGGCCACCACCTCGTCCATGAAGGCCCGCAGGGTGCTGACCCGGACCTCGCCGCTGCGCGCCTCGCCCGCCGACAGCAGGACGCCGGTGACGATCTGCTTGCAGCGCTGGACCTCGCCGCGCATGTCCTCCAGCTCCTGGGCCAGTTCCGGGTGCTTGGCGAACACCTTCATGCGCCGCCAGTCGCTCAGTATGACGTCCAGCGTCGCCAGCGGCGTGCCCAGCTCGTGCGCGGCGCCGGAGGCCAGGAGGCCCATGCGGACGATGTGGGTCTCTTCCGCCGCCCGCTGGCGCAGCTCGGCCAGGTGGGCGTCGTGGCGGCGCAGGTTGGTGTTGATGCGCGAGACGAAGGTCACCAGCAGCACCGCGTCCAGCACCACCCCCATCAGCATGCCCATGATGAACAGGCCGAAGAACGCCTGGTCGCTGAGCCCCGTGGCGATGACCGGACGGTTGAAGGCCACCAGCATCAGGAAGCAGAAGCTGGTCAGGAACACGATCGCCCAGGTGGCCCAGACCTCGAGCAGGACGACGCCCAGGATCACGTGCATCAGGTAGAGGGTCGTGAAGGGGTTGGTCGCGCCGCCGCTGAAATAGAGCTGGGCGGTCAGGGCCAGGGCGTCCAGCGCCAGGGCCGAGAACAGGTCATAGGGGCCAAGCGGCTTGGCGCTCTTCAGGCGCAGGAGGCTGGCGAGGTTCAGCACGACCAGCGCCGCCAGCACCAGCATCATCGCCGCCAGGGGCAGCTGGAAGCCGAGGCTGAAATGCACCGCCAGTATGGTGACGACCTGGCCGACCACGGCGATCCAGCGCAGGTGGATCAGCTGCAGCATATTCTGCCGGGCGATGGCGTCGGCGGGGTTCGCCGCGTTGTCCGCGGCCCGCGCCCCTGAAAGCCAGCCCGACATGCCGGCGATCAGGATGCGGGCGGTCGGCGTCATGGGGCCTCTTTAACCCGGTTCCGGCGCGCGTCGAACAGAACATAGGCGGCCGCCCCGCCGGTCAGCAGCGCCAGGCCGAACCAGGTCAGGGCGTAGACCAGGTGGCTGTTGGGGAAATTGACCACGGTCAAGCCGCCGATCGGCCAGCCGCCGGGATTGGCCGTGGCGTCGGCGTCGACGAAATAGGGCGCGGTCCGGCCCAGGCCCTTAGCCTTGGCGATGGCCAGGACGTCGCGGGAGTACCAGCGGCCGCCCGCCGGATCGTTCTTGCGCAGGAAGCCGCCGTGCGGCTCGGTCAGGCGCAGGAGGCCGACGACGCTGACCTGGCCAGCGGCCTGGGCGGCCAGACGGGTTCCCGGAGCGCGATGATCGGCAGAAACGAAGCCGCGATTGACGAGGACGTCGAAGCCCTGGTCGGTGGAAAGCGGGGTGACGACCCAGAAGCCGGGCCCTTCGCGGGTGACGGCCTGAACCAGGGCCTCGCGGTCGTGCAGGAAACGACCGGTCAGGCGCACGCGGCGATAGCCGTCGGAGGTCTGGCTGATCCCCGCCCAGCGGTCGGGACCGGGGGGCGGGGTCGGCTCTGCGTGGATGCGCTGCTCGACCCGGGCGATCAGGTCGAGCTTCCAGGCCCTGCGCTGGACCTGCCAGCCGCAGAGCGCCAGGAAGATCGCGGTGAAGGCCAGGCAGAGCCCGGCCAGGGCGATCGTCCGGGCGCCGCCGCGGCGGGCCGTCATCAGGGGACTTCCCGCATGTCGTGCGGCATCGGGGCCATCATGTGGGTGTCGAGGTTGTGCATGACCCACAGCGAACCCGACAGCGTGATCACCACCACGACGAGGGTGAACACCAGGGCCAGCATGGTCCAGCCGCCTTCCGAACGCGAGTTCATGTGCAGGAAGTAGATCATGTGGACCAGCACCTGGATGATCGCCAGGCCCATGACGGCGATGGCGGTCATCTGGTTGCTCGGCAGGACATGGCCCATCACCAGCCAGAACGGGATGGCGGTGAGGATCACCGCCAGCACGAAGCCGATGACGTAGTCCTTCAGCGAGCCATGAGCGCCGCCGTCGTGGTCATGACCGTGGTCATCGTGCGCGTGGTGCGCATCGTGGCTGGCCGCGCTCATTTCAGGACTCCGAGCAGATAGACGAACGAGAAGACGCCGATCCAGATGACGTCGAGGAAGTGCCAGAACATCGACAGGCACATCAGGCGGCGCTTCATCTCGACGCCGAGGCCGCGCTTGGCGACCTGGGTCATCAGCGTGACGAGCCAGATGATGCCGAAGGTCACGTGCAGGCCGTGGGTGCCGACGAGCACGAAGAACGACGACAGGAACGCGCTGCGCTGCGGGCCGGCGCCCTCGTGGATCAGGTGATGGAACTCATAGAGTTCCAGCGACAGGAAGCCGAGGCCGAACAGGCCCGTGATCGCCAGCCACACCAGGGTCGGCGTCACCTTCTTGGCCTGGGCCGAGAGCATGGCGAAGCCGTAGGTGATCGACGAGAACAGCAGCAGCGCGGTGTTCACCGCCACGATGGGCAGGTCGAACAGATCCGCCCCCGAGGGGCCGGCCGCATAGTTGCGGCCGAGCACGGCGTAGCACGCGAAGAGGACCGCGAAGATCAGGCAGTCGCTCATCAGGTAGATCCAGAACCCAAGCAGGGTCCCGTTCTCCGGATGGTGGTCCTCGGTCAGGTGGAAGCGGGTTTCGCCCGCTTCGGTCAGGGTCTGGGCGTGGGCCATGGTTACGCGAGGCTCCGCAGGGCTTCGGTCCGGGCGTCCTCGACTTGGACGACCTCCTCGGCCGGAATGTAGTAGTCACGCTTGAAGTTGAAGGTGTGGACGATGGCCCCGCCGACCAGGGCGACGAACGACGCCACGGCCAGCCACCAGATGTGCCAGATCATCGCGAAGCCGACGACGATGCTGATGCCGGCCAGGATGATCCCCGCGCCGGTGTTCTTCGGCATGTGGATCGGGATGAACCCGGTGGTCGGACGCACGTAGCCGCGCTGCTTCATGTCATGCCAGGCGTCGACCTCGTGGATCACCGGCGTAAAGGCGAAGTTGTAGGCCGGCGGCGGCGACGAGGTCGACCACTCCAGCGTACGGCCGCCCCAGGGGTCGCCGGTCGGATCGGCCAGCTGCTCGCGCTTCAGGTAGCCGACGACCATCTGCAGAACGAAGGCGATGATGCCGATCAGGATCAGAACCGCGCCGAAGGCCGAGATCACGAACCAGATCTGCAGGCTGTGGTCCTCGAAGTGGCTCATGCGGCGGGTCACGCCCATCAGGCCGAGCACGTAGAGCGGCATGAAGGCGAAGAAGAAGCCGATCTGCCAGAACCAGAACGAGACCTTGCCCCAGAACGGGTCGAGCTTGAAGCCGAAGGCCTTGGGGAACCAGTAGACGATGCCGGCGAACATGCCGAACACCACGCCGCCAATGATCACGTTGTGGAAGTGGGCGATCAGGAACAGCGAGTTGTGCAGGACGAAGTCGGCGGGCGGAACGGCCAGCAGAACGCCGGTCATGCCGCCGATGACGAAGGTGACCATGAAGCCCACGGTCCACAGCATCGGCACCTCGAAGCGGATGCGGCCGCGGTACATCGTGAACAGCCAGTTGAAGATCTTCGCCCCTGTCGGGATCGAGATGATCATGGTCGTGATCCCGAAGAACGAGTTCACGCTGGCGCCGGAGCCCATGGTGAAGAAGTGGTGCAGCCACACGATGTACGACAGGATCGTGATGACGACCGTGGCGTAGACCATCGAGCTGTAGCCAAACAGGCGCTTGCCGCAGAAGGTCGAGACGACTTCCGAGAACACGCCGAAGGCCGGCAGCACCAGGATGTAGACCTCGGGGTGACCCCAGATCCAGATCAGGTTCACGTACATCATCGGGTTGCCGCCGAAGTCGTTCGTGAAGAAGTTGGTGTGCAGATAGCGGTCAGCGGTCAGCAGGGCCAGGACGGCCGTGAGGATCGGGAAGCTGGCGACGATCAGGACGTTGCTGCACAGCGAGGTCCAGGTGAACACCGGCATCTTCATCAGGCTCATGCCCGGCGCGCGCATCTTCACGATGGTCACGATCAGGTTGATGCCCGACAGGGTGGTGCCGACGCCGGCGATCTGCAGCGACCAGATGTAGTAGTCTACCCCGACATCTGGACTGTACGCCAAATTAGACAATGGCGGATAAGCCAGCCAGCCGGTGCGGGCGAACTCGCCGACGAACAGCGAGAGCATCACCGTCACCGCGCCGCCGACCGTCATCCAGAAGCTGAAGTTGTTCAGGAACGGGAAGGCCACGTCGCGGGCGCCGATCTGCAACGGCACGACGAGGTTCATCAGGCCGGTGATCAGCGGCATCGCCACGAAGAAGATCATGATCACGCCGTGGGCGGTGAAGACCTGGTCGTAGTGGTGCGGCGGCAGGTAGCCGGCGGCGTCGCCGAAGGCCAAGGCTTGTTGCGCCCGCATCATCAGGGCGTCGGCGAAGCCGCGCAGCAGCATGATGATGGCCAGGATGATGTACATCACCCCGATCTTCTTGTGGTCGACGCTGGTCAGCCACTCACGCCACAGATAGCCCCAGACCTTGAAGTAGGTCAGGGCGGCCAGGACGGTGATACCGCCCAACGCGACCATGGCGAACGTGCCGAGCAGGATCGGCTCGTGGAAGGGAATGGCGTCCCATGTGAGACGGCCGAAGATCGTTTTTACGAGGTCCGGGGACATGATGATCTCTAGGCTTTGATCAGCGCGCTTCGGCGGGCGCGGACTTGGGGGCGCAGAGCGCGGCGACGAACGAGCGGATGCCGCCCTCCCCGCGCCGAACCCGCTTGTCGTATTCGAGGGTGGTGACGTTGGTGGTCCCGGCCATGCCGAGGCCGCCGGCCTTGTCGATGGCCATCATGTCGTGCTGGCACATCTTGCCCGGCTCGACGCAGCGGTTGACCGCCTTGTCGAACAGGCCGGCCTCGACCGAGGCGAAGCGTTGCGGCGGCACCTTCTCGCTCGGCTTTTCCAGCACGAGGTAGCGCGTGCCGTCGAGGCGACCGTCGCTCTTGCGGACGTCGGCGGCCCACTTGTCGAAGTCGGCGCGGCTCATGCCGTGGAACTTGAAGCGCATGTGCGAGAAGCCCTCGCCGCTGTAGTTGGCCGAGAAGCCGTCGAACACGCCCGGCTTGTTGATCACGGCGTGCAGCTTCGTGCGCATGCCGGGCATGGCGTAGATCTGGCCTGCCAGGGCGGGCACGTAGAACGAGTTCATCACCGACGAGGCCGTCAGGTCGAAGTCGATCGGGGTGTCGACCGGGGCCGCCAGTTCGTTGACCGTGGCGACGCCCAACTCGGGATAGATGAACAGCCACTTCCAATCGAGGGCGACGACCTGGACCTTCAGCGGCTTGACGCCTTCGGCCGTGCGGCCCGGCGCCAGGCGGTCGAGCGGACGGTACGGGTCGAGCAGGTGGGTGCTGGTCCAGGTGACGGCGCCCAGGATCATGATGATCACCAGCGGCGCGGCCCAGATCACGATCTCGAGCTTGGTCGAGTGGTGCCAGTCGGGATCGTACTTGGCCGTCTCGTTCGACTGCCGGTACTTCCAGGCGAAGAACAGGGTCAGGAAGATGACCGGCACGATGATGACCAGCATCAGTACGGTCGACAGGATGATCAGGTCGCGCTGCTGAACGGCGATATCGCCCGACGGGTTCATCACGACCCAGTCGCAGCCGCTCAGGGCGAGCAGCAGGGGCAGCAGGGCGAGCTTCTTCAATGGACTCGGAATCATGGGGAACCTGGACTTCGGACGCATTGGCCGGCGCGATAGTCTAACGCAGGAGGGCGCGACATTGGACCATTTGTCCTAGGGCGCCGCAGTGCAGCACGAAATTGAGGAGCCGAAGGCGCATCAAGGCGTTTGCCAGAACGGGGCAGTTGGTCTCATGCTCTCGTTCAGACCGTCGGAAAGGCGGCTGAAAAGAGTTTGGGACGGAACAACAGGAACAAGGCGCGTAGCTGCATGAATCAGGATTTCGCACTGCCGACGTCATCGGGCCTCGAGCGCGACGCGCGGCGATTGCACGCCGACCACAAGGGCGTCCGGCCTGGCGAGATCGCCATCGGCGTGATCATCGGGCGAACCTCGGAGTTCTTCGACTTCTTCGTCTACGCCATCGCTTCGGTGCTGGTGTTCCCTCACCTCTTCTTTCCGTTCGTGGACCGGCTGACGGGCGTCCTGTGCTCGTTCGCGATCTTCTCGCTGGCCTTCGTGGCCCGCCCGATCGGCTCGGCGATCTTCGGCGTCATCGACCGCAACTACGGCCGCGGCGTGAAGCTGACCATCGCCCTCTTCCTGCTGGGCGGCTCGACGGCCGCGATGAGCTTCCTGCCAGGCTACGCCACGGCCGGTGCCGCCGCGATCTGGGCCCTAGCGGCTTTCCGCATCGGACAAGGCCTGGCCCTGGCGGGCGCCTGGGACGGCATGGCCTCGCTGCTGGCGCTGAACGCGCCTGAAAAGAAGCGCGGCTGGTACGCGATGATCCCGCAGCTGGGCGCGCCGTTCGGCTTCATGCTGGCCAGCGGCCTGTTCGCCTATTTCGTCGCCAGCCTGGGCTCTGCCGACTTCCTCGACTGGGGCTGGCGCTACCCGTTCTTCGCGGCCTTCGCGATCAACGTCGTGGCCCTGTTCGCCCGCCTGCGCATCGTCGCCACCGAGGAGTTCGGCCAGCTGTTCGAAAAGGGCCAGCTGAGCCCCGTTCCGCTGACCAGCCTGATGAAGGCCCAAGGCTCGAACGTGATCATCGGCGCCTTCGCCCCGCTGGCCACCTTCGCCATGTTCCACCTGGTGACGGTGTTCCCGCTGTCGTGGGTCAGCCTGCACGACGACGGCGGCGAGGCGCTGAACTTCCTGCGCATCGAACTGGCCGGCGCCCTGGTCGGCGTGGTCGGGATCATGGTCTCCGGCTGGATCGCCGACCGCATCAGCCGCCAGAACCAGCTGGCGCTGTCGGCCGTGCTGATCGGTATCTTCAGCCTGGCGGCCCCGTGGCTGCTGGACGCCGGCAGCGTCGGCCAGACCGCCTATGTCGTGATCGGCTTCGCGATCCTGGGCCTGTCGTTCGGCCAGGCCTCGGGCGCGGTCAGCTCGGGCTTCCTGCGCAAGTTCCGCTACAGCGGCGCGGCCCTGACCTCGGACCTGTCGTGGCTGATCGGCGCGGGCTTCGCGCCTCTGGCCGCCCTGGCCCTGGCCAGCTTCTGGGGTCTGCCGGCCATCGGGCTCTATCTGGCCTCCGGCGCGGTGGCGACCCTGATCGCCCTGACCATCGATCGCCGCCGCCGGCTGCGCAAGGCCGCGCCCAAGGCCTGATCGAAGCCGTCAGCCTAAACCAAAAAGGACGCCGCGGGCTCAGCCCGCGGCGTCTTTCGCATCAGAAGTCGGCCGACAGCGTGACCTGGAAGGTCCGGTGCGAGCCCGGCCGGAAGGTCGCGGCAGTGTTCACCGTGGTGCTGATCGTGCCCAGGTAGTCCTCGTCGAAGATGTTATCGACGTTGATGCGGGCCTTGACCTGCTTCAGCGGCCCGACGCCGAAGCCGTCGCCGAGATCCACATAGGCGTTCCAGATGGTGTAGCCGTCGGTCTTCTCGGTGTTGGTCATGTTGGTGTAGCGGTCGCTGAGATGGCGGGCCGAGACGTTGACCACGGCCCAGTCGACCGGCTCCCAGGTCACCCCGCCCTGGAACAGCCAGGTCGGGAAGTCTGGCAGCGTGTTGCCGGCGATGGCGTTGGTCCCGAAGTTGTTCTCGAACTCGGCGCGATTGTACGACAGGTTGGTGTTGAAATAGATCTTGCCGCCCAGCAGCTCGGGCTTCCACTGGCCGCTGAACTCGGCCCCGTGCGCCTCCACGGCCCCGACGTTCTGGTAGAAGGTCTCGGTCGTCGTGCTGCCCGGCACCACCGAGGCGTAGGACTGCAGCCGGTTGTCGAAGGCGGTGTAGTAGACCACGACCGAGGCGTTGAACGTCGCGCGGTTGGCGCGGTAGCCCAGTTCCAGGTTCTGCGAGGTTTCCGGCTCGGGTCCGGGCACGCTCGGGCTGGCCGCCGAGAAGATGTCGTCGGCGCCGCGCGGCAGGGCCAGGTTCTCCGAATAGGAGGCGAACACCTGGTCGCGGCTGTTGATCGAGTAGACCAGGCCCACCTGCGGCAGGAAGCCGTCCTTCCAGTTGTCGGTGATCGTCGGCTTGCGCTGGGCGATGTAGTCGGCCGGGTTGCGATAACCGCTGATCTTGTAGTCGATGTCGGTGGACTTGAAGCCGACCTCGACCTTCAGACGGTCGTCGAGCAGCTTGATCGTGTCCTTGAGGAAGAACTGCGTGGTCTCGCGGGTCGAGACGTAGTTGCGCTGCAGGTGCACCGGCTCGTTCAGCAGCGGGGTCCCGTCCGGGTCGCCGTTGACGGTGTTATAGCGCGCCTGGGTCCGGTGGTAGTCGTCCTTCTCCAGCCAGACGCCGGCCTGGACGGTGTGGGCGCCCGTCCGCCAGGTCCCGCCGACCGTGACGCCCTTGCGGATGCCGTCGACGCCCGACAGGCCGTATTGCAGGCCCTTGGGCGCGGTCAGGCCCGAGACGTAGGCCTTCTCGGCGTTGTAGCTGGCCAGCGAGGTGGCGTAGGCCTCCGGCGAGACGCCGTAGCCGCCCTTGTCCTCGTAATAGGCGGTCGAGCGGATCTCGAAGTTCTCGCCGATCGGCTTGTTCAGCGACAGGCCGTACAGGTGGTCCTGCCGAGCGTTGACCGCGAACTTGTAATACTGGTTGTAGAGCGCGTTCGAATAGGGAACCCCGGTCGTCGTCGCCGGCAGGCTGGGCACGAAGCCGAGATAGGCGAAGTCGCGCCCCGAACGGCCGAAGGCGTCGCCGGCCGTGCCCAGGTACTGGGCCTTGGTGATCGACGGGGAGTCATAGTCGTAATAGTCGTTGTGCACGGTCTGGAACGTCAGGTTCCCGCCGCTCTCGAAGGCGTAGTCGACCTTGCCTTCGTAGTGCTCGCGCTTGATCGTGCCGGGACCGCGCCACAGGTCGCCCTTCACCCACGAGCCGGCCACATAGCCCGACAGATTGCCGATCTTGCCACTCTCCAGGCGCAGGAAGCTGCGGCGCAGGTTGTCCTCGCCCCAGGTCTGGCTGGCCGAGCCGCCGGCTTCGGCGTCGGGCGTCTTGGTGAAGTAGTCAACGATCGGACCCAGCGAGGCGTAGCTGGGCAGGGCGACGTCGCCGGCGCCGGCCGAGGCCTGCACGCGGGCCAGGTTCTCGTTGTCGACATAGCGGTAGATCGGGCTGCCCCCGAACTGGTCGCTGCGCCCCATCGGGATGCCGTCGAGCAGGAAGCCGATCTGCTGGAAGTTGAAGGCCCGCACCGACACCGAGTTGCCGAACTCGTACATGCCCAAGGCGTCGTTGGCCTGGACGTTGAAGCCCGGCAGGCTCTCCAGCATCTTCAGGCCGGTGACGCCGGCCGGCGCCGACAGCAGCGCCTCGCGGGTGATCGAGACCGTGGCCGTGGCCTGGTCGGTGCCGATGGCGACGCTGGCCTCGGACACGCGACGACCGGTGACCACGATGGCGTCGACTTCTTCGGGAGCGCTCTCCTGGGCCAGGGCCGGCGACGCGCCGCAAAACACGCTGGCGGCCATCAAGGCCAGCTTCCAGCGCGACGCGACGACGGGTTTCGATTGGGCTTTGGTCATGGCTATCCCCTGCTATTGACCCGACGAGCCTGACTCCCGACCCCAGGTCAAAAAACAGAAATCGCCATTTACTCAGCCCACTTTTCTTCGTGTTCCCGGGTGGCGCAAATGAGATGATTTAATATGCAGCCTGACCAGTTCTTGACTGATCGCGCACCACGACTTCGCTGGCCGCCTCCTTTCTGAAAAGTCGGAAGCTGATAAGGCTAGAAATCTATGAAGTCGGGTTACTCATGCTGCGTGTAACATGAGTAACCCATAGCGCAGCGCCCGCCGCGTCAAGCGCACGGTCATCGAAAACGCCGCTTCGCCGCCGAACGCCCACGCGAGGGGCGCCCGGCGGGCGACAACGATCAAGCGATCCGCAACCGGACGATCCGTCCGGCCCGGCTCAGCGGAACAGCGGCCCGTGATCCAGGCGCGGCAGCACGTGCCTGGCGAAGAGATCGGCCTCGGCGATGTGCGGGTAGCCCGACAGGATGAAGGCCTCGAGCCCGATCTCACGATAGGCGTTGATCTTGGCCAGCACCTGATCGGGATCGCCGACGATGGCCGCGCCGCAGCCCGACCGCGCCCGACCGATGCCGGTCCACAGATTGTCCTCGACATAGCCGTCGCCCGCCGAAGCCTCGCGCAGCTCGGCCTGGCGGCGCACCCCGAACGAGGCCGCGTCCAGCGACCTGGCGCGGATGGCCTCGCCTTCCTTGGCTTCGAGCTTGGACAGCAGCCGGTCGGCGGCCGCCCTCGCCTCTTCCTCGGTCTCGCGCACCACGACGTGGACGCGATAGCCGAAGCGAAGGGTGCGGCCATGGGCGGCGGCGCGGGCGCGCAGATCCTCGATGGTCTCCTTCACCACCTCCATGCGGTCGGGCCACATCAGGTAGACGTCGGCGCCCTGGGCGGCGACCTCGCGGGCCTCGTGCGACAGGCCGCCGAAATAGAACGGCGGGCACTTGCCCGAGACCGTGCGCAGGCGCGGCGGATCGAGCTTCAGCTTGTAGAACTCGCCCTGGAAATCGATGCTCTCGCCGTTCAGCAAGGACCGCAGGATCTTCATGGCTTCCAGCGTGCGGGCGTAGCGCGGCCCCGACGCCAAGGTCTCGCCCGGCAGGTCGCTGGAGATGATGTTGAGGGTCAGGCGGCCCTCCAGCATCTGGTCCAGGGTGGCGATCTGGCGGGCCAGCTGCGGCGGCCACATCTCGCCGCAGCGGATGGCCAGGAGCAGCTTCAAGCGGCGCAGGATCGGCGCCAGGCCGCCGGCGAAGGCCACGCCCTCGATGCCGAGATTGTAGCCCGACGGCAGCAGCAGGTTGTCGAACCCGCCGCTCTCGGCCGCCAGGGCGATGTCGCGGCAGTGGGCGTAGGAGGCCTTCAGCGCCGGATCGGGAACGCCGAGGAACTCGTAGTCGTCGTCGCAGAGCGCCGAGAACCACGAGACTTCGCAGGGAGGAAGGGTGCTCACGGCAGGGGAACTCCGCGGCTGGCGGTGAGGATCGCGTACCACTGGGTGCGGCTCAGCTTCACGCGCAGGGCGTCGGCCGAGGCCTTGATGCGCTCGGGCGTCTGCGAGCCGACGATCGGGATCGCCCGCGACGGGTGGGCCATGATCCAGGCGAGCGCGACGGCGGCGCGGTCGACAAGCTGCTCGCGGGCGATGACGTCGAGGGCCTCGATCACGGCGCGGCCGCGATCGTCGGTCCCCTGCCCCACCAGCCGGCCGCCGCCCAGCGGCGACCAGGCCAGCACGGCCAGGTCACGCTCCAGCGCCTGGTCGAGCACGCCGTCCGACAGCGGCTCGATGGTCAGGGGCGAGAACTCGGGCTGGATGCTGGCCAGGGCGAACGGCAGGTGGGCCTGCAGGGCCGCCACCTGGCTCGGCAGATAGTTCGACACGCCGACGGCGTCGATCTTGCCCTGCTCGCGCAGCTTGGTCAGCGCCGCGGCGATCTCGGCGGGATGGGCCAGAACGTCGGGTAGGTGGATCTGGTAGAGGTCGATCTTCTCGACGCCAAGGCGCTGCAGCGAGGCGTCGCAGGCCGAGACGAGGTAGTCGGCGCTGGAGTCGTAGGGCACGCCCAGGATGATGCCGCCCTTGGAAGCCAGAACGAACTTCTCGCGCAGGTGCGGGGCGTCGCGCAGCACCTTGCCGAGCAGCACTTCCGACGAGCCGAAGCCATAGGGCGTGTCGGCGCCGTAGACGTCGGCCGTGTCCAGCAGGGTGATCCCGCTCTCCAGCGCGGTCTCGACCAGCAGGCGGGCGTCAGCGACCGATTCCCCCTTGAAACGCCACATTCCCCAGGCCAGCGGAGAAACGGAAATACCGCTCTTGCCGAGCGGACGGGGTTCGTGTGACTGGCGGCTCTCACTCATGGGTACATGCTTTCAGTTCGGGGGATTTGAAGATGGTTGAGAAGCTCAAGGTCGGTCTGATCGGGGTCGGCATGATGGGCAACGAGCATCTGCGCAACCTCGAACTGATGCCGGACGCCCACGTGGCGGCCATCGCCGATCCGACGCCGGGCTCGCTGGACTGGGCGCGGGCGACCCTGGGCGACAAGGCCAAGGACGTCGAGGCCTTCGCCGACGGCGCCGAGATGCTGGCCAAGGTCGAACTCGACGCGGTGATCATCGTCTCGCCCAACTTCACCCACCGCAAGGTGCTGGAGGCGGCGCTGGCGACCAATGTGGCGATCCTCTGCGAGAAGCCGCTGTGCAGCGACCTGGCCGACGCCCGCTGGGCGGCCGAGACCGCCGATGCGCGCACCGCCAAGACCGGCGCCCTCTTCTGGACCGCCATGGAGTACCGCTTCATGCCGCCGGCCGCCGAGTTCATCCGCCGCGTGCACGCCGGCGACATCGGCAAGCTGGCCATGCTGTCGATCCGCGAGCACCGCTTTCCGTTCCTGGTCAAGGTGGGCGACTGGAACCGGTTCGCCGCCAACACCGGCGGCACCATGGTCGAGAAGTGCTGCCACTTCTTCGACCTGATGCGCCTGATCACGCGGGCCGAGCCGGTCTCGGTGTTCTGTTCGGGGGCCATGGACGTCAACCACCTGGACGAACGCTACGACGGCAGGACGCCGGACATCATCGACAACAGCTACACCGTCGTCGAGTTCGACAACGGCGTACGGGCCATGCTGGACCTCTGCATGTTCGCAGAGGGCGTCGAGGAGCAGGAGACCCTGACCGCCACGGGCTCGGAAGCCCGGCTGGAAGCCCTGATCCCGCCCGGCGACCTGGTGTTCGCCCCGCGCGTGCCGCTGGGATCGCCCAAGAAGGTGGTCCGCGAGCACGTGCCGGTCGACGAGGCGGCGATGAAGGCGGGCACCCACCATGGTTCGACCTTCTACCAACTGCGGGCCTTCCTCGACGCGGTGCGCGACGGCGGAAGCCCCGCCGTCACCGCCCGCGACGGCCTGATGGCCGTGGCCATCGGAACCGCCGCCGAGATCAGCGCCCGCGAGAAGCGGGTGGTGACGCTGGCTGAACTGGGGTTCTGAGAAACTCTCTTACTCCCGTCATTCCCGCCTTTGTGGCGGGAAACCCTCTTTCAGCCGCAGGTGCGAGTGAAGCGGACCGCCTGCGGTCCGCCGCATTTTCACGTGCGAGCGGACCCAGGAGTTCCCGCCACAAGGGCGGGAAAGACGGGAAGTTAGGAGAGACCCTTAGAACTCCTTGCGCACCGAGAGACCCCAGTAGCGGGCGTTGTCGCGCGGCACGTAGCGGACCACGCCGGCCAGGCCGCCATAGACCAGGTACGGCGAGTACGACTTGTCGGCGATGTTCTTGACCACCGCGCGGACCGTCCAGCCGTTCTCGACGCCGACCAGGCCGACGCCGGCGTTCCAGATGCCGTAGGCCTTCTGGATGGTGTCCGGCGTCTCGGCCAGCGAGTACTGGGTGTCGTCCTTCCAGCTGTAGTCGGTCGACAGCACGACGTCGAAGGCGCTGTTCAGGCGGGTGCGGTACTCGACGTCGGTATAGGTCTTCCACTTCGGGGCGAAGGGCAGCGGCTGGCCGTCGATGTTGCAGCTGCTGGCCGCGCCGGTCGGGCAGTTGAAGTGCTCGACGGTGGCGTCGGTGTAGGCGAACGAGAAGCCCAGCTTCAGGCCCTGGGCCGGACGCAGGGTGAAGTCGCCTTCGACGCCCTGGCTGGACACCGAACCGGCGTTGATCAGACGGCTGACGATCGCCGCCGGCGTGCCGGCCACGTCGGTGAAATTGGCCTGGTAGTTCTCGTAGTCGGTCTTGAAGATCGCCAGGGCGCCGACGAAGCGGCCGCCCAGGGCCGTGCCCTTGATGCCCGCTTCATACGAGTCCGAGGTCTCGGGCTTCAGCGAGATCTCGTCGATCGCCTGCATGTTGAAATAGGTGTTGTAGGCGGGGCCCTTGTAGCCGCGCGAGTAGGTCGCATAGACGTTGACCGTCTCGGCCACGTCGTATTGCAGGCCGGCGCGGCCGCTCCAGCCGTCCTTCTCCAGCGAACCCGCGCTCGTGTGGTTGGGACGGATGCCGGTCAAGGCCACGGTCGTGGTGGCCTGGCGGTCGTGGTAGTAGCTCAGCTCGTCACGGATCGCGCGGGCGCCGAGGATGGCGCGGAACTTCGGCGTGAAGTTGATGTTGCCCTCGCCGAAGATCGCGTAGTTCACGCCGCGCGTACCGTAGCGGGCGACGCCATAGTCGCTGACCGCAGACCCCGAGACGATGCGGGTCAGGTCGCGGCGATAGACCTCGTCGGTCTCGGCCTTCAGGTAGTAGAGGCCGGCCACGTAGTCGATCAGCCCACCCTTGGGCGAGGTGATGCGCAGTTCCTGCGAGACCTGGCTGAAGTCCACCTTGCCGTCATCGAAGGCGGTCGGGATGGCCGCGGTGGCCACGGCCAGTTGGTCGAAGTCCTGGCGCTGGTGGTTCTTCCAGCTGCGGTAGCCGCTGATGGAGGTGATCGTGAAATCGCCGACCTTCCAGTCCGCCTGGGCCGAGACGCCGCCGTTGCGGTCCTCGACGAAGCTGCGGACGTCGGCGTTGGTCTTGGTGTTGTTGGCGCCCGCGGTGATGCCCGAGGCGGCCAGGGCCGCGACCAGGGTCGGGTTCGCCGTCACGACGTTGGTCGGATAGGCCACGCGGTCGCTCGAGGCGAAGACGCCGGTCGGCGGATCCTCGTCCGAACGGCTGAAGTCGGCGCTGAAGGTCAGGGTCAGGTCGTCGCTCGGCGTGGCGACGATCTTGGCGCGGCCGCCGAAGCGGTCGTAGCCGTTCACCGTCTGGCCGGTGGTGACGTTCTTGACGTTGCCGTCCCAGCCGCTCTTCAGGATCGACAGGCTGGCGCCAAGCTTGCCGTCGATCAGCGGGCCGGAGACGCCGGCCTTCAGGCGGTACTCGTCTCCCTCGTACCAGGCGGCTTCGGCGAAGGCGTGCGCGTCGGGACCCGGGTTTTTGCTGACGATGTTGACCACGCCGGCCGAGGCGTTCTTGCCGAACAGCGTGCCTTGCGGGCCGCGCAGCACCTCGATGCGTTCCAGCTCGACCAGATCGAGCGTCGTCTGGCCCGGACGCGACAGCACGACGCCGTCGATCACGGTCGAGACCGAGGGCTCGACGCCCGGCGAGGTGGTGATGGTGCCGACGCCGCGGATGAAGACGGTGCGGTCCTTGTTCGAGGCCCCGGTGCGGAAGTCGACCGTCGGGATCGTCGAGGCGATGTCCTGCAGGTTGTTGAGGTTCTTGGCGGCGGCCGCGTCGCCGGACACGACGCTGATGGCCACCGGCACCTTGGTCACCGTCTCCTCGCGATAGCGGGCGGTGACCTTGACCTCTTCAACAGTGTTGGAGTCGGCGGTCTCGGCCAGGGCGGCGGAGCCCCCGGCGAGAACGGCGGCGCCGGCCAGCAAGGCCAGGCGCAGGGTGTGGGCGCGGCCCCGGCGGGCGGCGGTACGAACAGTCATGGCATATCCCCAAGGGCCGGCGTTCGGCGTCGGCTTCCAGGGGGAGGTTCGTATTCCTACTAATCCGATGGGAGTAGAAAGATATTCTTGGCCGATCCTCGGATTTCCTAAGGGCGGCAAGGCTTCCCTTGCGTCACACCGACCGCCTGACTTCGCCTACTCCCGCGCCTTCAGCAGCACCGGCGGGAAGTCGGCCGGAACCGCCCCGTCGGCGTCGCGCAGCAGGTGGCGACCGCCCACCGGCAAGGGCAGCGGGATCGACAGGCCGTCCTGCTCCTCCAGCCGCTGGAACAATCGCTCGGTCAGGCGCGCGACCACCGCCTCGTGGCCGGGACTGTGGATCAGGTTCACCGTCTCGTTCGGATCGGCTTGCAGGTCGTAGAGTTCGTCGATGTCCCAGACGCCGTGATAGTGGATGTACTTGTAGCGATCCTGGCGGATGGCGTGGACCGTCGGGGTCTGCGGGAAGTTGCGCTCCCAGTAGTATTCGTAGAGCAGCTCGGTGCGCCACGGCACGTCCTCGCCGCGCGTCAGGGGCAGCATGTCCTCACCTTGCAGGCCTTCGGGCGCTTCAAGGCCGGCGACCGCCAGCAGGGTCGGCGCGATATCGAGATTGGCCACCACCTGCTCGACCACCGTCCCGCCTGGGAACAGCTCCGGACAACGCGCCAGCATCGGGATGCGCATCGACTCCTCATAGGCCGTGCGCTTGTCGATCAGGCCATGCTCGCCGAACGCGAAGCCGTTGTCGCCCATGTAGAGCACCAGGGTGCTGTCGAGCTCGCCCTTGGCCTCAAGGTGGTCGAGGACGCGGCCGATGCCCTCGTCGACCGACAGCATCGTCTCGGCGTAGCGCTTGTAGTAGTGCGCCAGATCCAGGTTGGTGTGGTACGGGAAATCGGCCCCGTGCCAGCTGTTGCGCTGGTTCTTGACCCAGACGGGTTGCCCTTCGGCCTGCTCGGGGGGCAGGTTCAGGCTTTCCGGATAGCGGAACTCGGCGTCGTCGTAGCGGCCCAGGTGTCGGGGCGCGGGAATGAACTCGGCGTGCACGGCCTTGTGGGCCAGGAACAGCAGCCAGGGCTTGTCGCCGTCGCGGCTCTTCAGCCAGTCCATGGCGTAGTCGGTCAGTTCGTCGGTCAGGTAGCCCTTCTGGGGCACGCGCTCGCCGTTGATGTTCAGACCGTCGCCGTTGGGCCAGTAGTCGCCCTGGCCCTTGAAGCTGATCCAGTGATCGAAGCCGCGCTGCGGGTCGTCGCCCTCCACGCCCATGTGCCACTTGCCGATGAAGGCGGTCTCATAGCCGGCCGCTTGCAGATATTCCGGGAAGAAGGTCACGTCCGGCCGGATCGGGTGGTTGTTGTCCACCACCCGGTGCTGGTGGGCGTAGAGGCCGGTGAAGATGGTCGCCCGCGACGGCGAGCACAGGGCCGTGGTGACGAAGGCGTTCTTGAAGTGCGCGCCCTGCGCCGCCAGCCGGTCGAGCACCGGCGTCTCCACGAAGGGCTGAGCGCCGGTGAAGCCCATGGCGTCGAAGCGATGGTCGTCGGTCAGCACCACGACGATGTTGCGCGGCTTGACGCCCGGCTTGGCTTTCAGGACGAGGTCCTTGGGCTGCGGCGACGCGCCCTCTTCGCTCGACGCGTCCCAGGAGACGGCATGGAAAGGCTTGTCCAGGCCCTCGGCGGCCAGCAGCACGCCGCGGGTGGTGGTGTCTTGCGACATGGATACTCTCTCGATCAGGCCTGGACCGCCTGGAGGCGCGGCACGAAGATTTGCAGCCAGGCCACGGCGATCAGGTAGGAGACGGCGGCAATGGCCAGCAGCGGCAGGTAGCCCGCGCCGCGTTGAAGCAGCTCGCCCGCCAGCAGCACGATGCCCATCCCGGCGAGGTTGCCGCAGAAGGCGCCGAAGCTGGTCACCGAGCCCACCCGGTCCTTGGGCGTGATGTCGGCGATGGTGGCGAACATGTTGGTCGAGAAGCCTTGGTGCGCGGCCAGGGTCAGGCCCAGCAGCAGCACCGCCAGCCAGTAGTTATCGACCAGCACCGCCAGCGGCACCGGCGTCACCAGCAGGGCGCAGACCAGCATCGAGCCCTTGCGGACGGTGTTGATCGACAGACCGCGCGCCAGCAGCCGCGAGGCGATCCAGCCGGAGAACACCGAGCCGACGGCCGCGAAGCCGTAGACCACGGCCAGGGGCTTGCCGATGTCGTGCATGCCGACGTGGAAGACCCGGTGGAAGAAGTCCGGGGCCCAGAACAGCAGCAGCCACCAGACCTGGTCGGACAGCGCCTTGGCTCCGGCCACGCCCCAGGTGCGGCGGTCCGACAGCAGAACCTTCAGGCCAATCTTGCCCGTAGGCTGCCCAGCGACCTCGACCGGCTTGTCGGGCGCGAGCTGCAAGCCGCGCGTCGAGACGAACCACAGGGCCACCCAGAGGAAACCAAGCGCACCGACCACCACGAACGAGGCCCGCCAGCCGACCACCGCCGACAGCAGCGGCAGCAGCAGCGGCGTGACGATCGCCCCGATGTTGGAGGCGCCGTTGGAGATGCCGAACGCCACCGACCGCATCCGCGCCGAGAACAGCGCCCCGATGGTCTTCACATAGGACGGCGTGCCCATCGACTCCGTCGCGCCCAGGGCCACGCGGGCCGCCGAGAACTGCAGCATGGTGTTGGCCCCGCCATGGGCCATGGCCGCCAGGCTCCAGGTCGCCACCCCGATGGGTGCGGCCCATTTGACGCCGAGCTTGTCGACGATCCCGCCGGTGAACAGGAAGGCGATCGCCGCCGAGAACTGGAACAGCGAGGCCAGGCGCCCGTAGTCGGCGTCGCTCCAGCCCATGTCCTGCTCGATGATCGGCTTGAGCACGGCGATCACCTGCCGGTCCACGTAGTTGAGGATGCCGGCGAAGATGATCAGGCCCAGCAGCAGCCAGCGGCGGCGCTCGGCGGCGGTCTGGGCGGGCGTCTGACCCGCGGTCTGGGACACGGCTGCGGCGTCGATCATCGAACGGTCTCCAAAGCAAAGCCAAACCCGATGGCGACGCTAGGAATTACGCCTTAGACGAGGCCGCGCCGGGCGGATTGGCAGAATTTCTGGACGCCCTGCCAGCACCGCCGCCGCGCCCAGCTTTACCGGCGGCAATATCCGACATGAGAACACCGCATTGGTCGCCGCCGCAAAGCCCGGTCTAGCGTCGCAGAAGGCCGCGCCCCTTTCCGGGACTCGGGCCGCTCCCCTCCCCCGATCGCAAACCAGAGCCGACCACAGAAAGCTCGACGTCATGTTCCGTCCCCTCCTCCTCGCCACCGCGGGCCTGCTGGCCCTGGTGACCGCCGGCGCGACCCAGGCCGCCGATCTCGACGCCAAGGCCGTCCATGCCCGCGTCCTGGTGCTCGACAGCCATGTGGACGTACCCCAGGACCTGGGCGTCGGCGCCCACGAGGCGGCCGTCGACGGCGACGGCCAGGTCGACCTGCCCAAGCTCGAGCGCGGCGGCGTCGATGCAGCGGTGCTGGCGGTCTTCGTCTCGCAAGGCCCGCGCACGCCGGAGGGCTACGCCAAGGCCCGCAAGGACGCCGACGGCAAGCTGGCCGCCATCCGCGGGATCGCCGAGCGCCATCCCGACCGCGCCGTGCTGGCCCTGAAGGCCGCCGACGTCGAGGCCGCCGCCAAGGCCGGCAAGCGGGCGATCATCGTCGGCTTCCTCAACGCCTACCCCTTTGGCGAAGACCTGGCGCCGATCGACGCCTACTACGCCGCGGGCGTGCGCAGCTTCGGCTTCGTCCACGCCGGCAACAACGCCTTCGCCGACTCCTCGCGTCCCAGCGGCGGGACCAAGGTCGAGTGGGGCGGGCTGTCGCCGCTGGGCAAGCAGGCGGTGGCCAAGCTCAACGACCTGGGCGTGATCATCGACGTCTCGCAACTGACGCCCGACGGGGTGAAGCAGGTGCTGGCGCTCAGCCGCGCGCCGGTCGTGGCCAGCCACTCGGGCGTGCAGGGCGTGGTCGACAGCCCGCGCAACCTGTCGGACGCCGAACTCGACGCCATCGCCGCCAAGGGCGGGGTCGTGCAGATCGTCGCCTTCAGCCCCTACCTCGTGAAGCCGGGTTCCGACTTCCCGCCCAAGGTCGCGGCCCTGCGCGCGCAATACGCCCTGCCGGTCGCCTATGTCCGCCCCGCCGACGGGACCGAGACCCTGACGCCCGAGAAGCGGCTGGACTACAGCCACGCCGTCAACGCCCTGCTGCCCAAGGCGACGGTGAAGGACCTGGCCGACTCCGTCGACTACGCCGTCAAGCGCGTCGGGATCGACCATGTGGGCCTGTCGTCCGACTTCAACCATGGCGGCGGCGTCGTCGGCTGGAGCAATGAAGGCGAAGCCGCCAACGTCACGGCCGAACTGGTGCGGCGCGGCTATTCCGAGGCCGACATCGGCAAGCTGTGGGGCGGCAACTACCTGCGCGTCTTCCGCGCCGTCGAGAAGGCCGCCAAGCGCTAGACCACGAACGCCGCCGGTTCAGTTGCCGCGATCCGCAACCAACTTTTCCGGCGGCGTCATTTCTCCGAACGCCGCGCGCTGGTCTTGGTGATCTTCAAGAGACACCAGGGAATCCAGCCTTGACCTACACCCCCGACAACGCCCGACCGATGATCGTCGGTCAGCCCGTCCTCGTCGTCATCGACGTCCAGAAGGGCTCGTTCATGGACTGGGCGCCGTCGGAGCGCCTGCCCCTGCTGCCCGACCGCGTCGAGCGCATGCACCGCGTGCGCACCCTGGTCGACGCCGCCCGCGCCGCCGACATCCCCGTGGTGTTCTTCAAGGAAGTGCACCGCCCCAACATGATCGACTTCGGCCGCGAGCTGGACGGCCGCGAGGACGTGCACTGCATCGAGACCTCGCCGGGCACCGAGTTCGCCATCGAGGAACTGGGCATCGTCGAGGGCGACTACCTGCTGGCCAAGCGCCGCTACTCCTGCTTCTACGGCACCGAGTTGGAGATCCTGCTCAAGGGCCTGAAGGCGCAGACGCTGATCCTCTGCGGCGGCTTCACCGACGTCTGCGTGCACTACACCTTCGTCGACGGCCACCAGGGCGACTACTACTGCCGCGTGGTCGAGGACTGCGTGACGGCCTCGTCGACGCCGGCCCACGACGCGGCGCTGAACGCCATGGAATACATGCAGACCGGCGCCCGCCGGATGTCGAACGAGATCGTCGACGGCTTCGAGGCCTACGCCGCCAAACAGGCGGAGAGCGCCGCATGAGCACGGCCGATCCCTACGGCGCCCAGGCCCACGCCCGCGCCCAGGGCGGCGCGGTGGTCGAGGCCATGCCCACCCTGCCTGCCTCGGCCGCGGCCGACCTGCCTGAAGGCGTCTCGCCGGACGACATGGTCTGGGCCGAGACGATCGCGGCCGGCGGCTACGCCAGCAAGCAGATCGCCCGCGGGACCCGCCTGCGCCTGACCGATCTGGCCGGCGACGGCTGCGTGTCGATGCTGCTGTTCAACGCCGAACGGCCGGTCGAGCGGCTGAACGTGGCCGACACCCTGAAGATCCAGTGGAACGGCTATCTGGGCGTCGGCCGCTTCCTCCTGTCGGACATGGGCCGGGCGCTGATGAGCATCCTGGAGGACGAGGCGGGCACGCACGACGCCTTCTGCGGCCCGTCCACGCCCTGGAGCATCGCGGCGAAATACGGTCAGGCAGGCAACTACGGCCCGCATCCGTCGAGCCGCGAGCGGTTCGGCCTGGCGGTCGGCAAGTACGGCCTGGGTCGCAAGGACATCCATCCCTGCATCACCTGGTTCAAGGGCGCCAAGGTCGAGGCCGACGGCGCGATCACGCCGCAGGTCGGCCCGTTCGCTTCGGGCCGCAGCCTGCTGCTGCGGGCCGAGATGGACCTGATCGTGGTGCTGGCCAACACCCCGCACGTGATGGACCCGCGTCCCGACTACACGGTCACCCCCGTGCGGGCCCAGGCCTGGCGCGGCCCCGTGGCGGCCGCCGACGACCCGATCCGCACCGGCACGCCGGAAGGCCTGCGCGCCTTCCTGAACGTCGAAGACTATTACGCCCGCTAGGAGGGTCCGATGCGCGAAGACCTCAACACGACGGTGCTGCACGACGAGGTGGTGCCCGCCCGCGCCCCTTGGATGCACGACCTGAAGGCCGGCGAGACGCTGGAGATCATCGACCTGGAGGGCAACCAGGCGGTCGACTTCCTGATGTACGCCACGGCCGACGACGCCGAACGCTACAGCGCCCAGGACACCATCGCCGCCCAGGGCAACCTTTTCCTGCGCGACGGGGCGGTGCTGCTCTCGAACGAGGGCCGCCCGATGATGCGGATCGTGGCCACCAACGTCGCCTATCACGACACCATCGGCGGGGCCTGCTCGTGCGAGAGCAACACCCTGCGCTACGGCCATCACACCAAGAACCAGCACGCCTGTGTCGACAACTTCCTCGACGCCAACGGCCGGGCCGGCCGCAACAAGCGCGACATGGTCAGCAACATCAACTGGTTCATGAACGTGCCCGTCGAGGCCGACGGCGCGCTGGGCATCGTCGACGGCATCTCGGCGCCGGGCCTGTCGGTGACCCTGCTGGCGGAGATGGATGTCACGGTGGTGGTCTCCAACTGCCCGCAGATCAACAACCCCTGCAACGGCTTCAACCCGACGCCGGTGCGGATGGTGGTGCGGGCGTGACCGCCCGGGCCGTCGCTGTGGCCATCGCCGTCGGTGAAACGACCGCGCTGGAGGCGGCCGACGCCGCCCTGGCCCGCATAGCCGCCTACGACGCCGTCCAGCCCCAGGTCTGGATCGAGCGGCTGGATCCGGAAGCCGTCCGCGACTACGCCCGCGCCGTCGATGCGCGGATCGCGGTCGGCGAAGTCCTGCCGCTGGCGGGGGCGACCTTCGCCATCAAGGACAATATCGACCTGGCCGGCCTGCCCACGACGGCCGGCTGCCCGGACTTCGCCTATGCGCCGGAGGCCTCGGCCGAAGTGGTCCATCGGCTGATCGCGGCTGGCGCAATCCCCGTCGGCAAGACCAATCTCGACCAGTTCGCCACCGGCCTGAACGGCACGCGCAGCCCGCACGGCGCGCCGCACTGCGTGTTCAACCGCGCCTTCGTCAGCGGCGGATCGAGCTCGGGTTCGGCCGTCGCCGTGGCGGCGGGCCTGGTCGATTTCGCCCTAGGCACCGACACCGCCGGCTCGGGCCGGGTGCCGGCCGCCTTCAACAATCTCGTCGGCTTCAAGCCGACCAAGGGCCGCTGGAGCACCAGCGGCCTCGTGCCGGCCTGCCGGTCGCTGGACTGCATCAGCGTCTTCACCCGCGATCTCGACGACGCCGAACTGGTCGACGCGGTCGCCGCCGGCTTCGACGCGACCGATCCGTTCTCGCGTCCGCTGGAGGATCGCCCGCGCGACGCCAAGCGGTTGGGCGTTCCCCTGCCCCATCAGCGCAACTTCCTCGGCGACGCGACCGCCGCCCATCTCTACGAGCAGGCGCTGGAGCGCTTCGTCGCTGATGGCGCGGAGATCGTGCCGATCGATATCGACTTCCTCAGCGAGGCCGCCCAGTTGCTCTACGGCGGCCCGTGGGTGGCCGAGCGGACGGCGGCGCTGAAGACGATGCTGGCCGAAAAGCCGGACGCCATCGATCCCACCGTGCGGACCATCGTCGAGGCCGGCCTGGACGTCACCGCCGTCGAGCTGTTCGAAGGCGAATACCGGCTGAAGGCCCTGGTCCGCCGAGCCGAAGCGATGTGGGACGAGATCGACCTGCTGGTCCTGCCCACCGCGCCGACCGCCTTCCGCATCGCCGAGATGAAGGCCGAGCCGATCCGGCTGAACGCGGCGCTGGGCCTCTACACCAACTTCGTCAACCTGCTCGACATGAGCGCCCTGGCCGTGCCGGCGGGCTTCCGGGGCGGCGATGTCGGCTTCGGCGTCACCCTGATCGGACCCGCTCATGCCGACCGCGCGCTGATCGAGGCGGCTCGCCCCTACATCGCGCGGCTCGATGCGCCCGCTCCCGCCCTCGACCTTGGAGACAAGATGGAAACCGTCACCCTCGCCGTCGTCGGCGCCCACCTGCAAGGCATGCCCCTGCACTGGCAGCTGACCTCGCGCAACGCCCGCTTCCTGGGCGACGCCAAGACCGCGCAGAGCTACCGCCTCTACGCCATCGCCAACTCGACCCCGCCCAAGCCGGCCCTGGTGCATGCCGAAGGCGGCGCGCCGATCGCCGTCGAACTCTACGAACTGGACCTGGCCGCCTTCGGCGGGTTCACCGCCGAGGTGCCCGCGCCGCTGGCTATCGGCTCGGTGACCCTGGACGACGGCCGCACCGTGAAGGGGTTCGTGGCCGAGCCGCGCGCGCTGGACGGCGCGAGCGAGATCACCGCCTTCGGCGGGTGGCGGGCCTATATCGCCAGTCTTTGAGCGGCCGTTTCACCCGTAAAATCCCCGCGAAAGCTGGGACCCAGGTGTTTTATCCTCGAGCGCCATGCGCTTCAGAAAAAGCCTAGGCCCCCGCTTTCGCGGGGGTTTTACGGTTTGGGGGAACGTCTCAGCCTTCCGGCTCCTGCAACGGCCCCGGCGGGATCAGGCTCGGGCACAGGTTCGCCACCGGCTTGTCGTGCAGCACCTTCTCGACGAAGGCCGGCGAGTCCGCGCGCGAGCGCATCACCGCGCTGCCGTGGGTGGCGTGCGGGTAGTAGCGCCATTCGACGGTGTTCCCCGCCGCGCACATGGCCGAGACGAAGTTGTACTGGCTGACGGTCTGGGCGTCGGAATCGGCCAGGCCGGTGCCGACGAAGACCGGGGTCGGGATCTTCACGTCCGGAAAGTCGCTCAAGGCATCGGCCCGCGCCTCGAGCGCGTCGATCGGCCGGCTGTAGAGCTTGGAAACCGGCAGGGCGATCTCGCGGGCGAAGGTGCGCAGGCCGCCCATGCAGGTGGTCTGGGCCTTTTCCAGCAGCGGGCGACCCGCTTCGGCGATGTAGTCCTCGGCGCGGATGCCCTGCGGGTCGATCGAGCGCACCGTGCCCAGGAAGTAGAGGATCTCGTAGGCCGCGTTCCCGCCGGCGTCGCGGTCGGTATAGAGGCTGGGGACCTCTTCCTGCGGCGCGCCGCGGGTGTTGTTGGTGTGGGCCACCACGCCCGTGGCCACCGTGCCCTTGATCTTCAGGTCCGGGGCGTAGGTCGGCGCCCAATAGGCGGCGGCCAGGGCCGCGCCCGAGCCCTGCGACTGGCCCATGGTCACCACCTTGTTGGCCAGTTGGCCCGGATAGGCCTTGAGCACCGCCCGCACGCTGTCGAGCACGGCCAGGCCTTCCGATCGCGATTGCAGATACGGATGCGGGCCGGGCGTGCCGAGGCCCGCATAGTCGGTGGCGACGATGGCGTAACCGGCCTCCAGCCAGGCCGACAGGTACTGCTGGTCGCGCTCGGAGCGCGGCATGAACGACGGGGCGCAGACGTCGGCGACGCCCGTGGTGCCGTGGGCCCAGGCGATCACCGGCCAGCCCCCGGCCGGCGGCGCGCCCTTGGGGAAAAACACCGCGCCGGAAACCGTGACCATCTTCTTGTCGTCCAGCCAGTCGGTGGAGCTGTAGAGGATGCGCTCGGCCCGGCCAGCGCCGGCCAGCGCGTCCTCAGCGGGCAGCGCCTCCCGCCTCAGCATCATGCCGGGCAACGACGGCGTCGCGCCTGTCCAGCGATAGAAGGGCGTGACGCCGCCGTCTCCGGCCCAGCGGTCGGCCGAGGGCGGAACGGGTTGCGCCAAGACCGGTCCGGCGACCATGGCCGCGGCCGCGAGAAGGCAGGAAAGACGGGTTCGAAGCATCGGCGGCGGATCCTGGCAGGCGCGACAGCGCGGTTTCGACGCCCAGTCCGGTCGATCGCCTTAGTTGCCGAAAGCGGAAAGATCGCCTTTCCCGGCTCGCCGCCCGCTCGTCGCGTGACGGTCGCCGAACGACGAGTTTTCGCCAGCGACGCATCCCGCGCAAAATTCAGGCGCCGGCCATCAGCTTTTCAGCAAACCCCAGGGATTTCCGGTTTCTAGCCGCCGGCGATCTTAGCCCCATCCCGCCCGGTGCTATTCCGAACAGGCGTCGACCGTGGATCGCGAGCATCAGATTGCGTCGCTTCCCCGGTCTTCGGGAATGCCCGCATGGGCAATCATTGTTGTCGGACGAGCCAAGTATGGAACTGGGTCTGAAGCGTTTCACCGGCCGGGTCAGCGACAACGACCTGCGCCTGCTGCGCACCTTCGCTACAGTGGTCAAGCACGGCGGTTTCGTCGCCGCCGAGTCCGAGTTGCAGATCGGCCTGCCGTCGATCAGCCGCTACATAAAGGACCTGGAGATCCGCCTGGGCGCACGGCTGTGCGAACGCGGCCGGCGCGGCTTCACCCTCACCGCCGAGGGCGCGCGGGTGCACGAGGCCTGCGAAAAGCTGTTCGACGAGCTCGACCTGTTCGAGGCCCGGGTGCGCGACATCCACGCCAGCCCCGCGGGCGCCATCCGCATCGGCATGGTCGACGCCCTGGTCGGCGATCCGAACTTCCGCCTGCCCGAGGTGTTCGACGGCTACAAGGCGGCCTATCCGAACGTGCACTTCAACATCTCGACCACGACCTCGAACCTGATCGAGCAGGCGGTGATCGAGAACAATCTCGACGTCGGCGTGGTGTTCGAGCGCCGGCCGATGGAGCAGTTGCGCTACCACTTCCTCTACGAAGAGGTCAGCTGGCTCTACTGCACCGAGGACCATCCGGCCTGGCGCCTGCGCGCCCATGACGACCGGGTCGACCTGGAGGACATCGCCTCCTACGACTTCGTCGGCTACCCGTTCGAGCACGAGATGGAGCGACTGGGGGTCAGCGGCCTGCTGAAACGGACGGCGACGGTGACGCACATGGAGTCGATCGCCATGATGATCGCCTCGGGCCGCTATTTGGGCTTCCTGACCGAGCATCAGGTCGCGGGCATGGGCGGCGGCAAGCGCTTCCACAAGGTCGCCCCGGAGACCTTCTCCTACGCCAGCAAGATCTCGGTGATCACCCGCCAGGGCCATCCGCCGCCGCTGGTCGCGGCCTTCATCCAGCAGGTCGAGGCGGCCCGCGCCCGGGTGAACTGAAGACCGGGGTGAACGAAAAAGGGGCGCTCCGCGAGGAGCGCCCCTTTCTTCTTGCCCATTCGAGAAACTCGCCACCCCGGCCGCAGCGAAGCGGAAAGCCGGGATGGCGCTCCTCTAGAAGACTAGAACTTCGCCTTCACGTTCAGGCCCACGGTGCGCGGACGCAGCGCCAGGCCCTGGGTGACGAACAGAACCGAGGGCTTCTGGATGATGGTGTCCTCGTTCAGCAGGTTCTTGGCGAACAGCGACAGCTGGATGTCGGCGACATCCACGCCGATGCTGGCGTCCACCAGGTCGTAGGACGGGCGGCGGTAGTCCTTGCTGGTCGTCGAGTAGGAGCCGTAGCTCTCGCCCGTGTGCGACCAGTTCACGCTGGCGAAGCCGTCGATGCGATCGGTGATCGCGTGGTCATAGTCGAAGCCCACCGAGAAGGTGTTCTCCGGCGTGCCCAGCAGCTTGGAGCCGTCGACCGCGCCGGTGCCCTTGGCGGCCTGCGTGATCTTGGCGTCGGTGACCGCGCCCGACAGATTGAGGGTCAGGTTGTCGGTCAGAGCCGCGCGCAGTTCGAACTCGCCGCCCTGGCTGCGGGCGTCGCCGGCGTTGCCGGTGATCACCGAGCCGCAGGTCGACAGGCGCACCGACTGCTGGACGTTCTTCCAGTCGATGTAGAAGGCCGAGGCGTTGAAGGTCACGCGGCCGTCGAACAGGCGGGTCTTGGCGCCGCCCTCGTAGCTCCACAGGCTGTCGGGGCGATAGCTCTTGGCGTCGGAGAGACCCAGGCTGCGCACGTCGGCCGCGCAGAACGAGGTCAGGGCGTTGTTCTGGCCGCCCAGGCGGAAGCCCTTGGCGGCGTTGGCGTACAGCGACACCGACTTGGACGCCTCGTAGGTCACCGCGAACTTTGGCGTCAGCGGCGCCGAGCGGGTGGAGGCGTCGTCATGGGCCGGCGCGCCGTCGGCCAACCAACCGCCCTCTTCCAGCGCATACTGGCTCGAAGCCTTGACCTGGCGCAGGCCCACGGTGGCCTTGAGCTTGTCGGTGACCTTGAACGAGCCCTCGGCGAAGACGGCCATCTGGTTGTTGCGGCGCACCGAGTTGAAGTAGCCGATCAGGCCGCCCGGCGTGGCGTAGCCCAGTGCGGCCTGCGTCGTGGTTCCCAGTTCGGAGGCGACGGCGGCGTCGAGGCCCAGCACGTATTCGTGGTCGAGGCTGGTGATCTTCTGCTTGGCGAAATAGGCGCCGACCTGCCACTCGTAGCGCTTGCCGCTTTCGGCCAGCGACGGCGAGGCCAGGCGGAACTCCTGGCTATAGGTCGCCACGGCGTCCTTGTTGCGCATAATCCCCGGCAGGGCCGCGATGGTCTCGTAGGTGTCGCCATAGCTGTCGTCGAGCACGCTGGCGACGTATTCGCTGTCATAGATCGAGCCGTCGAACTGACGGTCGAAGCTGCGATAGGCGTAGCCGCTGATCGAGGTGAAGGTCAGATCGCCGAAGCGCTTCTCCACGGTCACGCTCGGCGCGAACAGGGTGTCCTGGCTGGGCTCGCGCACCGGCCGGTTCTCCTGGAACTTGCCCAGCGACAGCTTGGTGATGCCGGTGTCGTCGGCGTCGGTCTGCTGCCACTGCACCGTCGAGCTGACCTTCAGGTCGTCGGTCGGCTCCCACAGGAAGCTGGCGCGCAGGGCCGTGGTGCGCTCGGCGTCGACGTTCTTGTTGTCGACGACGCCGGCCGAATTGACGTGGTCGACGAAGCCGCTCTGGTACTCGCGCTGCACGGCAAGGCGGAAGGCGGCGTTCTCGCCGACCGGAGCATTGATCATGCCGCCGAACAGGTAGTTCACGCCGCCTTCGTCGGTGTGCGAGACCTCGCCCTCGGCGCTGCTCTCATAGCCGCCCAGCTTCGGCGTCTTGGTGATGAAGCGCAGGGTGCCGCCCAGCGAGCTGTCGCCGTAGAGCGTGCCCTGCGGGCCACGCAGCACTTCGACGTGGTCGAGGTCGAACAGGCGCGGCAGGGTCACGCCGGTGAAGAACTGGTTCGGGATCGTCAGCGACACGTCGTTCAGATAGACGCCGACCGTCGCCGAGCCCTGGGACGAGCTGATCCCGCGCAGGCTGATGCGCGACAGGCCGCTGTTGCCGGTGTTGCTGAACGATAGGCCCGGGGTGCTGCGGGCGAGATCGGCATAGTTGGCCACGTGCTGCTTGGCCAGCTGGTCGCCGGTCAGGACGCTGATGCTCAGCGGCACGTCGCGCACGTTCTCCGAACGCTTCTGGGCGGTGACGACCAGTTCGGGCACGACGTTGTCATCGGCCGGCGCCATCGCGGTCTGCGCCCAGGCCAGGGTCGGCGACACGGCCGCCAGCATCCCGGCGACCATCAGCGTCGCCTTCAGGCCGCGCTTGCGTCGGCGAGCCGTCACGAAATCCGAATACATCACGATTATCCCCTTGAGCTTGAAAGCCTTCGGACGGGCCTGGCCTCTTGATCGAGGGTGCTGCGGACGCGGGTTCCTGGCGCTTTCCTCCTCCCGGAAAGGCCGCCCGCGTCTCGCTCAAGCCGGTCTCCATGCGAGGATTTGGCAGGAGCCCGCCAGCGAGAATGTCGCGTTGCACAATGATGGTTGCGCGAATTTGGAAGTGAACGGCGACGCTTCCCAAGCGGGCCAGCGGTTCGTTACGCGGCCCGCCAAGCATGGTTGCTAAGAACGACATCTACCCACGACACGCGCCGTGGTTCGTCGGAGGGGTCAGAGTCTCCCACGGAACCAACATGGCCGACGCCGCTATCGCCGACACAACGCCCGCACCGGCCCCTTCGAAGGTGTCGAGCCGGGCCTGGATCGTCCTGGCCATGCTGACCCTGGTCTACACCTTCAGCTGGATCGACCGTTTCCTGCTGATCATCCTGGTCGATCCGATCAGCCGCGACCTGAAGGTCTCCAACACCGAGATCGGCCTGCTGACCGGCTTCGGCTCGTCCCTGCTCTATTCGCTGGCGGGCTTTCCGATCGCGCGCCTGGCCGACAAGGGCTCGCGCCGGGCGATCATCGCCGCCGCCATCGGGACCTGGAGCACCCTGACCGTCATCAGCGGCTTCGTGGGCAACTTCATGGGCCTGGCGCTAGCGCGGTTCGGCATCGCGGTGTCATCGGCGGGATGCTCGCCGGCGGCCTATTCGCTGATTTCCGACTACTTCCCGCAGGCCCGGCGCGGGGCGGCGATCGCCGTCTACAGCCTGGGCATCTCGATCGGCATGTGGGCGGGCCTGACCTTCGGCGGCGTGCTGGAGGACCATTTCGGCTGGCGCAGCGCCTTTCTGATCGTCGGCTTCCCGGGGATGATCGTCGCCGCACTGTTCTTCCTGATCGTGCGCGAGCCGCCGCGCGGAACCTTCGACGCCGCCACCGAGGAGAACACCCGCCAGTACTCGCTGAAGGAAGCGGCCGGCCACATCGTCAGCCACCCCTGTTTCCTGCCGATCGCCCTGGGTTTCGCCTTGATCTCGGCCTCGGCCAGCGCCTTCGAGAACTGGGTGCCGACCTACATGATCCGCGTGCAGCACATGAGTTCGACCGAGGTCGGCTCGCTGAGCGGGCTGCTGCAGGGCGTCACCGGCTTCGTCGGCACCCTGATCTTCGGCTTCGCCGCCGACCGTCTGGGCGGCCGCGACGCCCGCTGGTACCTGTGGCTGCCGATGATCGGCATCGGCGTCATGGGCCCGGCGATCCTGCTGTTCTTCCAGACCAGCGGCCCGACCGCCTACCTCTGCTACTTCATCGCCGAACTGGCCGGTTCGGCCTTCTCGGCCCCGCTGTTCGCCGCCGGCCAGATGCTGCTGCCGCCGCGCCTGCGCGCCGTCGGCATGGCCAGCATGCTGTTCGTGCTCAACGTCATCGGCATGGGCGTGGGCCCGTTCCTGACCGGCTGGCTCAGCGACCTGTTCGTCGCCCGCGGCGCGGCCGACGGCCTGGCCTCGTCGATCTCGCTGATGCAGCTCAGCGCGGTGGCCGGCGGCGCCTGCCTGGTGTTCGCCGCCGCCCGGCTGAAGCGCTCGATCCCGGCCTGACCGACGACCCAAAGGGGTTGCGCCGACGCCTCGCAGGGCGTCTAAACCGCTCCGTGACCCTACGTTATCGCCGCCCCTCGCCCCCTGTCGCGACCTCCGAACACGAGGCCCGTGCGTGACCAGGCTGAGGCGGCGAGGCCTGGCGTCGATCAATTCCGAGGTCCGCGACGGCATCCTTCCGGCCGCCGACGGCGTCACCCGGGCTCCCGACGCGCCGGCGATCGACGACCGCAAGCGGCCGCCCTACCGCCTCGTCGCCGTCATCATCGCCTGCGCGCTCTTCATGGAGCAGATGGACGCCACGGTGCTGGCCACCGCCCTGCCGACCATGGCCCGCGACTTCGGCGTGCCCGCCCCCAGCCTGAGCTCCGCCCTCACCGCCTATCTCCTGGCGCTGGCGATCTTCATTCCGGCCAGCGGACGCCTGGCCGACCGCTTCGGCTCCAAGACCGTGTTCCGCCTGGCCATAGCCGTCTTCGTCGGCGGCTCGGTGCTGTGCGGCCAGGCGACCAGCCTGCCGCTGCTGATCCTCGCCCGCTTCCTGCAGGGGATCGGCGGCGCGATGATGATCCCGATCGGCCGGCTGGTGCTGCTGCGGTCCGTGGCCAAGCAGGACATGGTCTCGGCGATGTCGTGGCTGATCATCCCGGCCCTGATCGGCCCGATCCTGGGCCCGCCGATCGGCGGCTTCATCGTCACCTATCTGGACTGGCGCTGGATCTTCTACCTGAACATCCCGATCGGCGTGCTGGGCATCGTGCTGGTCACCCTGTTCATCGACGAGGTGCGCGGCGAGACGCCGGTGCGGGCCGATCCGGTCGGCTTCCTGCTGTCGGGCGCCTCGCTCGGCTGCCTGCTGTTCGGTTTCGAGATGACCAGCCGCAGCGGAGAGTTGCCCCAGGCCCTGGCCCTGATCGCCGTCGGCCTGGTCGCGGGCGGACTCTATCTGCGTCACGCCCACCGGCGCGCCGACCCGATCCTCGATCTGTCGCTGATGGCCGTGCCGTCGTTCCGGCTGTCGGTGATCGGCGGCTCGCTGACCCGCATCACCCAGGGCGCCCAGCCGTTCCTGCTGCCGCTGATGCTGCAGCTGGGCTTTGGCATGACCGCCGCGGCCAGCGGCTCGATCACCATCGCCGGAGCCATCGGCTCGCTGGCGATGAAGAGCCTGGCGCCGCGCATCCTGCGCCGCTTCGGCTTTCGCAACAGCATGATCGTCGGCGGCCTGGCGGCCAGCGCCGGCTACGCGGTCTGCGGTCTCTTCCGCCCCGAATGGCCGATCTGGCTGATCTTCCTGACCCTGATGGTCAGCGGCTTCTGCATGTCGTTCCAGTTCACCGCCTACAACACCATCGCCTATGACGAGATCCCGCCCGAGCGGATGAGCGCGGCGACCAGCTTCTACGCCACCTTCCAGCAGCTGATGCTGTCGCTGGGCGTCTGCGCCGGCGCCCTGGCCCTGCACGTCGGCATGCTGGCCGGCGACCACGCCTCGCCGCGGCTGGCGGACTTCACCCTGGCCTTCCTGATCGTCACGGCGATCTCGGCCTCGGCGACGATCTGGAACCGCCGCTTCGCCCCGGACGCCGGCGCCGACCTCAGCGGACGCCCTCAGCGCGGCTGATTTTCCGCCCGCGGCCGAAACGCCTTTTGCACCCTGAAACGTCGTTCCCGACGCTCGTGTTGCGCGGCGCTCGGCCCTTGTCGGCCGTTCATGCCGCGAGACGCTTCAGCCCCGCAACAAGGCGCCCCACGCCGCATCCCAGGACTCCGGATGCGCGCCATTCAGGCCGATCAATTCCGTCCGGATATATCGTATAATTTATTTTGACCTTGTCTGAGTTATATGCGTTCCTCCCTGTCACGAATTTGTCAGGGGAGAGGACAAATGCAGGTCCGAGGGAAGAATTGGTTGCTGGTCGCTACGAGCGCGGCGGCAATTATGGTTGGAAATCAAGCGCTAGCGCAGGACGTCAAGACGGACGCCGCAAGCGCTTCTGAAAAGTCAGACAAGAAAGCCGCGGACGACGCCAATGTCGTCGACACGGTTATCGTCAAGGGCATCCGCGGAAGCCTGAACGCGGCTGCGGAGCGCAAGCGCAAATCCGCTCAGATCGTGGAGTCGATCGAGTCCGAAGACGTCGGCAAGCTGCCCGACAACAACGTGCCCGAGGCCCTGTCGCGCATCACCGGCGTGCAGATCGAGCGCGTCCACGGCGAAGGCTCGAACGTCACCATCCGTGGCATGTCGGGCATCTCGACCACCATCAACGGCAACAGCAACAGCGTCGGCGAAGCCCGCTCGACCAACCTGGCCGACATCCCGGCCGAACTGCTGAAGTCGGTCCAGGTCTACAAGACCCGCACGGCGGACCAGGTGGAAGGCGGCATCGCCGGCACCGTGAACGTCGAACTGCGCCGGCCGCTGGATCTGCGCAACGGCTACACGATCGCCGGCAGCATCAAGAACGTCTACGGCAGCACCGGCGACACCAAGAGCCCCTACGCCAGCCTGCTGGTCGGCAACCGCTTCGACACCGCCATCGGCGAGATGGGCTTCCTGATCAACGGCTCCTACACCCGCAACAACTACGAGGAAGACTTCGTCGAGAGCGAGTCGCCCGACGAATTCTTCGAGAACACCATCTCGCGGGCGTCCCTGCCGGCGAGCCAGCAGAACATCATCGCCCCCTACGCGGTGAACTACGGCGTCGAACAGGGCAAGATCACCCGCCCGTCGATCAACGTGGTCGGCCAGTGGCGCTATGACGAACACCTCGATTTCGTCCTCGAGGGCTCCTATTTCGGCAGCGAGGAAAAGCGCGCGCGCGACCGCCTGCACGTCACCACCCGCGACCCGAACAGCAGCGTCTCGAACGTGGTGCTGGGCGACGACGGCAAGACGGTCGAGTCGCTGACGCTCACCCGCGCGGCCGGCGTCGACGCCAGCGCCCAGTCCTATTACGAGGAAGTCGACTCCGACAACTACACCACCAACGCCGAGGTCCACTGGCGCGGTGATCGCCTGCAGATCGACGGCGCCGCACAGTACAATTGGAGCTCGACGAACTACTACGGCATCCTGACCCTGGCGCACCTGCTGGACGCCTCGGGCAATCCGATCAGCTCGGTCAATGTCGACTTCAATTCCAGCAACGTTCCGGGCCGCGGCCCCTTCATCACCTTCACCGGCACCGATCTGAACCAGGTCGGCAACTACCAGATCTTCCAGGTCCACGACGAGCAGACCTACGCCAAGAGCCGCGAGTTCGTGCTGAAGGCCGACGGGACCTATCGCCTGAGCGACGACAAGTTCTTCCGCAGCATCGGCTTCGGGACGCGCTATACCGATCGCCACCTGACCCGCGACTACGGCTATCGCGACGCCTTCCCGACCACCAGCCTGACCGGCTTCGCGCCGGGCATCGGCGTTGCGACCAGCAAGCTCGCCGTCGGCGGCTTCTCCCCGACCTGGTACCACCTGTCCGGTCCCGACCTGATGGCAAATACGGCGGCCCTGCGCACGGTCGCCGGCTGGACGACCGTGAAGCCGTCCAATGACGTGGGCCAGAGCTATGTCGAGGACGAGAAGAGCCTGGCGGGCTACGTCAACCTGAACTACGCCGTGAAGAGCCGCTTCCCGATCGACGGCGTGGCCGGCGTCCGGATCGTCAAGACCGAAGGCGAGAACGTCAGCACCAAGATCAGCCTCGACCAGAACTGGAACCGGGTCGACACCCCGACCGAAGGCGGCGGCGACTATGTCGACGTGCTGCCCAGCCTGAACGCGGTGATCCACTTCACGCCGAAGATCCAGCTGCGGATGGCCTACACCTACAACATCCAGCGGCCGAGCTTCCTGGACATGTCGTCCTGGCAGACGATCCAGGCCAACAACATGGTCATCTATTCGGGCAATCCGGACCTGAAGCCGAACCGTTCCGAGAACTACGACGCCTCGTTGGAGTACTATTTCGGCCGCGGCGGCATCGTCTCTCTGGGCGCGTTCCTCAAGAAGCCCGACGGCTACATCTACTACAGCGGCAGCACGGAAACCGTGAACGGCGCCGAGTACACCGTCTACAAGAACCGCAACGCCGGCCCGGGCGAGTTCCAGGGTTACGAGTTCAACACGTCCGCCTTCTTCGACTTCCTGCCCGGCAAGCTGCGCAACTTCGGGGCCAGCGCCAACTTCACCTACATGGCGAAGTACAACATCAACTATCCGTTCGAGGGTGATCAACGGTTGATCCCGGGCGTCTTCGACGCCGACAGCACCTCGAAATACACCTACAACCTGGCGCTCTACTACGACACGCCGCAGTTCAGCGCCCGCGTGGCCTACAACTACCGCGCCCGCTACAAGATCTTCGTCTACCAGGACAACCCCGAATACTCGCCGTACAACGACGCGACCTCGCGTCTGGACGCGGCCGTCAACTGGACCCCGGTCAAGCAGCTGACTCTGAGCTTCGAGGGCACCAACCTGCTGAAGGAAAACAACAACGTCTATTGGGGCCAGGACCGCATGCTGCCCCTGGGCGTCCGCGTGCAGGCCCGCACCCTGCAGGTCAGCGCCCGCTTCCGCTACTGACCAACACCAACCGGCGTCCGGCCCCAACCGGACGCCGTCAACGAGCGGCTCTAGTCCCCCAGCCGCTCCCAGGGGAGGAGGCGATCATCGCCCCTCCCCTTCTTCTTGTCCGCTTCGCGGAGCCGGGCCGGTTATCACGGCGCGTCGTGACACAAGCCCCCCGGGGCTTTAGATCGTCACCCATGAAAAAGGGGCGCGGACCGAATGGCCCGCGCCCCTCGCCTTTACGGCCTGAAAGGAAGCCTCAGCTCCCTTTCACCTTCACCATCACCACGCCGCGCGCCGGCACATCGAAGGCCTGCTCGCCGGCCGGCAGGTCGACGCCGCGCCAGAGGTCGCGCACGACCGTCAAGCCGGCGACGCCGGCGTCGGCCGCCTTCAGCTCGATCCGCGCCGGCTTGTCGCCACGGTTGAACAGCGCCACGGCCACCTGGCCGTCGGCCAGCGGCTTGCTCCAGACCTCGGACGTTCCGTCCTTGCGCACGGCCTTGCCCTGCACGCCGCGGGCGTCCTGGTCGATGGCGATCACTTCGCGGTTCTCGAGGATCTTCAGCACCTCGGCGCCGGTCTCGCGCAGGTCGTGGCCCATCATCAGCGGCGCCGCCGACATGGCCCACAGGCTCATGTGGGTCAGATACTCGTCCTTGGTCATGCCGCCGTTGCCGACCTCCAGCATGTCCGGATCGTTCCAGCCGCCGGGGCCGGCGAACTCGGGCTTGCCGTTCTTGTCGAAGCCGATCTTGGCCATGGTCGGATAATCGTCGGTGATGTCGCCGGTGGTGCGCCACAGGTGACCGCCGACCTGGCGGCCCCAGGCGCCGACGTCGAAGCGGCCGTACTGGCACAGCGAATAGATCATCGGCCGGCCGGTGGCCCGCAGCGCCGCGCCCATCTCGTAATAGGTGCGCTTGACGGTGTCGGCGTCGGCATAGAACCACTCGCCCGAACACAGGTCGTACTTCAGGTAGTCGACGCCCCACTCGGCGAAGGTCTTGGCGTCCTGGGCCACGTGGCCGTAGCTGCCGGCGTAGCCCGCGCAGGTCTTGGGCCCGGGCGAACTGTAGATGCCCAGCTTCAGCCCCTTCGAATGGACGTAGTCGGCCAGGGCCTTCATGTCCGGGAACTTGTCGTTGGGCCGCAGCACGCCGTCGGCGCCGCGCTCGCCCTGCCAGCCGTCATCGATATTGACATAGACATAGCCGGCGTCGCGCAGGCCGAAGGCGACCATGGCGTCGGCCATGGCGCGGACCGTCTTGTCGTCGATCGCCGCGCCGAACTTGTTCCAGCTGCTCCAGCCCATCGGCGGCTTGGCGGCCAGGCCATCGGCGGCCAGTTCGCCCATCGGCGGCAGGCTGGTGGTGGTGAAGGCGCGGGCCTTGGCGTCGGCGGCCGTGCCCCGGCGGCCGTCCTGCTCGACATGGGCGTACCAGATGTCGCCGGCCAGGGAGACCCCGGCGGCCTTCAGGGTCGCGGTCCACTGGCGGGTGGGCTTGTCCTTGTCGTTGAGATTGCGCAGCTCGAAGGTCGCCACCCCGTCCTTCACGACGAGGTTCTGCATGTCCATCGAGCCGTACCAGGCGGTCGTCACGGTCCCGGTCGGCTTGCCGGCCTTCTGCTCGATCTTCATCAGGGTGACGCCCGGATAGGACGGCGCGTCGTCGAAGGTCCAGACGCCGGCCAGCCCCGGCTGGGCGGCGGGCGCGGCCATGGCGGCGTGCGAGGCGACGAGCCCCAGGGCGAGCGGGGTTAGCAGGCGACGCATGCGATCTCCTTAGTCTGAATAGGGTTCTGGATCAGGCTGCGAGCAGGCGCAGCAAAGCTCACGCCCGGCGCGACGCCAGGGCCTCGATAAATCGGTCAAGACGACCCGCGCGCCCGGCCCGGCGCGCGGGTCGTCCATAGTCGGCTCAGCGCGCGGCCTCGCAGGGCGGCGCATGGCCCGAGCCGGACTTGGGAGACGCTGTCTGGGGCGCCAGCACCTCCCACTCCTGGACGGCGACGGCGGCGTAGGTCCCGCCGGCCGAAGAGGCGTCGAAGACCGCCCGCAGGCAGCGGGTCGTCACGGGCGCGAAGCTGGCGTCCTGGAAGGCGCCGACGTCCGCGCCGAAGCCCTTGGGAGCCGCGACCGGCTTCCAGCCGCCGTCCCAGTACTCCATGCGCCAGGCCTTGGGCGGGGCGACGCCGATGCCCGAACCGGCCGGCTGGTCGCCCCAGAACCAGATGCGGGCGCCGTCAACGGTCACCGGCGCGTCGAAGCGGTACTCGACCCACTGGCGCGGCGGATTGTTGGGCGACCAGGTGCCCCAGGTGTCGGGCGGCAGGGGCGAGGCCTTGGTGATCCCGTCGTTCAGCGCCTTGATCCAGTATTGGACCGGGATCGGCTCGTTGGATGCCGCCGCGGTCGCCTGGCCGGCGATGTTGCGGGTCGGGACCGGCGGAGCTTGCGGACGGCGGGTCGGGATCAGCTTGCGGATGGCCGGCGGGCTGACGCTGTCGTCCCACTCGATCGGATCGATGGCGACGCTGCGCCGGAAGTGACCGCCGCCCGCCGCGTCGGCGGTGTGGTAGGCCATGTACCAGCGACCCTTGAACTCCACCGCGCCCGAGTGCGAGGTCGTCGACGACACCGGGCCCAGCATCACGCCGCGATAGGTCCACGGCCCCAGCGGCGAGGTCGCCGTGCCGTAGGCGATGCAGGCGTGATAGACGGCCGGCGTGCAGTCCGACTTCGGACCCGCGCGATTGCCGGCGTAGAGCATGTAGTAGACGCCCTTGCGCTTCATCAACCACGGGGCCTCGAAGAAGCCGGTGAGCCCCTCGACCTTCACCTCGGGTCCCTTGGGCGTGATCATGTCGGCGGCCAGCTCCATGCCACGCAGCTGCCCAAAGGTGCCCCAGTAGATGTAGACCCGGCCATCGTCGTCGATCAGCACGGTGGGGTCGATGTTCTGGATGTCGTTGGCGACCGGGGTGGTCTGCGAGATAATCGGGCCGGACGGATGGGCGTCGATCCACGGTCCCGTCATGCTGTCGGAGACGGCGACGCCGATGGCGAAGCGATCCCTGGCGTTACCGCCGGCCTGCAGCACGGGCGCGTAGAGATAGAACTTGCCGTCCCTGCCCTTCACGATCTGGCCGGCATAGGCGCGGCCTTCCTCGGCCCATTTGAACACGGCCTGCGGCTTGGCGATGGCCGGATAGTGCAGCCAGTCGCCGGACGCCGGGTCCTTGGTGGCCAGCAGCTGCCACTCGTTCATGATGAAGTCGTTGACGTCCGGCGCCGCCTCGTCGCGGCCGGCCAGGATCCACAGCGTGTCGCCGTCGACCACCGGGGCGGGATCGGTCGAGTAGTAGCGGCCGTCGGCCAGGATCGGGTTGCCCGGAGCGTGCACCTTCTCCGGGCCGGCCGCGCAGGCGGCGACCGGCGACAGCAGCAGGGCCGCGCCCGCGACCAGGGCGCGCTTCAACTCATTCCTCATCGGGATAGGGCCCCTTGCCGCCATCGGCGATCAGTTGGTCGATGCGGGCCTGGATCACCGGGATCGGCGCCGAGCCGATCTCGAGCACGGCGTCATGGAAGGCGCGGATATTGAACTTCGGACCCAGAGCCTTCTCGGCGCGGGCGCGGCCCTCCACGAAGGCCAGCATGCCCATGTAGTAGGACAGCGCCTGGCCCGGCCAGGCGATGTAGCGATCGACCTCGGTGCCGATCTCGTGGTCGCCCATGGCGGTGTTGTCGTGCAGGTACTTCTGGGCCTGCTCGCGGGTCCAGCCCTTGGCGTGGAGCCCGGTGTCGACGACCAGCCGCGCGGCCCGCCACATCTGGTAGCTGAGCATGCCGAAGCGGTCATAGGGCGTCTCGTACATGCCCATGTCCTCGCCCAGCGCCTCGCAATAGAGCGCCCAACCTTCGCCGTAGACCGACAGGTAGGTGTCGCGGCGGAAGGCCGGCAGGTTCTTGTTCTCGGCCGCCAGCGGCATCTGGAAGGCGTGGCCCGGAGCGCTCTCGTGCAGGGTCAGGGCGACCTGCGAATAGAGCGGGCGCGACGGCAGGTCGTAGGTGTTGACCAGGTAGATGCCCGGCCCGCCGCGACCGCCGGTATAGAACGGCGCGATCTCGTCGGGCACCGGCTTGATGGCGAAGCGGCTGCGCGGCAGGCGGCCGAACCACTGGCTGGCCTTGCCGTCGAAGGTCTTGGCGATCCAGGCCGCCCGATTGAGGAGCTCCTGCGGGGTCTTGGCGTAGAACTTCGGATCGGTGCGCAGATAGGTCAGGAAGGCCGGCAGGTCGCCCTGGAAGCCGACCTCCTTGATCACGTCCTGCATCCGGCCACGGATCTTGGCCACTTCCGCAAGACCGATGGCGTGGATCTCGTCGGGCGTGTGGTCGGTGGTGGTGAACTCGACGATCTTGGACTGGTAGTAGGCCTTGCCGTCCGGCAGGTCGTAGGCCGCCAGCGAGGTCCGCGCGCCGGGGATGTATTCGTTGCGCAGGAAGGCCAGCAGGCTGGCGTGGGCCGGCGTCACGTCCTTGGTGATCGCCTCGGCCGCTTGGCTGCGCAGTTCGGCCTGGACCGCGGCGGGGATCACCGACGGCATGGTCTTGAACGGCGCGTAGAACGGCGAGTCCTGCGGGGTCTTGGCCTCGGCGGCCAGCACCACGCCGGCGTCGCGGCCTTGCAGGGTGATCTTGGCCGCCGTGAAGCCGCGCTTCACGCCGCTGCGCATGTTGATGATCTGCTGGCCGTAGTAGCGCGGGATCTCGCGCAGCATGGCCACGTAGTTGCGGTAGTCCTCCTCGGTGCGGAACGACCCGCGCGACCACTCGGCCACGTCGCCCCAGAAGCTGGTGTCGGCGCTGAGCGGCTTCTCGTATTCGCGATACTTCTGCTCGGCCAGCAGGGCGTCGATCTGGCCCTTGTAGACGGCGAAGTTGATCTTGTTCTCGACCGACAGCTGGGCGACCGGCAGGGCGGCCAGCTGGCTTGACACCTCGGTCCAGCGTTTCAGGCGCGCGGCCTGCACGGCCGGACCGACATCGGGCAGCCGCTTGGGGGCGTTGGGATTGTCCTCGTCCGGCGCGGCCTGGCTGACCCGCCAGTCGTACTCGGCGGTGTAGATCGCCTCGAACTGCTTGTCGGCCGAACCGGCGGCGGGAACCGCCCAGGCCGGCGCGGCGGCGAGGCCCAGAACGGCCGCGCCGGAGAACATCAAACCGCGACGGTTCATGCCGTGGCTCCAGCCTTGGCGCTGAACACCCGCACGCCGAACACCGGCCCGGCGCTCGACCGTTCCTTCGGCACGAAGCGCACCTTGACGCTGGTCTTGCCCTTGGTCAGGGCCTCGGCCAGCGGGTACTCGACGTCGAAGAACTTGCCCGGACGGTCGTTGTCGAGGACCTGGGTCGCCACCTTGGTCCCGTCGACCAGGATGTCGAAGGTCCGCGCGCGCTCGCCGCCCCAATAGGTCGCCTGCAAGATCAGCGCCCCGGCCCGCACCTTCATGTCGAACTCGAAGAAGCCGCCGGAGCGGGCGTCACGGCCGTTACGGCCGCGATAGCTGACCGGATAGGAGATGTCGGAAGTGAGGTTGTGGTCGCGCTCGGGCTGCATTTCGCCCAGGTGCATGACGTCGACCGAGCGAGCGGCGATGTCGCGGGCCTTGGCCTGGTCGGCCAGGAAGGCGGCTTCTTCCGTCTTCCACGAGGCCTCGGTGAAGCGCTTGAAGTAGACGGCGCTGCGGCGCTCGTACTGGCTGTAGAACGGCGCGAAGCTCAGGGCGCCCGGCCGCGACACGCCGTCGACGGCATAGAGCGCCTTCTTGACCTCGACCGGCTTGAAGCCGGCCAGCAGGTCGGCCCCGACCATGGCCGGATCGGCGCTGTTCCATTCGGCTTCGCCCGGACCGAGGTCGGCGGCCAGCACCATGGGGCCGCGCAGGAAGGCGATGGTGTTGGGATCGCCGGGCGCCGCTTCCAGCCGCAGGTCGAGCGGCAGGGCGATCGAGACCACGTCGCCGGCCTTCCACTTGCGCTCGACCAGGGCGTAGCCGCCCGACAGCACGGGCGTCACCGCCTCGTCGTTGACGCTGACCACGGCCTTGCCGTTCGCCCAGCCCGGCACGCGCAGAGCGATGGTGAAGCGGCCGGGCTTGGCCAGCTTGCTCAGGGTCAGGCGGCTTTCCGGTTCGAACGGATAGAGGGTTTCGAGCTTGAGGGCCGCGCCGCGCGCTTTCCACTGGGCGTCGGCCGGGATGTAGAGGTTGACCAGCAGGGTCCCCTCGCCTTCCCAGAAGATCGACTCGCCGTGCTTGGCGTGGCTCTCCATGCCGCTGCCGACGCAGCACCAGAAGGCGTCGTCGTCGGTGGTCGAAAAGCCCCGCGTCGAACCGGTCATCAGCGGCGTCATGTAGGTGAAGCCGCCGGTCTTGGGATTCTGCGCCGCCATCACGTGGTTGAGGTGCGCGCGCTCGTAGTAGTCGAACAGCGAGCCGTCCGGCTTCCAGCTGTAGAGCTGCCGGGTCAGCTTGAGCATGTTGTAGGTGTTGCAGTGCTCGCAGGTCTGCTCGGTGATGTGGTCGGCGATGCTGTCGGGCGACGAGAAGTACTCGCGGTCGGCGTTGCCGCCGATGACGTAGCTGTGGTGCTGGGTCACGGTCTGCCAGAAAAACCGCGCGGCGGTGGCGTCCTTCTCCTTGCCGGTCAGTTCGTAGAGGCGGCCCAGGCCGATCAGCTTGGGCACCTGGGTGTTGGCGTGGAAGTTGGCCAGCTTGTCCTCTTGCGCGGCCAGCGGATCCAGGACCTTGCGGTCATAGATGCGCTCGGCCACGACCAGCCAGCGCGCGTCCTTGGTGCGGGCGTAGAGCTCGGCGTAGCTCTCGTTCAGGCCGCCGTATTCGCAGCCCAGCAGGGTCTGCATCTGGGCGTCGTCGAGGGCGGCGAACACCTTCTCGAAATAGGCGCCCAGCCCGGTCACGACCTCCAGGGCCTGGGCGTTGCCCCAGGCGGCGTGGATGTCGAGCAGGCCGGCGAACAGCTTGTGCACCGTGTAGAGCGGCGACCAGGAGCCGTTGAGGTCGAAGCCGCCCGAGCGGATGTCGCCCTTCATCACCTCGCCGAAGATCTCCTCACCGTCGACGACCGTGCCGTCCTTGCGCTTGCGCTGCAGGGCGCCGACGTAGCCGGTGCCGCGCTTGGCCTGGGCGCGGGCCAGTTCAGAGACGATGTAGTCGGCGCGGCGGCGGCACTCGGCGTCGCCGGTCTGCTGCCAGGTCAGCACCAGGGCGCTCATGTAGTGGCCCAGGGTGTGGCCGGCGATGGTGTCGGATTCCCAGCCGCCGTAGATTTCCCCCTTGGCGGGCAGGCCGGCGAAGATCATGAAGTTGTGCAGCAGCCGGTCGGGGCTGAGGCGCAGCAGATAGGCGTGGTTGACCTCGACCGCGGTCGCGAAGTCGGACGGCAGCAGCCGCACGTCGGAAAGCGGCAGCGGCGCGGCCTTGGTCGGAACGGAAGGCCCCCTGCCGGCGGCGAAGGCGCGGATCGGCTGGGCGGACGCCATAACGGCGGCGGTGGCGAGCAGCAAATCCCGGCGACTGGCGGACATCAAGGCACCCCAAACTTAATACGGTATACGAAATAAGTCAGACATATTTTCGAAGGTCAATCACCTGATTTGCAGGGACATGGGAAGCGGCGCCGAAACGCGCCCGACCTTCATGGCGGAGCCCATCGACCGAGCAGGCCGCGACCTCTATTCGTGCAGGCGAGTCAGGGGCTTGGCCGGCTCGTCTCAGCCAGGTCGAATGGACGCCAGGGCTCCGACTTATACAGACGCTTGCGGGGAGCGAGCACGGGACGTCAACCGCCGCGTCGCCGCCCATCTTCAAGCATGCAGTCGGTAAAAAGTCTGATCATATATCGTATAATCTTCTTGACGACGCATCACGCCCCGTCGTTTCTGCAACGAAGTGAAACGGGGGTGAGCCTTGCGGACGAAGACGCGCATGTCGCGACGAGCGACCTTGTGGATGACGGCAGGCGCCGTCTTGGCCCTGTCCACGCCGGTGATTTCCGTCGCCGCGACAACGACCAAGTCCGCTTCGACCGCGACAGCCCCCTCCCCCCAGCCGCCGATCGCCGAACGTTACCGCAAGGCCGACGCCTTCCTGCGCCAGAACCTGGCCAAGCTGATCGTCGACGCCGACCTGCAGCCGGCCTTCACCGACGACGGCAAGGGCCTCCTCTATCTGAAGGGCAAGGCTGGCGAGCAGTTGGTCCGCTTTGTCGATCTGGCCACCAAGCAGGACCGCGTCCTGACCGACGACCGCGCCCTGGCCGGCAAGCTGTCGGCTGCGCTAGGCAAGCCCGTTGCGGCCGACGGCCTGTGGCTCGCCCGCCTGGCCTACGACACCGCCGGCGGCGCGCTCTCCTTCGACGCTCAGGGCAAGCGCTGGACTCTCTCGGCCAAGGGCGAGCTGGCCGAAGCGCACGAAGCCGAATGGAACCCGGCCCTGTCGCCTGACGGCCGCTTCGAGATCATCGCCCGCGACTTCAACCTCTTCGCCCGCGAACTGAAGACTGGCCGCGAGATCGCCCTGACCACCGACGGCGTGCGCGAACAGCCCTACGGCCGCGGCATCCCGCAACTGGCCGACATCCTGAAGGCCGGCCGCGAAGAGCCGGACATGCCGGTGTCGGTGCGCTGGTCGCCCGACGGCTCCAAGATCCTGACCTGGCGGCTCGACACCCGGGGCGTTGAACGCCTCTCCATCACCCAGCAGAACCCCGGCGGCCTCTATCCGCGCAGCTTCGCCTACGTCTATCCGCTGGCAGGCGCGAAAGTGCTGCCGCAGGCCACGCGCCTGGTGATCGACATCGATCAGGCCTTCAAGGACGGCAAGGCCAAGCAGGTCGCGCTGCAGATCCCCAGCGAGTCGCTGCTCTATCCGGCCGATCCCGACCTGGGATGGATCGGCGACCACGTCCGTGTGCAGTGGACCGAGCGCGGCTATGGCCAGCTCGTCGTCTATTCGGCCGATCCCAAGACCGGGGCTGCGACCGTGGTGGCGCGCGAGGCCGTCAAGCCGATCGTCACCGTGACCTCCACCCAGATCCAGCCGCAGCCCGAGCTCGGCGGCGAACTGGTGATCTCCGAGCGCTCGGGCTGGGCCCAGCTCTATCTGGTCAAGCCCGACGCCTCCGACGGCGGCGCGGCCCTGACGACCGGTAATTGGGAAGTCCTGTCGATCGAGCACATCGATCCGGCGGCCAAGAGCCTTGTGCTGACCGGCGTCGGTCGCGAGGCCGACCGTAACCCTTACGACCGGGCCCTCTATCGCACGGGCCTGGACGGCGCCGCGCCGCGCCTGCTGACGCCCGAGCCGCTGGACCATGACACCCGCGTCTCGCCGGACGGCCGCTGGTTCGTCGACGCCATGTCGAGCCCGACCCAGCCGACCCGCACCGTGCTGCGCGACGCCGCCGACGGAAAGATCGTGCTGGAGCTCGGCCGCGCCGACGCCAGCGCCCTGGCCGCCGCCGGCTACACGCCGCCCGAGCCCTTCCAGGGCGTGGCCGCCGATGGCAAGACACCGCTCTACGGCATGATCTTCCGCCCGGCCGGCTACGATCCCAAGCGGCGCTATCCGGTGATCGACAACGTCTATACCGGCCCGACCACCACCCAGGTCCCGGTCGAATGGAGCGAAAGCGTCCTGGCCGGCGGCAACAGCGTCGCCCAGATCGGCGCGATCGTGGTGATGATCGACGGCCGCGGCACCTCGCGCCGGGGACAGGCCTTCCGCCTGCCCGCCTACCAGAACCTCGGCGAGGTCGGCCTCGACGACCACATCGCCATGATCAAGCAGATGGCGGCCAAGCATCCCGAGATGGACGCGACCCGGGTCGGCGTCTACGGCGGCTCGGCCGGCGGCTACGACGCCGCTCGCTTCGTGCTGCGCCGGCCCGAGTTCTTCAAGGTCGCCGTCGCCTCGTCGGGCAACCACGACCTGCGCCTGGACAAGGCCTGGTGGCCCGAGGTCTCGATGGGCCTGGCCGACGAGGCCACCTGGGAGCGCAACTCAAACATGTCGGTCGCCGGCAACCTGCAGGGCAAGCTGCTGCTGGTCCACGGCGACATCGACGACAACGTGCCGGTCACCGAGAGCCTTCGCCTGGCCCAGGCCCTGATCAAGGCCGGTCGCGACGTCGACCTGGTGATCCTGCCCAACACCACCCACGCCGTCGGCCAGCCCTTCTTCCACAAGAAGCTGCGCGACTACTTCACCCGTAATCTGCTCGACGAAGCCCCGCCGCCGCTGACCACAGCGGCGACCTCGGCTCCGGTCACGCGATGAGGCGCCCGATGAACAAAGCACGCTCCCTTTCCCTGGCCCTGCTGCTGCTCGCCGGCGCCTCCGCCGCCCTGCCCGTCCCGATGACGGCCTTCGCGCAAGAACCGCCCAAGGAAGAAAAGAAGGTCTTCCCGCCGATCGCCAAGACGGCCTACCGCACCAAGCAGTTCCAGCTCGACCTGCGGACCGACACCCAGACCCTGGCGCGCCTGTCGCCGCTGGGCGAGGCGGCCTTCGACTTCACGCCCGGCGCCCGCGAGGCCGAACGCGCCGAGGACGGCTATGTCCACATCGGCGACATCCATCTGCGGGTTCGCGAGGCCGGCGGCGCCTGGCGCGACTTCAGCTCGGCCCACGCCCGCAAGCCGATCCGCACCCTGAAGGCCGGCGGCGCGGTGCTGGCCGCGGCCGACATCACCGCCTCGCTGGGCGACGGCGCGCCGGTGCGTGTCGAGCGCCGCTGGGTCAACGACAACGGCGTGCTGGCCCTGCGCTTCACCCTGGTCAACACCGGCAAGACGCCGCTGGAGATCGGGGGCCTGGGCCTGCCGATGGTGTTCGACAACATCATCACCGACCGCTCGCTGGAGGAAGCTCACGCCCAGGCCAGCTTCGTCGATCCCTATATCGGCCGCGACGCCGGCTACCTGCAGGTCACCCGCCTGAACGGCAAGGGCCCAGCCCTGCTGGTGCTGCCCGAGAAGGGCACGCCGCTGGAGGCCTATCGCCCGATACGCGAGGCCCGCGCCACGCGTGGCGACGGCGACATCCTCACCGACAAGACCCAGCGCGGCCAGACCGCCGAGGGCTTCTACGACTGGACCGTGGCCAGCCTGGGCTTCGCCGAGAAGGAATGGAAGAACGCCGGCCAGCAGTGGAACACGCCGACCAGCGTCACCCTGCAGCCGGGCGAGAAGCGCGAGATCGGCGTGCGCTTCGTGGCCTCACCCTCGATCCGCGCCATCGAGGACACCCTGGTCGCCAACAAGCGCCCCGTCGCCGTCGGCGTGCCCGGCTACGTGCTGCCCACCGACCAGCAGGGTTCGCTGTTCCTGAAGTCGCCCTCCAAGGTGGCCAAGGTCGAGAGCTTCCCGGCCGGCGCCCTGACCGCCACGGCGAGCGGCGAAGGCAAGGGCTGGGCGCGCTATGACGTGAAGGCCTCGGGCTGGGGCCGCGCGACCCTTTCGATCACCTATGCCGACGGCCAGGTGCAGACGGTCAGCTACTTCGTCACCAAGCCGCTCGAACAGACCATGGCCGACCTTGGCCGCTTCACCACCGAAAAGCAGTGGTTCGACGACAAGGCCGACCCGTTCGGTCGCTCGCCGGCGATCCTCAGCTACGATCGCGAGACCAACAAGATCGTCACCCAGGACTCGCGGGTCTGGGTCGCGGGCATGAGCGACGAGGGCGGCGCCGGCGCCTGGGTGGCGGCGATCATGAAGCAGCTCGACAACCCCGACGCCGGCGAAGTCTCCCGGCTGGAGCGGATGGTCGACGAGACCGTGGTGGGCAACCTGCAGGTCGCCGACGGCCCGCAGGCCGGGGCGGTCAAGAAGAGCCTGTTCTACTATCAGCCCGACGAGCTGCCCAACTACTACGATCCCAAGATCGACTGGCGCTCCTGGACCTCGTGGTCGAAGAAGGACGCCGGTGATCTGGGCCGGTCCTACAACTATCCGCACGTCGCCATCGGCCACTGGGTGCTCTACCGCCTGGCCCGCAACCACCAGGGCCTGGTCACCCGCCACGACTGGCGTTGGTACCTCGACCACGCGCGGATGACCGCCGTGGCGATGATGCGCGACGCCCCCTACTACGCCCAGTTCGGCCAGATGGAGGGCGACGTCTTCGTCGACATCCTGAAGGACCTGAAGCGCGAAGGCATGACCGCCGAGGCGGCCGAGTACGAGGCCCTGATGAAGGGCCGCGCCGATCACTGGAAGACCCTGCCCTATCCGTTCGGCAGCGAGATGGCCTGGGACTCCACCGGCCAGCCCGAGGTCTATGCCTGGATGCGTTATTTCGGCTACCAGCCGCAGGCCGACGAGACCCGCGAGGTGATCCTCGCCTACGACCCCACCATCCCCAGCTGGGGCTACAACGGCAACGCCCGCCGCTATTGGGACTTCCTGTACGGCGGCAAGTATTCGCGCATCGAGCGGCAGATCCACCACTACGGCTCGGCCCTGAACGCGGTGCCGCTGTTCGACGCCTTCCGCGCCGATCCGGCCGACCTGCACCTGCTGCGCGTGGCCTACGGCGGCATGATGGGCGGCATCACCAACATCGACCAGGACGGCTTCGGCTCGGCCGCCTTCCACTCCTATCCCGACATGATGAAGTGGGATCCGCTGACCGGCGACTACGGCATGGGCTTCTTCGGCCATGCCTATGCGGCGGCGACCTATGCGGTGAAGGACCCGACCTTCGGCTGGCTCGGCTTCGGCGGCGACGTCAAGGCCGACGGCGCCGTGGTGCGGATCACGCCCAAGGACGGCGCCCGCGCCCGCCTGTTCGTCGCTCCCGTCGGCGCCTGGCTGACGCTGGAAGCCGGCAAGATCGAGGCGGCGACCTACGCCCCGGCCACCGGCGAGATCACGCTCACCCTCGCGGCCACCGATGCGGCCACCCCGGCGGCGCGCCTGCTGGTCGAGGCCACCACGGCCGGCGCCAAGACGTACGTTCCGGCGGAAGGAACCTTCGAGCGCGGCGCCTACACCGTGCCGCTCGGCGACAAGGCCAAGACGATCGTCCTACGTCCACGATAGATCCGGCGGACGCCCCTTCTACGAACGCCGTCGCTCCCGAGCGGCGGCGTTTTCGTTTGATTGGCGAGCGTGAGAAGCCGCTCCTGCTCAAGCCAGGTCAGTTGTTGGTCAGCTTAGAGTTTTATCTGATATACGATGAACGAAGCAGCGCCGCCGGTCGCGGCCTTGGAAGATACTCCGTTCATCATGAGCATTATTGTTCGCACGCTCTCAGAGCAGACCTACGAAGTCGTCCGCCTCAAGATCCTGATGGGCGACATGTCGCCGGGAACCGCCGTGCGCCAGGACGCCATCGCCGCCGAGCTCGGCGTCTCCAAGATCCCTTTGCGCGAGGCCCTGAGCCGGCTGGAGCAGGACGGCCTGCTAAGCTCCTACCCCAATCGCGGCTACGTCGTACGCGGCGTCTCGACCGAGGAAGCCAGCGAGGTCTTCGTCCTGCGCCTGAAGCTGGAGCCGGGCGCGGCCGCCAAGGCCGCCGTCAAGGCCGGCCCCGAAGATCATGAGCGAGCCGAAGCCGCGCTGACGGCCCTCGAAACCGCGCTCGGCAGGCCGGACGGCGACCACGTCAGCCACAACCGCGCCTTCCACATGTCGCTGGTCCGCCCCGGCGGCCACATCACCAGCCAGTTGGTCGAACGCCTGCAGATCCTGTCGGAGCGCTATGTGCGCATCCACCTGGAGCCCTTCGGTCGCGACGAGCGCGCCAGCCGCGAGCACCGGGAAATCCTCGAGGCCTGGAAGGCCGGGGACGCCGCCAAGGTCGAGGCCCTGCTCGCCGAGCACATCCAGGGCACGCTGGACGACCTGCGCCAGCAACTGGCGCTCAAGCAGGGCTGAACCGCGCGCCGCCCCTAGCGCAGCCGCGCCAGGACCCAGTCGGCGAGCGCCTCGCGCCCAGCAGCGGGATCCTCGTCCGCCCGGCAGGCGAACCAGATGGCCGACAGCAGGCGTGAGGCGACGCCAGCGGCCAGCACCACCTCTTCGGCGGAACGCCCGGTGACCCGGCCAAGGGAGTCGCGCAGGGTGCCGCCGTGGGAGTAGCGGATCACCGCCCCCGCCCCGGCGAGATCGGCGCGGCGCAGGGCCGCCAGGAACAGCCGACGGCGGCGCAGGACCGGGCTGGCGGGGCGTTCGGCGCGGGCGTGGAAGGTCAGCACTTCGCGCAGTCGCTCCAGGGTCAGCACCTCGTCGATGTGGGGCGCAGTCTCCGCGGCCTCGAGGGCCTCGGCCTCCATGGCAGCCACCTGGCCGCGGATCGCGCCGCCGACCAGGTCCTCGACCGTGCGGAAGTAGTGCGTCACCGCCCCCGTCGTCACGCCGGCTCGGGCGGCGACGGCTCGGTGCGTCAGGCCAGCCAGACCCTTTTCCTCCACGACCTCGGCGGCGGCGGCGGCGATGCGCATGGCCGACAGCGGCACCGAGCCGTGCGGGCGGGCCCCGGCCGCGCGTTCGGCCGCCAGCAGGGCTCCGGCCTCGGGCCGGGCGGGAGCGTCCAGCCAGACGGCGGCGAAGTGATCGACCATGTCGCGCAGCACCGCCCGCTCCAGGGCCGGCGACCAGGGCGACAAGTGATAGAGCGCCTCGGACTCGAAGAAAGCGTGCAAGGCCCGCCCGGCGATCGGCGGCAGATCGAGCGCCTGGGCCGTCTCGCGCCAGAAACCCGCCCAGGCCCGCGTCCAGTCCAAGCCCGCGCCCTCGGCGACGGCTTCTTGGTAGAGCAGCGCCAGGGGACGAGCCGGCCCCGTCCATTCGATCAGCATGTGCTCCAGCGCCCGCGCCGCGCCGTCGGGTCCGGGTGGAAGCATGGCGACTTCGCGCGCCCGCGCCGCCAGCCAGTCGCTCGCCTCCTGCGCCCCGAGGGCGAAGGCTGACGATAACAACTGTTCCATTCCGCCCAGGTTGTAGTTGATGGCGCTGGGCGAAACGCCGGCCGCCCCGGCCACGGCGCGGGCCGTCGCCGCGGCGATTCCCTCCTGCGCCACGAGCCGCGCGGCGGCCTGGATCAAGCGTGAGGCGCGATCTGCGCTCTCGCTTAAATCCCGCATTGATCGAGGTTCCAGCGCGAAGGTCGCGGATGGCGGCGATACGGTCATGCCCCATGATCCTCAGCCGCCCCTGTCGGCGCAAGCCTCGCGCTCACCGAACGGCGACCTTCACGAATACGATACATAACGTTCGTTCCAGTTTCATGGAGGCTGGCTACTCGCCCCGCATCGCAGACGCTGAGACGTCGCGCTTCAGGGGATAGAGACATGCGACAGACTTCCGACCGCGCCGCGCTGCGCGCCGCCCTTTTGGCGAGCGCCGCGGCCCTGGCCATCGCCGCCCAGGCGCGCGCCGCCGACTTGCCCGTCGCCGACACGGCCGCGGCTCCGGGCGGCGACTCCGCCGCCATCAGCCTCGACGAGGTCGTGGTCACCGCCCAGAAGCGCAAGACCAACCTGCAGGACACCCCGATCTCGATCTCGGCCATGGACGCCGAGGCCCTGAAGGCCCGTAACGTCCAATCGGTAGAGGACCTGGGCGACGGCTCGATCCCTTCGCTGCGCGTGGCTCCGTTCTTCTCGCGCAAGTCGGCCCTGACCATCGGCATGCGCGGCATCGGCGCCCTGGGCGACGCCAACCAGCCGGCCCGTGACCAGGCCGTCGGCGTCTATGTCAACGGCGTCTATATGGGCCGCGCCCAGGGCCTGGGCTCGGCGCTTTACGACGTCGAGCGCATCGAGGTTCTGAAGGGTCCGCAAGGCACGCTGTTCGGCCGCAACACCGAAGGCGGCGCAGTCAGCATCATCACCAAGGCCCCGACCGGCCAGTTCGGCATGAACACCACGCTCGGCTACGGCAACTACAACGCCTACAAGGCCGAGACCCATATCGACCTGCCCGAGATCCACGACGTCAGCATCAAGATCGACGCCCTGCTCAGCAAGCGCGACGGCACCGTCACCAACCCGACCACCTCGGGCCAGCCGGACTTCAACAGCTACGACAAGCGCGGCGTGAGCGTCGAAGCCCTGTGGCGTCCGAACGACAACTTCAGCGCCGACTACGCCTTCGACTCCTCGTACGACGGTTCGACGCCCTACTACGTCCAGCTTGAGAAGAAGGGCCTCTACGCCCTGGCCCCTATGCTGAAGACGCAGTCCGACCGTGCCGAAAGCGCCAATGTCGGCGTGCCCCTGCAAGTGAGCGACGGCGACACCTGGGGCCACCGCCTGAACCTGAACTGGAAGCTGGGCGACAACCTCGAACTGAAGTCGATCAGCTCGTACCGCAAGCTGCAGCAGAACCAGTTCGACAACGGCTCGGAGATGCTGTCGGTCTATTCGCCGGGCGGGACCTTCGCCCGCTACAGCGTCGCCCGCTTCTGGCAGGACCAGGCCAGCGAGGAGCTGCAACTGGTCGGCAAGACCGACCGCATCGACTACGTGTTCGGCGCCTTCTATTTCCGTGAGAACGTGCGCGACAACGCCCAGACGCCGAACTCCCTGCAGTGGAATTCGACCGGCACGGCCTACAGCTACCTGTCGCTGAACTTCGACACGATCGCGCTGGACCGGGCCAGCCACGCCAAGACCACCAGCTACGGCGCCTTCGGCCAGGCCTCGTGGACCCCGGCCGTGCTCGACGACCGCCTGCACGTCACCGCCGGCGGCCGCTTCACCACCGACAAGAAGAGCGGCACGCTCGACATCGTCAACGGCGCCCTGCCCAGCTACGTCAACGGCGCCGGGACGACGATCACCGGCATCATCCCGTTCGACGCCAAGTGGAACCACTTCGACCCGATGGTCAGCGTCGCCTTCGACGTGACGCCGGACGTCAACGTCTACGGTCGCTGGAGCACCGGCTACAAGGCCGGCGGCGCCAACTCGCGCTCGCTGACCTATCGCACCTTCGATCCCGAGAAGGTCAAGATGTTCGAGGTCGGCGCCAAGACCGAGTTCTGGGACAACCGCGCCCGCGTGAACGTCGCGGCCTATACCGGCGACATCACCGACGCCCAGGTCGACTTCAGCGTCACCATCCTCAACCAGAACCGCGGCACGCTGGAAACCACCAACGCCGCCAGCGCCACGACCAAGGGCCTTGAGCTGGACTTCGCCTTCAAGGTCACCGACGGCCTGACGCTGTCGGGCGGCTACGCCTACACCGACCTTAAGCTGTCGAAGGCCTACAACCCCTTCACCGACACGATGGCGACCATCTATCCGCTCTACAGCCCCAAGAACGCCGGCAGCCTGGCGGCCGACTACCGTCGCCCGTTCCTCGGCGCGACGCTGAAGGCCCACCTCGATGCGAACTGGTCCGACGGCCAGTACACCACCACCACCGACCCGACGCTCAGCGACAAGTCGTTCATCGTCAACGGCCGCCTGACCCTGGCCGACATCGCCATGGGCGACAACCAGCCCGACCTGCAGCTGTCGATCTGGTCGCGCAACCTGCTCGACGAGTCGCACGCCTTCATGCGCAACACCAACGTCGCCCTGGGGACCTACGCCATCTACAACGAGCCGCGCACCTTCGGCATCGAAGCCAACGTGAAGTTCTAAACCCATGAAAAATCAAAAGATCGACCGTCGCGGCTTCATGGCCGCGACGCTGGGCGGCGGCGCGATGATCGCCGTCTCCCCCGCCACCACCCTCGCCGCCGCACCGCGCCTGGAGGCCAAGGCCGAGCGCGCCGGCCCGGACGCCCTGCGTCTTAGCTGGACCGGCGCGGCCGCCGCCTCGGTGTTCGCCTCCAGCGATCCCGACGCCAAGCGCGCCGCCATGCGCCCTGCCAAGGTCGCCGTCGCCGGCGGATCGGCCGACGTCCAGGCCCCGGTCTCGCCGCGTCCATACTTCCTGGTCGCCGCCGCCGACGGCCGCGCCACCCGCGTGGCCGAGCGCCTGCTGCCGCTGCAAGGCGGCCGCAACTTCCGCGACCTGGGCGGCTGGTACGCCGCCGACGGCCGCCAGGTGAAGTGGGGCAAACTCTATCGCTCGGGCGTGACCAGCGGCCTGACCGACGGCGACCTCGACTATCTGGGCAAGCTGGGCGTCTCGGTGATCTGCGACCTGCGCAACCCGCAGGAACGGGCGGCCGAGCCCAGCGCCTTCCTGAAGGTCGCCGGCGCCAAGGTCGCGGCCTTCGACTACGACATGAACGCCTCGATGAGCATGCTGGCGGGCCTGAAGACCCGCGACCAGGCCGTCGACGCCTTCGCCGCGGCCTATGTCGCCTTCCTCGACACCCTGCAGCCGCACTTCACCGACATGTTCGCCCGGCTCGTGGCCGGCGAGGCGCCGCTGGCGTTCAACTGCTCGGCCGGCAAGGATCGCACGGGCACGGCCGCGGCTCTGATCCTGTCGATCCTCGGCGTGCCGCGCGAAACGGTGCTGGCCGACTACGCCCTGACCCAGGTCTACACCCCGCCGTCGATGTACAAGGCGCAGATGGCCAAGGCCGGGGCCGGCGCGACCGGCGGCATGACGGTCGAGCAGATGAAGGCCTTCGCGGCCATGCCGCCCGAGGTGCTGGACGTGATCATGGGCTCGGATCCGGAAGTCATGCGCCGCGCCCTGGGCCAGATCGACGCCAAGTTCGGCGGCCCGACCGCCCTGGCCAAGGCCCGCTTCGGCCTGACCGACAGCGGCGTCGCCAAGCTGAAGGCGACCTATCTCGTCTAAGGCCGGTCGGGCCTTGGAACGGGTGTCGCGCCGCCTCCTTCGGGAGCGGCGCGGCATTTCCTCCCGACCCTCTCGACCGCGCTATAGGGCGGCTCCGACGGAGCCGCCCAGCGCTAGGTCCAGCGCCCTGTCGAGTTCGCCCTTCCACGCCGCCGGCGGCATGAAGGAATGGCGCACGCCATTGGCGACGAACAGCCGCGCCGAGGGCGTCTGGGCCACGAACGCCTCGACCGCGCCGCCGGCGCAGCCGTGCTCCTTGCCGCCCTCGACCAGCCCCCAGCCGACCTTGAGATCGACGGGGCGGTAGACCCAGCCGGGCACGTATTTCATCCGGAAGCCCATGGTATGCCCCTCGGCGTCGCCGACGGGATTGACCGTGTTTTGGTCCGGGCAGAAGCCGGCGGTGACCAGGCCGGCCACATCGCCGGGCCGCGCCTGGGCGGCGGCCGCGTAGGCCAGGGTCGCCCCGGCCGAATAGCCGCCGAAATAGATGGGGCCCTCGGCGTGATAGCGGCGCGCCCCGTCGGCCGCGACGGCCTTCATCTCGCCGGCGAGATCATAGGGCGCCTTGCCCTTGGCCATGCGCGCCATGGTCGGATTGACGTCGAGGCCGAGCGCGAGAACGCCGCGCTGGGCCAGGGCCTCGACCATCCGGCCGCTGGCCTCCCAGGGCTTCCAGCCACCGTCGCCCGACAGCACCACTGCCACGCCCCGCGGCGCTCCGGCGGGCGCGAAGACGTGAACAGCGCCGAGGTCGGCATACGGATAGCTCGCCGTCTCGGCGGGAACGGACGCCGAGAGCGCGGCGGCTGCGGCCATGGCGACGACGGGAAGGGACATTCGGCTTGCTCCGAGGCTGGAACAGGGAAAGGCCGCGACGCTGGGGGGACGGAGCGCCGCGGCCTCTTGGGGAGGGGTCTTTGAAGTTCGGGTTTTAGTGTCTGGAACGGAGGGGGCGCGGCGATCAGGCCGGCTTGGCGTGGCGCATGGCGTGAGCCTTCTTCTTGGCGGCGGTCTTGTGCACGGCCGGCTTGGTGGTCTTCGCGGCCTTGGCGGGGGTGGCGACCTTGGTCACGGTCTTGGCCGGCTTGGCGGTCGCCGGGGCCGAGGCCGGGGCGACCGCGGCGCTGGCCGAGGCGGCGACGGCCAGGCCGGCGGTCGAGAGGACGGCGGCGGCGAGGATGGCGCGGATGGTCACGATGATCTCTCCTAGGGCTGTCTTGCGGCGGGAAGCGCCGATGGAGATCACCCTGAAGCCGCGCCCTGACGCGTTGCGCTCACCAACCTTACAACGGCGCCAGGAACCGCCCCCGAACCTTACAAATCTGCGAGACGGGCGCCGTAAACCCGCAAGGGCGGTAAGGCTTTATGATCTCGCGCCGACGCTCACGGGCGCGGCCCAGGAACGCCCAGCCATGCCCCCTCGCCCACTGCCGATCGCCACACTGCTCATCGTCAGCCTGTGCGCCTCGACGCCGGCCCTGGCCTCCGCCCTCCCGCGCAAAACGCCGCCCTCCCGCACCGAGATCGCCAAGCGCGCCGCCTGCGAGAAGGTCTGGGCCGCCCAGAAGGTTCGCCACGGCGCGCGCCAGGCCTTCGTCGCCGCCTGCGTCGCCAAGGGCTAGCTCCTCGCGACGACGCGAGGCACTCTGACCTGTCGCCCAAGGAGTATCGATGAGCCGACGGATCCTGGTGGTCGAGGACGACGCCGACACCGCCGAATACATCCTCAAGGGCCTGCGCGAGGCGGGCTTCACCGCCGAGCACGTCGCCGACGGCCGCGACGGCCTCTACATGGCCAGCAGTTCCGACTTCGACGCCGTGGTCATGGACCGGATGCTGCCGGGCATGGACGGACTGTCGGTGACCAAGGCCGTGCGCGCGGCCGGCGTGCAGACCCCGATCCTGATCCTCAGCGCCCTGGCCCACCTGGACGAGCGGGTCACCGGCCTGCGCGCCGGCGCCGACGACTACCTGACCAAGCCCTTCGGTTTCGCCGAGCTGGCCGCGCGGCTGGAGAACCTGATGCGCCGCGGCGGCGCCAAGCCGGTCGAGACCAGCCTGGCCTGCGGCGACTTGACGCTCGACCTGCTGTCGCGGCGCGTGACCCGGGCCGGCCGGACGCTGGAACTGCTGCCGCGCGAGCTGAAGCTGCTTGAATACTTCCTGCGCCACCGCGACCGGGTGGTGACCCGCACCATGCTGCTGGAGGAGGTGTGGGACTATCGCTTCGACCCGCACACCAGCCTGATCGACACCCACATCAGCCGCCTGCGCAAGAAGATCGACGAGGGCTTCGACAAGCCCCTACTGCACACCGTGCGCGGCTCGGGCTATCGCCTGTCGGAAGCGCCTTGAGCCGCCCCCGCCCCGTGCGGGGCGCCCGGCCCGCGACCCTGGCCCTGGTGGTGGCCGGCGCCGTCGCCCTGGCCCTGGCGATCGGCCTCTTCATCGTCGGCTTCGCCGGCGAGCGGCTGATCGAGCGTCGCCAGCATCTGGTCGCCGAGACGGCGCGGGACTACTTCGTCGCCTTCGCCCACGAGGATGGCCTGGCGGCCATGGCCCGCGCCCTGGACCGCCGCACGCGCAGCGAGGGCGGGGCCTTCGACTACGCCGCCTTCGACAACGACGGACGGCGGGTCGGCGGCGCCAGCCTGTTGACCGCCGAGCAGTTGCCGGCGCCGGGCTACAGCGTCCGCGAGATCGGCGGCGCCGACTACGAGATCCTCGTCCAGCCGATGTCGGTGGGCGGCACGCTGGTGATCTACGAAAACCTCGCCGACCGCCGCGCCTTCCACTGGGCGATCGTCACCGCCGTCGGCGCGACCTTGCTAGTCAGCCTGGTGATCGTCGCCGGCGCGGCCCTGTTCCTGGGCCGCCTGCTGATGCGACGCGCCGAAGGCATCGCCCGCGCGGCCGAGGACATCGCCGGCGGGGATCTCGCCGCCCGCGCGCCGGTCGCCGGGGCGGGCGACGTCTTCGACGACCTGGCGGTCGCCATCAACGCCATGCTGACGCGGATCGAGGAGCTGATGACCGGCATGCGCACGGTCACCGACAGCCTGTCGCACGACCTGCGCTCGCCGCTGACCCGTCTGCGAGGGGCGCTCAATCGCGCCCTGGACGAAGACCTCGCCCAGGTCGACCGCCTGGCGCTGATCGCCGAGGCCGAAGCTGAGTGCGATCAGGTGCTGGCCACCTTCAGCGCCCTGCTCGACATCGCCCGGGCGGAGTCGGGCCTGTCGCGTGACCTGATGGCGCCGCTCGACCTGGCCGAGCTGGTGCGCGACATCGGCGACCTCTTCGAGCCGGTGATCGAGGACGCCGGCCAGGCCCTGGTCGTGACCGCCCCGGACGCCCCGGTCCCGTTCGTCGGCCACGAACTGATCCTGCGCCAGGCCCTGGGCAACCTGCTGCACAACACCGCCCGCTACGCCGGCGACGGCGCCCGCGTCGCCCTGTCGCTGGAAACCGGAGAGGACGGCGGCCCCCGCCTCGTTGTCGCCGACACCGGACCCGGCGTGCCAGCGGCCCAGCGCGGCCGGGTGCTGGAACGGTTCGTGCGGCTGGACGAAACCCGCGCAACGCCGGGCTCGGGCCTGGGCCTGGCCATCGCCGCGGCCTGCGCCAAGCTGCATGGCGGCCGCCTTACCCTGGGCGACAATCGTCCCGGCCTGCGCGTGGTGCTCGACCTGCCCGCCGCCGCGATCGGCTGAACCTCACAGAAAATCCAGGTTCGCGCCAAGTCCCGGTGAGACGCCGGCGCGATCAAGCCCCTCGTCGTCAACGACAGCAGAGGGGCCAAGGCCATGCGCGACGCCATCCAGAAACTCGACGCCGAAGCCCGTCGCCTGCTGGGCCACGGCTTTCGCGAGCTGGAGTCCGAGGAACGCCGGGTGATCCTGCAGATCGTCCGCCGCGCCGCCATCGCCCGCAACATCGCCGACGAGACGGACGAAGCCATGTCGTTCGGTCAGCGTCTGGCCGACCGCGTGGCCGAGATCGGCGGCTCCTGGGGCTTCATCATCAGCTTCGCCTTCTTCCTGGTTCTGTGGGCCGGACTGAACGCGGGCGTCCTGCCGCGCCTGGGCCTGCGCCCGTTCGACCCCTACCCCTTCATCTTCCTCAACCTGATCCTGTCGATGATCGCGGCCGTACAAGCGCCGATCATCATGATGAGCCAGAACCGCCAGGCCTCGAAGGACCGCGCCGCCGCCGAGCACGACTACGAGGTCAATCTGAAGTCCGAGCTCGAGATCATGGCCCTGCACGAAAAGCTCGACGCCCTGCGCACGCGCGAACTGGCCGACATGACCGCCCACCTGATCGTGCTCGGCCAGCAGACTGCCGAAGCCGCCCGCCGGGCTGAAACCGCCGCCGAAGAGATCGTCGCGGAGGTCGCCGGTGTCTGACGTCGCGCGAACCGGCTTTACCCCGGAGACGAAAGCCGCTCCCCTGCCCGTCATGGGCGTGGACACTCTGAAGACGATCCTTTCGCGACTGCTGCCGATCGCCCTGCTGGCGACGGCGGCCTTCGTGCTCTGGCGTGAGCTTCATCACCTGTCGCCGGCCGAGATCGGTCGCGAGATGCACGACTGGGGCATTGCCCGACTGGCCATGGCCGGCGGGCTGGTCGCGCTCAGCTACAGCCTTCTGGCGGCCAACGAGCAGCTGGGCCTGCGCTGGGCGGGCGCCAAGGTGCCATTGCGCGTGGGTGTGCCCGGCTCGTTCATCGCCTACGCCTTCGCCAACAGCATCGGCCTGACCCCGATCGTGGCGGGGGCGGTGCGCGCCCGGCTCTATGGCCGGCACGGCGCCGATGTCGGCAAGGTGGCGCGCACGACGCTCTATTGCGCCGTCTCCTTCGCCCTTGGCCTCTCCAGCCTGGCGGGGGTCAGTCTGCTGATCGCGCCGGCGGCGACCTTCGCGGCGCTGCACCTGCATCCGGGTCTGGCGCACGCGGTCGGCGTTCTGCTGCTGAGCTTTCCCATCGCCTATCTCGTCGCCTGCGCGACCCAGCGTGGTCCGCTGCGGATCTTCGGCCGCGCCTTCACCTTGCCGCCGCTGACCTGGGGCCTGGCCCAGCTGGTCATCGGCGTGGCGGACAACATCGCGACCTCGGCCCTGGTCTGGCTGCTAGTCGGCGACGCCGCGCCGCCCTTCCCCGCCTTCGCCAGCGCTTACGCGGTCTCGACCGCGGCGGGCCTGTTCTCTGGCCTGCCCGGCGGCGTCGGCGTGTTCGAGGGCGCGATGCTGGCCCTGCTGCCCAACCTCGACCGCGCGGCCCTGACCACCGCCTTCGTCGGCTATCGCCTGTTCTACTACATCGGGCCGCTGTTGCTCGCCGCGGGGCTGCTGCTGAACCTGGAGTCCGGCGCGCGCGGGGCGGGTCTGGCCGTCCGTCGCGCCTGGCGGGCGACGGGTCCCACCGCCATCGCCGCCGTCTCCTTCCTGCTGGGCGGAGCGCTGGTGCTGATCGCCGTCGGCCGCATCCCCACCGACCGCCTGGGCCTGCTGAAGTCGGTCGTGCCGCTGATCGTGGTCGAGACCAGCCACCTGATCTCGCTGGCCAGCGGCCTGGCGCTGATGGTGCTGTCGCTGGGCCTGTTCCGACGGCTGCAGACCGCAAGGCTCGCGGCCATGCCCGTGGCCCTGCTCGCGGCCTCCACCGCCCTGCTGCGCGGCCTGGACTTCGCGCCGGCCTGCGTGGCGCTCGCCCTGGCCGCGGCCCTCTTCGCCTCCGGACGCCTGTTCACCCGGCGTGGCGCGATCGAACGCGACGCCCTGGCGCCGTGGCTGGCGACCGGCGTGCTGGCGGTGTTTGTCGGCTCCATCGCCCTGGGGGCCTGGATCTACGAGCGCGCGCCGTTCGAGACCCGGCTGCTGACCCATTTCGGCTATCACGCCGACCACGCCCGCTTCATGCGCAGCATCGCCTTCCTGGGGGCGCTGATCTTCGCCGGCGGCATCTGGCGGCTGGCCCGCCTGCCCCACGCCGAAGCCCGCCCGGCGCCGCGCGAGGCGCTGGAGGCGATCCGCCCGCTGGTCGCGGCCTCGCCCGACACGACCGCCCGCCTGGCCCTGACCGGCGACAAGGCGATCCTCGCCGCCGAGGACGGCTCGGCCTTCCTGATGTACGGCGCCGAGGCCGCGAGCCTGATCATGCTCGGCGATCCCGTGGGCGACCGCGAGGCCGGCAAGGCCCTGCTCTGGAAGTTCCGGGAACTGGCCGATCGCCAGGACGCGCGACCGGTCGCCTATCACGCCAGCGGCGAGCGCATCACCGACTATCTCGACCTTGGCCTCTCGGCCATCAAGCTGGGCGAAGAGGCCCGCGTGCCCCTGGCCGACTTCGAGCTGGCCGGCGGGGCTCGCCGCAACCTGCGCCAGAGCCACGCGCGCGGCCAGCGCGAGGGCCTGAGCTTCGAGGTCGTCCAGCCGCCGATCGCCGACGACCTGTTGGCGCGCCTGCGGACGGTGTCGGACGCCTGGCTGCTCGACCATGGCGGACGCGAGAAAGGCTTCTCGCTGGGCCGCTTCGACCCCGCGGTGCTGCGCCACGATCCGATCGCGCTGGCTCGGCGGGGGGATGAGATCGTCGCCTTCGCCAACATCTGGACCGGCGGAGAGGTCGAAGCCTCCATCGACCTGATGCGCCACGTGGCCGATACGCCGCGCGGCGTCATGGACTTCCTGTTCGTCGAGCTGATCCTGTGGGCCAAGGCCCAGGGTTTCGCCTGGTTCAACCTCGGCATGGCTCCGCTGTCGGGCCTGGTCGATCATCGCCTCGCGCCCTTCTGGCACAAGGTCGGCCGCCAGATCGCCCGCCGGGGCGGCGCCTATTACGGCTTCGAGGGGCTACGGGCGTTCAAGAGCAAGTTCGATCCGGTCTGGACGCCGCGCTACCTGGCCGCCCCGCCGTCGGGCCTGGCTCCCGCCCTGATCGACGCCACCCGCCTGATCGGCCGCGAACCACCCGCCCTCACAAATCCGTAAGGTCGGCGGCAGCGGGGCGACAGCCGGGCCTGGGACAACAGCCTCGCAGTCACGTCGAGGGAGCCTCCCCATGTCCATCCGCAAGATCCTGCTGGGCGCCGGCGCCGCCCTGGTCCTGGGCGGTGGCGGCTTCGTCGCCCTGCACGGCCGCCTCGCCGCCACCGCCGACGCGGGGACGGTCGCCGCGCCCCCGTCCCCGCCCGTCCCGATGGGTCCGCTGACCGAGACGCCCTTCCACTTCGGCTCCTTCGGGGCGGTGACGATCTATCGGCGGGTCGCCGAGCCTGGCCGGTTCGTGGTTCTGATCTCCGACAAGGCGGGATGGACGCCCGAGCTCACCGACCTTGCCCGTCGTCTGACGATGCAGGACGCCACCGTGGTCGGCGTCGACCTGCGCCGTTTCCTGCCCGCCGCCGAGCAAGCCGCCGGCAGCCACGGGCTCTATCCGGCCGGCGACTTCTCCGAACTGGCCCAGGCCGCGCAGAAGGCCCTGAAGTTTTCGGGCTATCATCGGCCGATCCTGATCGGACAAGGCGCGGGCGCAGCGCTGGCCTATGGGACGCTGGCTCAGTCGCCCGTCGGCATCTTCCAGGGCGGCGCAGGCCTCGACTTCCGCGCCGATCTCGCGACCGCCCGCCCCCTGGTCGCCGGCGACGGCGGCCTGGTCCACACGGCGGCGCCGCAAGGCGGTTTCGCCTATGCGCCGAACCCGAAGCTCAGCACGCCGTTCGTCATCGTCGGCCAGGACGCAGCGCCAGCCCGCGCCTTCGCGGCCACACTGCCGCAAGGCCGTGTCGAGCCGGACCTGCCCCAGGCCCTGGCCGCGATCGCTCCCGTCGCCGTCGCAGCGCCACAAGCCTCCGCCGCCCGACTGGCCGGCCTGCCCCTGGTCGAGGTGCCGACGGCCTCGAACGGCGACACGCTGGCGGTGTTCTATTCCGGCGACGGCGGCTGGGCGGGCATCGACCGGGGCCTGGCCGAAGGCTTCGTGAAAGCGGGCGTGCCGGTCGTCGGCTACGACTCCCTGCGCTATTTCTGGAGCCGGCGCACGCCGCAGGCCGCGGCCGACGACCTCGCCGCCGTGATCCGCCACTACCAGGCCGCCTGGGGCAAGAAGCAGGTGATCCTCGCCGGCTATTCCTTCGGCGCCGACGCCCTGCCGATCATCGTCCAGCACCTGCCGGCCGACCTGCGCGGCCAGGTCCGCATCGTCGCCCTGCTGGGAACCGATTCCACGGGCGAGCTGGAGTTCCACCCCGGCGACTGGCTCGATGTCGGCGCCAAGGACAGCTACCCGATCGCGCCGGTCCTGGCCTCGCTGAAGGATCTGAAGATCGTCTGCGTCTATGGCTCCGAGGAGCACGGCGACGCCTGTCCGACCTTCCCCGCGCCAGTGCGCAAGATCGGCCTGCCCGGCGACCATCACTTCAACGGCGACTACGACGCCGTGGGCCGCGCCCTCAGCCAGGCGGCCGGCCTCTAGGCGACTTTGGTCAGGACGAAAAAGGAACGGCGTCTCAGAGGGAAGAGACGCCGTTCAGTTGTTCCCAGATCGTCATGAACCGGCCGATCTCGGCCGTTCCATTTCACGCCAGATCAGGCATGCTCGCCCGCGCGCCTGGCGTTGCGGAATCTTCGGTGCGACGTCGGCCAGCCTCCAGACTCGGTGGCGCCGCCCTACCTCGACGACAGCGGTCACCCACTACACCGCCGCGCACGAAAATGAAACACACTTTCCCAGATGACCTTGACATGGAATATGCCTTCCACTTTTGTGTCAGCCAACGAAAGCGATGCTCAGCATCCGATAATCAAGTCCATTAGCGAGTAGAGAAACGCCATGATCCGCCCCCAGACGACGCGTCGGCGCCTCCTTGGTCTGGCAGCCGGACTCGGGCTGACGGCGGCGGCCGGCGGATTGCTGGGGGCCTGCTCGCGCGGCGGCCAGGACGCCGAGGTGGTGGTCAGCTTCAACGACCTTTCCCAGCCCTTCTTCGTGGCCATGCGCCGCGAACTGGAAGACGAGGCGACCAAGCTGGGCGTGAAGGTCCAGGTCATGGACGCCCAGAACAATTCCTCCAAGCAGATCGCCGACCTCGAGGCCGCCGCCGTGCAGGGCGCCAAGGTGGTGATCGTCGCTCCGACCGACTCCAAGGCGCTGGCGACCGCCGCCGACGAACTGGCCAAGCAGGGCGTGGCGGTGATCACGGTTGATCGCAACATCGCCGGCGCGACGCCGCCCGTGCCCCATGTGGGCGCCGACAACGTGGCCGGCGGCCGCGCCATGGCCGACTGGGTGGTCAAGACCTATCCGGCCGGCGCGCGTGTGGTGGTGATCACCAACGACCCCGGCAGCTCCAGCTCGATCGAACGGGTCAAGGGCGTGCACGAGGGCCTGGCGGCCGGCGGCGCGGCGTTCAAGATCGTCACCGAGCAGACCGCCAACTCCAAGCGCGACCAGGCCCTGACCGTCACCCAGAACGTGCTGACCTCGATGCACGACGGCCCGCCCGACGTGATCCTGTGCCTGAACGACGACATGGCCATGGGCGCGCTGGAGGCCGTGCGCGCCGCGGGCTTCGGCCCGGCCAAGATCAAGGTGCTGGGCTTCGACGCCATCCCCGAGGCCCTGGCCCGCATCAAGACCGGCGAGATGGTCGCCTCGGTCGAGCAGAACCCCGGCCAGCAGATCCGCACCGCCCTTCGCCAGGCCGTCGACAAGATCAAGACCGGCGCCGCGCCCAAATCGGTCAGCCTGACCCCGGTGCTGATCACCAGCGCCAACCTGACCGAGGCCTCGCGCATCTCCGAGGTCAAGTAGGTCGCCATGACCCTCCTGGACGTCAGCAAGGTCAGCAAGCGCTTCCCCGGCGTGCTGGCCCTCGACCATGTGCGGCTGACCGTCGGAAACGGCGAGGTGCATGCCCTGCTGGGCGAGAACGGCGCGGGCAAGTCGACCCTGATCAAGATCCTGTCGGCCGCCCACGCCGCCGACGAGGGGACCGTGACCTTCGACGGTCATGCGCTGGACCCGCGCGATGCGCCCCTGCGTCGCCAGCAACTGGGCATCGCCACGATCTATCAGGAGTTCAACCTCTTTCCCGAGCTCAGCGTCGCCGAGAACATGTATCTCGGCCGCGAGCCCAAGCGGCTGGGGCTGATCGACTGGGGCAAGTTACTCGCCGACGCCCGCGACCTGTTGGACGAACTGGGCCTGCCGCTCGATCCGAACGAAGTCGTGCGTCACCTGACGGTGGCCGAGCAACAGATGGTCGAGATCGCCAAGGCGATGACCCTGAACGCCCGGCTGATCATCATGGACGAGCCGACGGCGGCGCTCAGCAGTCGCGAGGTCGACCGCTTGCACGCCATCATCGCCGGCCTGAAGGCGCGCGGCGTCAGCGTGATCTACGTCTCGCACCGCCTGGCCGAGGTGAAGGCCATGTGCGACCGCTACACCGTCATGCGCGACGGACGCTGGGTGGCCAGCGGCGACGTCGCCGACGTCGAGGTGGCCGACATGGTCCGGCTGATGGTCGGCCGCAATGTCGAGTTCACCCGCCGCGTCCGGCAAGGTCCGCCTGGGCCGGTGGTGCTGAAGGTGGAAGGCGTCAGCCCCCGCCGTCCCCGCCTCTCCGCGCCGAACTATCTCAAGGACATCCGGCTGGAGGTGCGCGCCGGCGAGATCGTCGGCCTGGCTGGCCTGGTCGGCGCGGGCCGTACGGACCTGGCCCGCCTGATCTTCGGCGCCGACGCCATTGCTTCGGGCTCGATCAAGCTGGACGACAAGCCGCTGAAGCTGAAGTCGCCGCGCGACGCCATCAGGGCCGGCGTCATGCTGGTGCCCGAGGACCGCAAGCAGCAGGGCTGCTTCCTCGACCACTCGATCCGCCACAATCTCAGCCTGCCCAGCCTGGGCGGCCTCAGCCGCATGGGCCAGTGGATCGACGAGAGCGCCGAGCGCGATCTCGTCGAGACCTATCGCCAGAAACTGCGGATCAAGATGGCCGACCAGGAGACCGCGATCGGCAAGCTGTCGGGCGGCAACCAGCAGAAGGTTCTGCTGGGCCGCTCCATGGCCCTGGCCCCGCGGGTGCTGATCGTCGACGAGCCCACCCGCGGCATCGACATCGGCGCCAAGGCCGAGGTGCACCAGGTGCTGTGCGATCTGGCCGCCCAGGGCGTGGCGATCGTCGTCATCTCCTCGGAACTGGCCGAGGTCATGGCCGTCAGCGACCGCATCGTCGTCTTCCGCGAAGGCGCGGTCGTCGCCGATCTCGAGGCCGAAACGGCCACCGAAGAGGGCCTGATGGCCTACATGGCGACCGGCGCCCGTCCGGTCTCGTCAGGAATGGAACACCGCCCGCAATGACCGCCTCCCCCACCCTCTCCCCGGACCCGGCCGCCGAGCGCGCCGCGCCGCCGCCCGGCCGCCGCTTCGACCTGCTGGCCTTCGCGCGCAAGCACCGGACGATCCTGTTCCTGCTGCTGCTGATCGCCGTGTTCGGGACGGTCAACGAGCGCTTCCTGACCCTGCGCAACGCGCTGAACATCCTCAGCGAAGTGTCGATCTACGGGATCATCGCGGTCGGCATGACCTATGTGATCCTGATCGGCGGCATCGACGTGGCGGTGGGCTCGCTGCTGGCCTGCGCCTCGCTCGCCGCGGCCTATGTGGTCACCAACCTGATCGGCGGCTCGCCTGCCGCCTGGTTCGTCGCCCTGGCGATCTCCAGCGCCGTCGGCCTGATCGCCGGCTATCTCCACGGCAAGGTGGTGACCAAGCTGCACGTGCCGGCCTTCATCGTCACCCTGGGCGGCATGACCGTCTGGCGCGGGGTGACGCTGCTGCTCAACGACGGCGGCCCGATCTCGGGCTTCGACGCGGCCTATCGCTGGTGGGGCACGGGCCAGATCCTGTTCGTGCCGGTGCCGATCGTGGTCTTCGCCCTGGTGGCGGCCGTCGGTCACGTGGTGCTGCGCTACACCCGCTACGGCCGCCAGGTCTATGCGGTGGGCGGCAACGCCGAGGCCGCGCGGCTATCGGGCGTCAACGTCGATTTCGTCGTCACCAGCGTCTACGCCGTGATCGGCGCCCTGGCCGGCCTGTCGGGTTTCCTGCTGTCGGCGCGCCTGGGCTCGGCCGAGGCCGTGGCCGGCACCGGCTACGAGCTGCGGGTCATCGCCTCGGTGGTGATCGGCGGCGCCAGCCTGTCGGGCGGCTCGGGCAATGTCGGCGGAACCATCCTGGGCGCCTTGCTGATAGGCGTCCTGTCCAACGGCCTGGTCATCATGCACGTCACCTCGTACTTCCAGCAGGTGGTGATCGGCTTGATCATTGTCGCGGCCGTCGCCTTCGACCACTACGCCCGCACCCACAAGGCCTGACTCGACTCGGCCGGTATCCAGGATGGCGACGATGCGTTCCTTTCGAGCCCTTCTGCTCGGCGCGGTCATGATCTCGACCCCGCTGGCGGCCCTCGCGCAGGCGGGGCCGCCTGATCTTACAAGCAAGGTCGATCCCTTCGTCGGGGTCGACGGCGGCGGGGTGACCGGCGGCAACACCGTGCCGGGCGCCGGCGTGCCGTTCGGCTTCGTGTCGCTGAGCCCCGACACCACCAACGCCGACACCAACGGCTACGACTCCAAGAGCCCGATCATCGGCTTCAGCTACACCCATGTCAGCGGCACGGGCGGCTCGGGCAAGTACGGCAACTTCCGGGTCACCCCGACCGTCGGCCCACTGAAGCTGAACCACCTGCATTTCGGCAAATCGGACGAGCAGGCCTCGCCCGGCTACTACGCCGTGGGGCTGGGCAACAGCGAGGCCGAGCGCATCAAGGTCGAACTGACCGCCTCGCGCCGGGTCGGCTTCCAGCGCCTGACCTATCCGGCCAATGCGCAGAGCCAGCTGATCTTCGACGTCAGTTCGGTGGTCGCCATGCGCGGGCGCGGCCAGCGGGTGCGGCTGGCCAAGGTGGAGCTGATCGACGACCACACCCTGGCTGGCGAGGTCACGGTCGAGGGCGGCTGGAACCCAACGCCCTACACCCTCTATTTCCACGCTATCGTCGATCGTCCGGCCAAGGCCTTCGGCTCGTGGACGGCCGGCCAGGGCTGGTTCGAGGCCAAGCCCGGCAAGGGCCGCGCCGAGGGCGGCTCGCAGGTCAAGAGCGCGGCCAACCGCCAGGGCCTGATGATCGAGTACGACACCGAGCGCGAGTTCTCCAATCGCCTCGGCGCCTGGCTGACCTTCGACACCACCACCGACCGCCAGGTGCAGATGAAGCTGGCCGTGTCGTTCGTCAGCGCCGACCAGGCCCGCGCCAACCTGGCCGAGGAAATGCCCGGCTGGGGCTTCGACGGCTATCACGAGGCGGCCAAGGCCCAGTGGGCCCAGGCCCTGGCCAAGATCCAGGTGCAGGGCGGCAGCGACGAGCAGCAGCGGATCTTCTATTCCGCGCTCTACCGCTCGCACACCATGCCGCACGACCTGTCGGGCGAGAACGTCTGGTGGAAGTCCGACGAGCCCCACTACGAGGACTTCTACACCCTGTGGGACACCTTCCGGACGCTGCATCCGCTGATGACGGTGATCCAGCCGCAGCGCCAGCGCGACATGCTCCGCTCCCTGATCGACACCTACAAGCACACCGGCTGGATGCCGGACTCGCGCATCGCCGGCGCCAACGGCATGACCCAGGGCGGCTCGAACGGCGACATCCTGGTGGCCGACGCCGTGGTCAAGAAGCTGGGCGGTTTCGACCTGCCCCTGGCTTACGAGGCGCTGCGCAAGAACGGCGAGGTCGACAGCGACCAGCCCTTCCTGCAGGGCCGGGTGCTGAAGGACTACCTGAAGCTCGGCTACGTGCCCTTCACGCAGACCCGCTCGGCCTCGCGCACCCTGGAATACGCCTATGACGACTACGCCATCGGCGTGGTGGCCAAGGCCCTGGGCAAGACCGACGACGCCAAGCGCTACATCGCCCGCTCGGGCAACTGGAAGAACATCTGGGACGATACGCTGGGCTGCGTGCGGCCGCGCTATCCCAACGGCGAGTGGGTCGAGAACTACAGCTGCACCTACGAGTATCCCGACCGTTCGGGACCGTGGTGGGACGCGGTGTTCTACGAGGGCAACGCCCTGCAGTACTCGACCTATGTCCCGCAGGACGTGGCCGGGCTGATGGCCAAGACGGGCGGCGCCAAGGGGTTCGAGACCTGGCTCGACCACCTGTTCGACGGCCACTATTCGCAGGGCAACGAGCCCGACATCCTAGCGCCCTACCTCTATATCCACGCCGGGCGGCCCGACCGCACGGCCGAGATCGCCCGCCAACTGATGGCCAAGCACTATCGGGCGACCCGCACCGGCCTGCCGGGCAATGACGACGCCGGGGCGATGTCGAGCTGGTACGTCTGGAACGCCGTCGGCCTCTATCCGAACGCGGGCCAGCCCTACTACTACATCGCCTCGCCGGTGTTCACGCGCAGCGCCATCGCGCTGGAAGGCGGCAAGACCTTCGTGGTCTCGGCTCCGGCGGCGTCGGAAGCCAACCGCTACGTGACGGCGGCCAAGCTGAACGGCAAGCCGATCGACCGCGCCTGGATCACTCATGACGAGCTGGCAAAAGGCGGTGTGCTGGAGCTGACGATGGGGCCTGCCCCGTCAGCCTGGGCGACGACCTTCACGGCGCCGCCGAACGGGCTTTAGGCTCCCTCCCGCTTGATGGGGGAGGGTTGGGGTGGGGGTGATGCGGCGTCAAACGCATAACCGTCACCAACTCAGCAGGTCACCCCCATCCCCGGCCCTTCCCCCATCAAGGGGGAAGGGAGGAGTCCCTCAGTGGTTCTCGTGCGTCGCGACCTGTTCGGGCAGGACCAGACGCACGCGGTCAAGACCCACACGCCCAACACGCGCCGTCACCACCACCGTATGCCGCCCGGGCGACAGCGACGGCCCGACGACAGGCTTCAGCAGGTTGTCGAGCACGCCCTCGGCCCAGGCCGGCGAGCCGACCTTGCGCGGCAGGGTCACACGTTCGGGCGGACCGCCGTCGATGCTGACGTCGAAGGCGATGTCCTGGGCCTGGCCGTCGGGGAAGATCGGCAGGACGCCCAGCTGCACGCGGCGGCCGTCGGCGGTCGCCACATCGACCGCCAGGGTCAGGGTCGCGCCGGGCGCATCGGCCAGCATGACGCCGCGCCCGCGGCCAACGCCCTCGACCAGACGCCAGCCGGTGTTGGCGGCGAAGGCCTCGGCCTCGACGATCGGCGAATTGGCCGGCGCATTGCCATCGACCACGGCCAGGAACGCCGCCGGATCGGAGACCAGGCCAAGGCTAGGCGTCGGGATCGGACGGGCGCGGTAGATCCGCCACTGACTGTCGGCGGGCTCCTCCGGCATCAGCCAGCGCCACTTGCCGCCGGCGACTTGGTTGTTGAACCGGTCGGTCAGGGCCGTGATCTCGGCCTGGGCCTCGACGGCCGCGCCGCCGGCCGAGCGGGCCATGGCCTGCTGCTTGTCGACCAGTTCATTGTAACGCTCGGCCGCGAAGAACCGCATGTTGGCGGCGGCCGAGACGCGGATCGGGAATTCGACCAGCTCGAACCAGGCGTCAGCCAGCTCCGGCGGCACATCGGCGCTCGCCGCCTTGGTGTCGGCCGTCAGCTTGCGGAAGGCCCGCAGGCGGTCGTTGACCTCGTCGGGGGTGTAGCTCGACAGGTGCCGGTTCTCGGCCTGGGGCTGCCACTCCAGATGCTCGGGCCTGCGCTCGAAGTTCAGGCGGTAATAGGCGTCGAGCAGGTCGGCCGCCTTGCCGCCCAGCTGGGGGCCGAAGGCGCGGCCGGTCCAGTCGGCCAGGAACTGGCGCTGGCTCTTGCCCCGCCAGCGGTCGATGTCCCAGGCCATCTCCAGGAAGTGGCTGGCGCCGATCTCGGCCGGCTTGATGTCGCCGACATTGGCGATCCAGACGCTGCGCGCGCCCTTGTCCCAGGCGTGGATCATCTCCTCCTGGACCAGGGCCGGCGGCGTCGTGCCCAGCCACAGATAGGCCAGCGGATAACCCAGATAGGACAGGTGGTAGTAGACCCCCGCCCCGCCCTTGCGGCCGGCTTCCTCGGCGCTGGGGAACTGGCGGATGTAGCCGAAATTGTCGTCGGGCCAGACGATGGTGACGTCGTCGGGGACCTTCACCCCGGCGCGGTAGATCTCCAGCACCTCCTTGTAGGGCACGAAGATCTGCGGAACCTTGGAAACGTCGCCCGAGACGTTCTTGGCCAGGACCTCGCGCTGGTCGGCGATGATCCTGTCCAGCAGCGCGACCTTCTCCTCCATGGTCTTGGGGCCGACCATGCCGGTATCGTGGATGCCGCGCATGCCCAGCGTCCAGAGGCTCTCATAGGGGCCGTTGGCCTTGGCGCGCTCTTCCCAATAGGCCTTCACGCCTTCGGGATTGGTCGCGTAGTTGAACTTGGCCGGGTCGTCCTTCCACTCACCGACATTGTTGCGCAGCATGGCCTCGGCGTGGGACGAGCCCATGACGATGCCGTACTCCTCGGCCAGCTTGGCGTTTTCCGGATCGGAATTGAACGGCGCGGTCGTGTGGTGCATGGCCGGCCACAGGGTGTTGGCCTTCAGGCGCAGCAGCAGGGTGAAGATCCGGCGATAGGTCTTGGGCCCGATGTCGCCGCGCTCGGGATCGAAGGTCTTCACCGCCCACGGATAGAGGCCCCAGTCCTCGTCGTTGACGAAGACGCCGCGGTAGCGGACCGACGGCGGGCCGAAGCGATGGACGCCGGCGGCGACGAACAGCTTGTCGCGATGAGCGGGCGTGACGTCGGCCCACCAGGCCCAGGGCGACACGCCCATGGCCTGGGCCACCTCGTAGACGCCGAAGGCAGTCCCGCGCCGATCGCTGCCGACCACCACCAGGGCCTTGTCGACGCCGGGCGCCGGACGGTCGACCGAGGCGATGACGAAGCTCTCCCAGGCGCCGGAGAGACGCGAGATGTCGATCTTCCTGGCCGCGACCAGAGCGTCGATAACCTTGCTGGAGCCAAGGGTCCCGACCAGGATCGCGGTCTTGCCGGCAGGGGCGTTCGACACGGCGATCGACTGGCCGGTGACGCTCTTAAGGTCTTCGGCCAGATCGTCGGCGGCGTGGCGCACGACGGCGGCGTCGGCGGGATCGACCACGATGGTCGGCGCCCTGCCCGTCTCGACCAGCACGAAGCCGCCGCGTGAGAGGCTGTCGGTGAAGATCGCGCCCGCTTCGCCGCGTCTCTGGGCTTGAGCGCCCTGGACGGCGCCGAGGCAAAGCACGAGCGCCAGGGCGCCGCGCCAGATCGACTTCGACATCTTCATAGGCCCGGGCCTCCCTACGCGTGGCGGGTCTTGTACTGGATAGGACGGCGGCGACGCGCCAAACCTCAACGGCAGGCGGTCCCGGCGATCAACTCGACCTCGGAAACCTCGACGGCCTTGCCGGCGGTCAGCTCCAGGCGATAGCGGGCATAGGCCTTGGCGGTCTTCAGGTCGAAGCTGCGGGTGGCGTGGCGATGCTCGAAGCGCTCGCCGCGCCGCTCGTCCAGCTTGACCCAGCGCTTGCCGTCGAAGCCGCTGAACCGCCAGGCGGTCGGATCGGCCTCCTTGGCGCCGACGCTGACGGTATAGGCCTTCAGGCAGGTCGTCGCCGAACGGATGAACGTCGCCGACTGGCCGGCCGAGGCGGCCCAGACGGTCGAAGTCTTGCCGTCGGTCAAGACTGGGACGCTGGCCTCGTTGCTCAACACCGCGCCGTCATAGGCCCACTGGCCGGGCTTGTCGGTCATGGTGAAGCTCAGCACGCCGCCGGCCAGCACCTGCGCCTGAGTGATGAAGGGGCCCGGCAGCGGCTTTCCGTTCAGGCTGGCCGCGGCGATGTAGGGACGATCCGCCCCGGCGCCCTCCGCCACGACCTCCAGCGACCGCCCGCCCTCCAGGTGCAGCACGCTGCGCGGATGGCGCGGGCCGTGCAGGTAGAAGAGGTCGCTGCCCAGCTTGGGGAACAGGCCCAGGCGGTTGAAGACGTAGTTGGAGCTCATCGCCCCAGCGTCCTCGTCGCCCGGATAGGCGGTGGCGGTGAAGTGCTTGAACACCTCGCCCGACCAGTAGGACGACAGGTCCGACCGGCCCAGGGCATGGAACAGCCAGGGGGTGGCGAAGGACGGCTCGTTGGTGATGTCGATCAGGCCCGCGTCCAGGGCGTGGTTAAGGCGCTCGTTGAAGCGCACCCGGCCGCCCATGGCCTCGATCAGGCCCGGCAGGTCATGCAGCACGCCGTAGGAATAGATCCAGGCCGTGCCCTCGTAGTAGCCGACATTGTTGTGGACCTTGCCGTCCCAGCCGAGCTTGGGATCGATGTCCTGGAACTTGCCGTCCGGATAGCGCGGCATCAGGAAGCCCGCGAAGCCGTCGCTCGTGGTCTCCGGGTTCCAGATCTTGCGCCAGTTGGCCGAGCGCTTCAGCAAAGCGCCGGCCTCGTCCGCATGGCCGGCCTTGGCCGCGACCTGGGCGGCGAAATAGTCGTTGAGCGCGAAGCCCAGCGTCGAGGAGCCCGACTTGGCGCGCTGGTTGTTCGGCTCGGGGCTGCGGTCGCCGACGCCGAAATAGCCGCTCTCCAGATAGCGCGGGCGACGGCGCTCGAAGGCGTTGAAGTGGGTCAGCCGCCAGGCTTCGTTCCAGTTGACGCCCGCCGCGCCACGCAGGGCCGCCTCGCCCAGCACGTTGTCGACTTCGTCGCCCCCCTGCCCCACGTGATAGTTCTGGCCGCCGATGATCGCGGTGTCGGCGGCGCCGAACTTGTCGAAGGTGTGGATCAGCGAGTTGATGTTGGCCGCGTAGTCGCTGGGGCGCAGCACCGACATCAGCGGAAACAGCGTTCGATAGGTGTCCCACAGGGTGTAGTGGTCGTCCCAGTTGGGGCGGCCCAGTTCCTTGGCCGACTGGTCCAGGCTGCGGTCCCGGGGATGGGTCGAGGCGTGGTAGAAGGCCGTGTAGAACCGGCGGGTCTGCGCCGCGTCCAGGCCCGAGACCTCGATCTCGCCCAGCCGATCGTTCCAGGCCGCCTGGGCCTGCTGGCGCACGCGGTCGTAGTTCCAGTCCGGGATCTCGCGGTCCAGCAGGGCCTCGGCCGTCTCGGCGCTAGTGAAGGACACCGCGATCTTGACCAGCAGCGGCTTGCCGGCGGTCGTCTTGAAGGTCTGCCAGGCACCCAGGCGCTCGTCCGAACCGGTCTTGCCTTCGGTCGCGCCGGCGCGGCGTTCGGCCTTGTCAAAGACGCCCCAGGCGACGGGCTTCTGGTCGAACTTGGCGACGAACCAGATGTCGGTCAGGGCCGGGTTCCAGTAGCCCTTGGCCTTCACGTGGCCGACGATCTTGCCCTCGGCCGGATAGAGCTTCACGTCGGCTTGGTCCGAGGCGACGAGGCCGCCGACCTTGCGGGTGACGTCGAACACCAGCTGGGCCTGGTCGGTGTCGGGATAGGTCAGGCGATAGATCGCCGCGTAGTGGGCCGGCGTCGCTTCGACCTTGGTGTCGTAGCGGGTCAGCCGCACCGAATAGGCGTCGGCGGCGAGCACCTCGTCGGCCTTGGGCGACAGGTGGGCCGTCTCGTCGAACTGGGCCTCGCCCACCTGGGGCGACAGCAGGAACGTGCCGTAGGTGGTGACCCCGCCGGAGCCCTGCGAATGCAGCTGCGCGAAGCCGCTGATCGGCTCGGCGGCGTTGTAGCCGGCGTTGCTGGGATTGGGCGTCTCGGGCGAGGGATGGATCGAGCCGTTGGGCAGGGTCGGCCCGGGAATGGTGTCGCCTTCGTTGTCGTTGCCGAGGCCGACCTCGAGGGCGGGAAGCTTGTAGAGGGACTGGGCGGGGGCGGCCTGGGCGAGCGGGCCCGCCGCCAGCGCGGTCGTGGCCAAGAGGGTCGCCAGCAGGGTGGAAAGTCCAGCGCGTAGTCCCGGCATCGAAATCCTTCCGGTCTCAGGCTTTCCGCGAGTCACCCGAAAGGCGTCGCGGAAGAGAAAATATAGCCGGTCCACGGAGGGACCGGCTATCGAGTGCATCACTGGGGGAAGTGAACTTTAGAACGTGGCCCGCGCCGTCAGGGTGAAGGTGCGGCCGTCGTAGTCGACCCAACGCGAGACTTGGTAGTCGTTCTCGTATTCGAAGCGGACCGCGTCGGTCAGGTTGTAGGCGTCCAGCGAAACGGTGAGCTGGTCGTTGACGTTGTAGGACGCCGACATGTCCAGCTGGCCGCGCGGCTTAACCGAGCGCGAGCCGCCGCTGTAGGTGCCGTTGGCGTTCAGGTCGTAGGCCGAGCGGTAGTTGTAGACCATGCGCACGCCAAACTTCGGCGTCTCATAGTAGCCGATGACGTTGACGTTGTGCTTGGAGATGCCCGGGAACGGCGCGATCGAAGGGCTCTTCGACGTCGTGTAGGCGTAGTTGAAGCTGCCGCCGAAGTTCTTCCAGAAGCCCGGCAGGAAATCGAGGTTCTGCTGGATGTTGAACTCGACGCCCTCGACGGTGGTCGGCTTGTCGAGGTTGTAGGCGCCGCTGGCGTTGACGTGCACCTGCTTGGTGGTGCTGCTGAGCGCCGTGGCCGTGCAGTAGGTGCCGTCCCACGACAGGGCGCCGAAGCCCCAGGTCGAGCCGTCGGCCGGGCACAGCAGCGCCGGATCCGAGGTCGAGGCGATGCGGCCGGTGATGTTCTTGCGGAAATAGGCCAGCGAAACCAGGCCGTTGGGGCGGTTGTACCACTCCAGCGACAGGTCGAAGGACTCGGCCAGATAGGGCTTCAGCTTGTTGTTACCGATCTGCACCGAGACGTCGTAGACGTTGACGCTGCCCGAGGTCAGGCTGGTGTTGAGGATCTGGGTCGGGCTGACCTTGGTCGACGGCGAATACTGGCGCGGGTGCGGGCGCACATAGGTCTTGTAGTAGGCGCCGCGCAGGATCAGGTCGTCGGTGACGTCGGCCACGAAGATCGCCGAGGGCAGGAAGTAGTCGTACTTGTTGACGTACTTCTCGGTCTTGAAGGCCGTGGCCGAGCCGATCGAGTCGGTGGGCGCGGTCGTGCGATCCAGGGTCGTGATAGTGTTCTTGGTGTCTTCGTAGCGGCCGCCGAAGTTGCCGCGCAGGCCATGACCGAAGATCTCGGTATCGTACTTCGCCTGGATGTAGAACTGATTGATATCGTTCTCGTTGGTGAAGTTCTTATCGTAGTAGCTGCTGTCGGAGTACTGGATGTTGAAGCCCTGGGTCGACAGGCCGCCGCTCTGATAGGCGGTGACCGGGCGGACGGCGTTCAGGAACTCGCGGATGTTCAGCACCTGCCAGTTACGATTGTAGCTGCCGCCCTTGCCGCCCATGAAGTCGTCGACGAAGGGCGACGTGATCATCATGCTCGAGGTGATGTTCTGCAGCTGCGCGCCGTAGGCGTAGACGCGGTAGCCGGTCGACACGTACTTCTCGCGCTCGAGGCGCACACCGGCCTGGATGCTCTTGATCGGGCCCAGCTCCGTGAAGCGCTCGACGTCGAACGCCGCGCTGTTCAGCTCGTTCTCGGCGAAGCTCTCGGTGCCCTGGATCTGGATCTGGTTGGTCGAGTTGGCCTTGGCGCCGTTGTTGTAGAACGACGTCGGGTCGGAGGTTCCTCCCCAGGTCCAGGTCTGGCCGGTCGTGATCGAGTTCTGCGGGTTGGGCGAGGTGGTGTAGATGAAGTTGCCGATGTCATCGAGGCCGGTGGTCAGCGAACCGGTGACGCCGTTGCCGCCCGCGCGAGTGTAGTTGGCGACGTCGACCTCGGTCTCGACCGAGGCGTTGTAGCCCGACGACAGGGTCAGGGCGGCGGCGACGCGCCAGTCCTCGTTCTTCCAGTCGAAGGTGCCCAGCAGGCCGTCCGACTTCTGGCGTTGTGAATACAGACGGGTCGAGGACAGCGCGTTCATGTTGGCGAACGTGTAGCTCTGGTACAGGTAGCGGCCGTCGTTGGTCTTCACCGGCGTGCCCGTCGGCGTGATCACCGTGCCCGCGCCGGCCGTAGACGACGGCAGGACGGTGTTGATCAGGAAGTACTGGACGGTGTCGGGCAGGTTGCGATCGGTCTTGAAACCGATCAGGCCGATCTTGGTGTCGTCATTGGGCCGCCACTCGACGCCGGCCGTACCCGACCAGACCTCGCCCACGTTCATGCGGGTGTACTGACGGATCTGGGTGTTGGCCCAGACGCCGTTGCTGCTGGTCGAGCCGGTGTTGCTGTTGATGTAGGCCGAGGCCGCCGATTGCGACAGACCAAGCGCCTGGGCCAGCGAGCGGCAGTAGGATGTCGCGCTGGTCGCGCAGGCCGTGGGCGAATAGTACTGGCCGTAGGTGGCGTTGAACTGGCTGGCCGTCAGGCCCGTCATCGCCGACGTCAGATAGTCGTAGCTGTTGAGACGGATCGTATCGCGGCGGAAGTTCTCTTTCTTGTAGGCCAGGGTGCCGAACACCGCGAGATCGTCGGTGAGGTGCTTGTTGTAGCCGATGGTCGCGGCCGGCGCGCCCAGGCTGCCCAGAGTGTTGTACTCGTAGGACGCCTTCATGAAGCCGCCGTCCTTGCGCGACAGCGCCGGCGCGATCTGCAGATCGACATTGCCCGAGAGGCCGCCCGAGACGGTGTTGGCCATCGGCGACTTCTGGATCACGAAGGCCGAGAAGATGTCGGAGTTGAACGCGCCCAGTGGCGAGCCCTGGTTGTCGCGCAGCAGCGCGGGGCCGGCGAACGACTGGCCGTTCAGCGTGTTGCGGGCGTATTCGCCGGGCATGCCGCGCAGGTTGATGGTGGCGTCGCGGCCCTCGGCCTCGCGGTTGATCTGGACGCCAGGGATACGCTGCAGGGCCTCGCCGACGTTCAGGTCGGGGAAGCGGCCCAGGCCGTCGGACGAGATGCCGTCGGTGATTTCAACGGCGTTCTTCTTGGTGCGAACGGCGTCGGCGTAGCTTTTCTTGAAACCCGTGACGACGACGGTGTCGACCGTGTCGTTCTGGGTTGCGGCCGCTTCCTGAGCCAGGGCGATGGCCGGCAGGCCGCCCATGACGGTGGCGGACAGAAGCGCGACCTTCAGGACGCGCATCGAGCTGATCTTGGACTTCAATTTCGTTCCCTCCTCGTTATGGCCCGCCGTCTTGCGTGACAGCTTTTCAGCCAACCCCTCTCGCGGTACCGGTCCCAGCAATCTTGCGATTGGCCAGGGCAATGTGGAGATAGAACCCACACGGCGCCGCGCCCGTAAACCAACGACGATCAGTTTGATATCGCTGGCTTTTTTCGTATTGTTAAATTGATTTGTATATTATTTTACCGAGACAATCTAGAAAATATTTTTCGGAATTGCAAATTGGTCAGGCCAAAATAGATAGGTCGCAACCAGCGGTGACAGCGCCTCACCTGAGCGTTGAGCGCAGCCGGACTGGAAAAGCGACGCGGGCTGAACGAGGCTCGGGTCAGGGAGTGAGTGTAATGAAGGCAAGCATGATGGCGGGCGCGGCCTGGCTGGCGATCGGCCTCGCCGCCCAGGCGGAGGAAACGCCCCGAGTTGATCCGGTGCAGGTGGACGCCTCTCGTCCCGACTGGGAGAACCCGGCGGTCAACGCCCGCGGCAAGATGCCCGCCAGCGCCAGCCACTTCCCGTTCGAAAGCAGAGCCGCCGCCCTGGCCGGCGACATGACCAGGTCGGCCCGCTACCTCAGCCTCGACGGCCAGTGGGCCTTCCACTTCAGCCCGTCCTCGGACGACGTGCCCAACGGCTTCGAAAAGTCGGACTACGACGCCTCTTCCTGGAAGAGCATCAAGGTGCCGGCCATGTGGCAGGCCGAAGGCTACGACCAGGCCCGCTACAACAACATCACCTATCCGTTCCCGGCCAACCGGCCGCTGATCCCGCACGCCACCAACCCGGTCGGCTCCTACCGCCGCACCTTCGAGGTTCCGGCCGGCTGGTCGGGCCAGGACGTCATCCTGCACATCGGCGCGGCCGGCGCGGCCTACCGCGTCTGGGTCAACGGCCAGGAGGTCGGCTACTACGAGGACTCCAAGCTGCCGGCCGAATTCGACGTGACGAAGTGGGTCAAGCCGGGGACCAACCTCGTCGCCATCCAGGTCCACCGCTGGGCCGACGGCTCCTACCTTGAGGACCAGGACTTCTGGCGCGTCTCCGGCATTGAGCGCTCGGTCTATCTGAAGGCCGTCCCGCAGGCCCGCACCGCCGACGTCTTCGTCCATGCCGGCCTCGACAAGGCCTATCGCGACGGGGTGCTGAGCACCGTGCTCTCCCTGACCGCCCGCAAGGCCCCGCTCACCGCGCGGATGACCCTGCTCGACGGCGACAAGGAAGTCCTCAAGACCGAGACCAAGGTCACCGCGGGCGCCGCGCGCACCGTGTCACTGAACGCCACGGTCCCCGGCGTCCGCCAATGGACGGCCGAGACGCCTAACCTCTACACCCTGCTCGTCGAGTTGCTGGATGCGAAGGGCGAGGTCGTCCAGGCCACGCCCCAGCGCATCGGCTTCCGCACCGTCGAGATCAAGGACGGCAAGGTGGCGGTCAACGGCCGACCGATCGTCATCCGCGGCGTCAATCGCCACGAGCACGACCCGGAGACCTTCCACGTCATCTCCGAAGAGAGCATGCGCCGCGACATCGAGCTGATGAAGCGCGCCAACATCAACGCCGTGCGTACGGCCCACTATCCCAACGCCGAGCTCTGGTACGCCCTCGCCGACGAGTACGGCCTCTACGTCATGGACGAGGCCAATATCGAGAGCCACGCCTATATGGGCTGGGGCAACGCCGATCCGGACCAGCGGGCCAAGCGCCAGATCGGCTTCGATCCGGCCTGGGAAAGCGCCCATGTCGACCGGGTGATCAACATGGTCGAGCGCGACAAGAACCACCCCTCGGTGATCTTCTGGTCGCTCGGGAACGAGGCCGGCATCGGCCAGAACTTCGAGAAGGCCGCCGCGGCCGCCCGCAAGCGCGATCCAAGCCGCCTGATCTCCTATCTCGGCTGGGGCGCGCGCCCCTGGGAGCACGTGCCCAACACCTATGTCGACATCTACGCCCCGATGTACGACGACGTGACCAAGATGGTGGACTGGGCGACCGACCCCACCCGCACCCAGCCGATGATCCAGTGCGAATACGCCCACATGCAGGGCAATTCTGGCGGCAATCTGAAGGACTACTGGGACACCATCTACGCCTACGACAAGCTGCAGGGCGGCTTCATCTGGGACTGGGTCGATCAGTCGATGTACCGCTACGCCAAGGACGGTCGCCGCTATTGGGGCGACGGCGGCGAGTACGGACCCAATCCCGGCGGCGAGATCGAATTCGGCGACGGCGTGATCCAGCCCGACCGCACGCCCAATCCCCAGTTCTACGAAGTCCGCAAGGTGCTCTCGCCGATCCAGTTCGGCGGTTTCGATCCGGCCACGGGCAAGGTGAGCGTGACCAACCGCCACGACTTCCGCGACCTGTCGGGCTTCGACTTCGACTGGGTGCTGGAGGGCGACGGCGTCGAGGTCGCCTCGGGCGCCCTGCCGGCTCTGTCGACCAAGGCTCGGGGCGTCGAGACCATCACCCTGCCGCTGCCGGCGATCGCGCCCAAGCCGGGCGTGGAATATCTCGTCACTGTTCGCGCCAGGACCAGGGCTGGGTCCGTGCCGATGACCCCGGCCGGGTTCGTCGTTGGCTGGGAACAGTTCGCCGTTTCCGCCACGCCCAAGCCCGCCGTCGCCCGTTCGGGCGCGGTGGCGCTCGCGGACGGCAAGGACGCCGTCACCCTTTCGGCGGCCGGCGCCACGCTGAAGGTCGATCGCACGACCGGCCTGCTCGCCGCCTACACCAAGGACGGCGTTGTCCTGGCCAAGGGCGGCCAGCCGAACTTCTTCCGGGCCGAGACCGACAACGACGCCGGCACCGGCCTGTCGGCCCAGCAACGCCCCTGGCAGGTGATGACCCAGCAGCGCCAGTTGCGCTCGGTGACGACGCGCGCCACCGCTAACGGCGCCGATGTGGTCGTGACGTATGGACTGGGCGCGGGCGCGGCGAAGTTCGTCACCACCTACGCCATGGCCGGCGACGGCACGGTGGCTGTGACCGGCGACCTCACCCCGCTGAAAGACGACCTGCCGCCCCCGGTGCGCGTGGGCCTGTGGTTCACGGTCCCCTCAAGCCTCAAGACCGTCGAATGGTACGGCCGCGGCCCGCACGAAACCTATGTCGACCGCTACACCTCGGCCCCGATCGGCTTGTGGCGCGGGGCGGTGGCCGACCAGAACCACGACTACATGCGGCCCCAGGACACCGGCAACAAGATCGACGTGCGCTGGCTGGAGCTGTCAGGCGGAGGTCGGGGCCTGCGGGTCGCCGGCGACAAGCCGCTGATGACCACCGCCCTCGCCTTCCCATACGAGGACCTATACCGCCGCCCGCCGGGGACTTGGAAGTCCACCGACATCGTCCCCCATGGCGACGGGACCCTGCTGGTCGACGCCGCCCAGTGGGGGATCGGCGGCGACACCACCTGGAACGGCTTTGGCCTGCCGCACATGAAGTACCGCACGCGGCTGGAGCCCACCCGGGTCAGCTTCCGCCTCGAGCCGTTCAGCGGCGACGGAACGACACCCGACAAGGCCCATCCCGCCGAAGCCACGCCGCCGCAATAGCCGTCCGCATGACCATCGCCCCGATTGCCGAAGCCGGCGAGTCCAAGGAGTTCCCCATGAAGCGTCTCGCCCTCTGCCTCGCCGTCCTGCTGGCCGGATCGGCGCTCGCCAGCTCCGCCCTGGCCGGCGAACCGATCAGCCCGCGCTTCAACGCCGACCCGTCGCCGCACGCCTTCAAGGGCGGCTACTACCTCTACGCCACCGACGACGCCTCCAACTCGGGCAAGTACTGGGACTCCACGACCTGGCGGCTCTACACCTCCAAGGACCTCAAGACCTGGAAGGACGGCGGCGCGTTCCTGGGGGTCACGGTGTTCAAGTGGGCCAAGCCCGACGCCAAGGCCTGGGCGCCCGAGGCGGCCTATCGCGACGGCAAGTACTACTTCTACGCCCCCGTCGGCGGCGACAAGATCGGGGTGGCGGTGGCCGACCGTCCGGAGGGGCCGTTCGTCGACGCCATCGGCGCGCCTCTGGTCGACAAGGCCCGCGACGCCAACGCCGGCGCCGAGCCGATCGACCCGCAGGTGCTGATCGACGACGACGGTCAGGCCTACATGCTGTTCGGCACCCGCGTGCCGAAGATCGTCAAGCTGGGCAAGGACATGAAGAGCCTGGCCGGCCCGATCCAGGACATCGCCGTCACCGGCTTTCCCACCGACGATCCGAAGAAGAAGTACGGAGAGGCTCCGTTCCTGCACAAGCGCAAGGGCCTCTACTATTTCAGCTTCTCGACCGGCTGGCCGGGCCAGATCGTCTATGCGACCTCGAAGACGCCGCTGGGCCCCTACGCCTATCGCGGCGTGATCTTCGACTATCTGAAGATCTCGACCAACCACCAGGCCATCCTGCAGGACAAGGGCCGGACATGGTTCTTCTACCACGACAACCTGCTGCCCGGCGGCGGCGACCACCGCCGCTCGATCGCCATCGAGCCGCTGACCTATGGCCCCGACGGCGCGATCGTGGAAGTGCGCCCCGGGAAGAAAGCGCCGTGAAGGGCAAGGCGCGACGTCCGTACCGAGCGCTGATCGCGGCCCTGCTGCTTGGCCTGCTAGCTCCCAGCCTGGCGGCGGCGCAGACCGCGCCCAAGCCGCTCTACCGGGATCCGGTGCTGGACGGCGCGGCCGACGTGTCGATCGTCTGGGACCGCGCGGCGCATCTGTGGACGATGTTCTACACCAACCGGCGCGCCACCCTGCGCCTGCCCGATCCGGCTGACGTCGCCTGGGTGCACGCCACCCCGATCGGCGTCGCGACCTCGGCGGATGGCGTGACCTGGCGCTACAAGGGAACCGCGACCTTCCCGCAGGCCTGCACGAGCGTGACCCTGTGGGCGCCGGAGCTGTTCTACGAGCAAGGCGTCTACCACCTGTGGCTCACCATCGTGCCCGGCGTCCACCACCGCTGGGGCGAACCCGGCGCGACGACGAAGATCGTGCACCTGACCAGCGCCGATCTTTCCGACTGGAGCTGCGGCGAGACGCTCGACCTGGGCTCCGACCTGGTCATCGACGCCTCGGTCGTGCGGCTGAAGGACCGCTATCGCCTGTATTATCGGGACTCTAGGCCCAAGACCCGCCTCAAGGCCGTCGACAGCCAGGACCTGAAGACCTGGACGCCCGCGCCGGAAGGCGACGTCACCAAGAGCGCGGCCGAGGGTCCCAAGGTCTTTCGCTTCAAGGGGCGCTGGTGGCTGATCGCCGACGTCTGGAAGGGCCTGCTGGTGCTCCAGTCCAAGGACGGGCTGCACTGGACGGAGCAGCCCGAGCGGCTGCTGCAGACCCCAGGCGCGCTGTCGACCGATCGCGGCATCGGCCAGCATCCCGACGTCGTGGTCAGCGGCGGACGGGCCTTCATCTACTATTTCGTGCACCAGGGCGCCGAGCCGGAAGCCCAGAGCGATCCCTACTGGAAGCAGAGGACGGTCATCCAGGTGGCGGAGCTCAAGCTCGTCGAGGGCCGCCTGAAGGTCGACCGCGACGCGCCGGTGAAGTTCCGGCTACGGCCGCCGCGTCGGTAGGCAGTTCCTCTAGTCCGATGCTCCCCGCGAAGGCGGGGATCCAAGCCGAGTCAGCGGATGATCCACGGCCGAACTTCATCCTGAAAGCCCGCCTGGATCCCCGCCTTCGCGGGGATGCTCGGAGAGAAGGGTAAGGAACGCTGATCCGAGATCACCGCATCGTCGGGATGACGAAGCTCTGGTCGAGCACCGCGCCGCCCTTGGGCCAGCGTTGGGTGACGGTCTTGGTGCGGGTGTAGAAGCGCACGCCGTCCAGGCCGTACTGGTTGAGGTCGCCGAAGCCCGAACGCTTCCAGCCGCCGAAGCTGTGATAGGCCACCGGCACGGGGATCGGCACGTTGATCCCGACCATGCCGACCTCGACCTGATCGGCGAACTCGCGGGCGGCGTCGCCGTTGCGGGTGAAGATGGCCACGCCGTTGCCATACTGGTGGCGCGAGGCGAGATGGATCCCCTCCTCCAGGCTCTCGGCGCGAACCATCTGCAGTACCGGGCCGAAGATCTCGTCCTGATAGGAGCGGCTGGTCGGCTTGACGTGGTCGAACAGGGTCGGGCCGACGAAGAAGCCGTCTTCGTGGCCTTGCAGGGCGAAGCCGCGACCATCGACGACCAGTTCAGCGCCCTCCTCGACGCCCAGCTGGATGTAGTTCTCGATCCGCGCCTTGTGGGCGGCGCTGACGACCGGGCCGTAGTGGGCGTCCTTGTCGGTGCTCACGCCGACCCGCAGGGAACCGATGGCGGCGACCAGCTTCTCCCGCAAGGCGACGGCGGTCTTTTCGCCGACCGGCACGACCACCGGCAGGGCCATGCAGCGCTCGCCGGCCGAGCCGTAGGCCGCGCCGATGATGTCGGCGGTGGCCTGGTCGAGATCGGCGTCGGGCAGCACGACCCCATGGTTCTTGGCGCCGCCCATGGCCTGGACGCGCTTGCCGGCCGCGCCGGCCCGATGGAACACCGACTGGGCGATGTCGGAACTGCCCACGAAGCTGACGGCCTTGATGTCCGGATGGTCGAGGATGCCCTCGACGCAGTCCTTGTCGCCCTGGACGACGTTGAGAACGCCCGGCGGCAGGCCGGCCTTGATCATAAGTTCGGCCAGGCGCACCGGCACCGACGGATCGCGCTCGGACGGCTTGAGGATGAAGGCGTTGCCGCAGGCGATGGCCGGGCCGAACATCCACATCGGGATCATGGCCGGGAAGTTGAACGGGGTGATGCCCGCGACCACGCCCAGCGGCTGACGCATCGAATAGACGTCGATGCCGGAACCGGCGCCTTGCGTATATTCACCCTTCAGCAGGTGAGGAATTCCGCAAGCGAACTCAATGACTTCCAGGCCGCGCTGAATGTCGCCCTTGCTGTCGGCGATGACCTTGCCGTGCTCGGCCGACAGCAGGTGGGCCAGCTCCTCCATGTGGATTTCCAGCAGGCGCTTGAACTCGAACATCACCCGGGCGCGGCGCTGGGGATTGGTCGCGGCCCAGGCCGGCTGGGCGGCCTTGGCGTCGGCGATGGCGGCGTTCAGCTCTTCGGCGGAAGCGAGGGCGACGCGGGCCTGCACCTTGCCGGTGTTGGGATCGAAGACCTCGCCGAAACGGCCGGACGCGCCCTCGACGGCGCGGCCGCCGACGAAGTGGGGAATACTGCGCATCAAGCGCTCCTTGTCGATGTCGCCGAGGATCATGGCTTGCGCACGATCCAGTCGTGGGCCGGGTCGTTGCGGAAGATCCACTTCCGGTGCGGGCCGGCCATGACGTTGAGATAATAGAGGTCGTAGCCGTGCGGGGCTCCGACCGGGTGATAGCCGCGCGGCACCATGACCACGTCGCCGTCCTGCACGCAGACCGTCTCGTCGAGGCTGCGGTCGTCGGTGTAAACGCGCTGGAAGGCGAAGCCCTGCGGCGGGTTCAGGCGGTGATAGTAGGTCTCCTCCAGCGCCGTCTCCTCGCCCTCGGCGGCGGTGTCGTGCTTGTGCGGCGGATAGCTGGACCAGTGGCCGCCCGGAGTGATCACCTCGACCACCAGCAGGCCGTCGGCCGGCGCGGTCTCGGGCAGGATGTTGCGGACGTGGCGGACGTTCGTCCCCTGCCCCCGCACCTCGCGCGGCATGTCGGCCTCGGCGATCAGACGGGCCTGGCCGCCGGGTTTACCGGGAGCGGTGCACAGGGCCAGTTCGACCTCGGTGACGGCGACGACCGCGTAGGCGGCGCCGGCGGGGACGTAGACCGCACCGGGCGCCTTGTCCTCGAACACGGTGGCGCGGCCGCCGATCCTGCCGAACGCGACGCCCTCGGCGCTGACCTCGGCGGCCCCGCTCATGACCACGATGCAGGTCTCGCGGTCGGGCTCGACACCGTCGAAGGTCTCGCCAGCGGCCAGCTTGATCACCCGGAAGCCGACATGGCTCCAGCCGGCGCTTTGCGGCGTGACCTCAAGGACCGAGCCGTCGGCGGCGGGCGCGTGGGGGCGAACGAGCAGCCTGCTCATCACGCCGCCCTCAGGCCCGCCGAAGCCGCCTCGCGTTTCAGGGTGGCCAGGCCGATCTCGCCGTACTGGCGGGGATTGGCGATGGCCGGGTCCTGCTCGGCCTCGACGATGATCCAGCCGGAATAGCCGATTTCGGCGAGAGCCTGCATGACGGCGGCGTAGTCCAGCGAGCCGTCGCCCGGCACGGTGAACATGCCGGCCAGCACGCCTTCGAGGAAGCTGCCGCCATCCTGGCCGATCACCTTGCTGAACACCTCGCCCCGGATGTCCTTGCAGTGGACGTGGGCGACGCGTTCGGGGTGGTTGCGGATGATCGAGACGGGATCGAGGCCGCCCAGAGCCGCGTGACCAGTGTCGACGGTCAGGCCCACCAAAGGACCGGTGTTGGCCAGGAAGGCGTCAAGGTCCTCGGGCCGCTCGACGACGGTGCCCAGGTGATGGTGGTAAGCGAACTTCAGGCCCTGAGCCTGGATGTAGTCGGCCACCTGCGTGAGGCGCGCGCCGAATTCCTTCCAGCCCTCGGCGTCGAGGCGCGGCGTGGCCGATAGGGCCTGGGAGCGGTCGCCGTGGATGGCGTTGCTGGTCTCGGCGTGGACGAAGACGGTGCAGCCCATGGCCTTCAGCAGCGACAGGTGCGGTTGCAGCGCCGCGATCTCGTCCTCCGCCGACTGCACCAGCAGATTGCCGCTGTACCAGCCGCCGACGAGGTCGAGGCCGTATCGGTCGAGCAGCGGCTTCAGCACCGCAGGGTCGCGCGGGAAGACGCCGCCCAGTTCGACGCCGGAAAAGCCGATCGCCTGGCAGTCGGCCAGCACGCTTTCCAGCGGGGTGTCGCCGCCCAGTTCAGGCATGTCGTCGTTGATCCAGGCGATGGGGCTCACGCCGAAACGGATGGTCATGGGTCAGTCCCCTGTACGCTGCTGCTTGATCTTGTCTTCGTAGTCGGCGCGGGCCGTGTTGACGGCCGGGCGCACCGAGACCTCGGGCACGGCCACGTCCCACCAGGCGCCGCCCGGCGTGGTAGGCGCCGGGTCGGTGTCGATGACCACGACATAGGTCCTGTCACTGGCCTTGGCGCGTTGCAGCGCGGCTTCCAGTTCGGCCAGGCTGGCCACCTTCTCCGACCGCGCGCCGAGGCTCGCGGCGTGGGCGGCGAAGTCGATGTCGGGCAGGGTCTCGTGGACGGTATCGGCCAGCAGGTTGTTGAACGCCGCCCCGCCGGTGGCCGCTTGCAGGCGGTTGATGCAGCCGAAGCCGCGATTGTCGAGCACGGTGACGATCAGCTTGGCGCCCAGCATCACCGAGGTGGCGAGCTCGGAATTGAGCATCAGATAGCTGCCGTCGCCGACCATCACGTGGACCTCGCGGTCCGGCGCGGCCATCTTCACGCCGACGGCGCCGGCGATCTCGTAGCCCATGCACGAGAAGCCGTATTCGACGTGGTAACCGCCGGGCCGGCGCGTGCGCCACAGCTTGTGCAGTTCGCCCGGCAGGCCGCCGGCGGCGCAGACGACCACGCTGTCGTCGGACGAGGCCCGCCACACCGCGCCCAGCACCTGGGCGTCGGTCGGCAGCGGCCGGTCGTCGAACGCCGTCGCGGTGTCGAAGATCGCGTTCCAGCCGGTAACGCGGCCAGTCGCTTCGGCGGTCCAGGCGTCCGGCGCGCGCCAGTCGCCCAAGGCTTCGGCGAGCGCTTCGACCACCGCCTTGGCGTCACCGACGACGGCGGTGGCGCCGTGCTTGTGGGCGTCATGCGGGGCGACATTGAGCTGGACCAGCTTGCGGCCTTCGGCCCCGAACATGGCGCGGGAGCCGCTGGTAAAGTCCTGCAGGCGCGTGCCGATGCCGACAACGAGGTCGGCCTGCTCGGCGGCGGCGACGGCGGCGCTCGTGCCGGTGACGCCGATCGCGCCGAGGTTCAGGGGATGATCCCAGGCCAGGCTCCCCTTCCCGCCCTGCGTCTCGGCAACCGGCAGGCCGGCGGCGGAGACGAGGTCGGCCAGAGCGGTTTCGGCGCGGGCGTAGAGCACGCCGCCGCCGGCCACGACCAACGGGCGCTTGGCCGCCTTGATCAGGGCGACGAGATCGGCAAGCTCGCGCGGATCGGGACGTGGCGCGCGGATGCGCCAGACCTTCCTGGCGAAGAAGGCTTCCGGATAGTCGAAGGCCTCGGCCTGGACGTCCTGGCAGAAGGCCAGGGTCGCGGGGCCGCAGGTGGCCGGGTCGAGCATGGTCGCCAAGGCACGCGGCAGGGCGTCGAGGATTTGCTCGGGCCGGGTGATGCGGTCGAAATAGCGCGAGACCGGACGGAAGCAGTCGTTGGCGCTGACTGTGGCGTCGCCGAAGTCCTCGATCTGCTGGAGGACGGGATCGGGCCGACGGCTGGCGTAGACGTCGCCGGGCAGGAACAGCACCGGCAGGCGGTTCACATGCGCCAGGGCGGCGGCGGTGACCATGTTGGTCGCGCCCGGCCCGATCGAGGTGGTGCAGACCATGGCCCGCTCGCGCCGCGACTGCTTGGCGAAGGCTATGGCGGCGTGGGCCATGCCCTGCTCGTTGTGGGCGCGCCAGGTCGGCATCACGTCGCGGGCGCCGTGCAGGGCCTCGCCCAGGCCGGCGACATTGCCGTGGCCGAAGATCGCCCAGACCCCGGCGAAGTACGGAAGCACGCCCTCGCCGGTCTCGACATGCTGCTGCGAGAGCCAACGGACGGTCGCCTGGGCGGCGGTGAGACGGACGGTGGTATGGGCGGCGGCCATTTACGCGGCTTTCTCGGCGGCGCTCCGCAGACGCTTCCAGGCGTCCACCAGCACCTTGAACTTGCTCACCAGGGCGGCGACGGCCGCTTCGTCGTCGATGCGGCCGGCCAGCCAATCGCGAGCCACATCGTAGAAGATCGTCCGCCCCACGGCGAAGCCCTTCACGATCGGGAACGGCGCGACGACCTCGAACGAGGCGACGAGTTCGGCCTCCGGCGCCGACAGCCCCAGCAGCACCACGCCACGGCAGAGCGGGTCGTTCTCGCGGATGGCGATCTCGATCTCGCGCCAGGCGGCCGGGTCGGTCAGGGGCTCGAGCTTCCACCAGTCGGGGCGGATGCCCAGGTCGTAGAGCCGGCGCACGCCGCGCGCCACGGTGCGGCTGTCGCTCTGCATGCCGGGCGGCAGGATCAGTTCGAGCAGCAGTTCGTGGCGCGTCTTGCGACAGGCGTCGAACAACCGCAGCAGCTGGCGCTCCTGGCGCTCGCGCAGTTCGACCTCGTCGTCGGGATGATAGAAGACCAGGCACTTGACGATCTGGTTGGCCGGCCACTCGACCAGCTCCGTGGCCACGTCGGCCGAGCTTTCGAACTCCAGCGGCCGCGACTTGGGAAGCTCGATCGGGCGGGCGATCCAGTAGTCGTGGTCGGCGGCCTGGGCCAAGGCGTCGAACCCGAAACGGCCGTCCAGCAGCAGGCCAAAGCGGCTCTCGTCGCCGCCGGCCACGGCCTCGACCGCGCGCAGGGCCAGGGTCTTGAAATGCGGAATGCGTTCGGGGTCGCCGCCCGTCTCGGCGATGAGGTCGAGGAACTGGCTGCGATGATCGACGGCCAGGACGGTCAATTCGTCATAGACGCGGTCGCGGGTGGTGGCCCAGTGGATGTGCTCCAGCTCCACGTCCTCGCGCAGGCGGAACGGTCGCTCGCGGTCGGACAGGAAGGCCTCCAGCTCGACCCAGGTCGGCATGGCGGGCGTGCAGCCGTGCCGCGAGACGACGATCGCCCCGCAGGCGTTGCCCCACTCGCAGCAGGTCTCGACGCTCTCGCCGCGCAGCCAGCCGCGCAGGAAGCCGGCCATGAAGGCGTCGCCCGCCCCCAGCACGTTGAACACCTCGACCTTGAACCCGCGCGCGCTGACGCCCTCGTCCAGGCTGTCGGGGATCGCGCCCGGGAAGGCCACGCAGCCGTCGGGTCCGCGCTTGCAGACCAGCAGCGCGCCAGGGGCCCCGCCGCGGATCGCGCGCAGGGCGGCGATGGTGTCGGTCGAGCCGCCGAGGATATGGATCTCCTCCTCGGTGCCGACGATCAGGTCGCAGAGGGCCACGACCTCCTGCAGCTTCTCGGTGACCTGCCGGTTCTCGACGAAGCGGTTCTCGCCAGCGTCCTTGCCGGCCAGGCCCCAGAGCACCGGGCGATAGTCGATGTCGAAGACCACCCGGCCGCCGGCCGCCTTCACCGCGCGGGCGGCCTTGAGGCTGGTGTCGTAGACATTGGGCTGCGACAGGTGGGTGCCGTTGATCAGCACCGCGCCGGCCTTGGCGATCCAGGCCTCGTCGACGTCGGAGGGCAGCAGCGCCATGTCGGCGCAGTTCTCGCGATAGAAGATCAGGGGGAAATTGACCCGGTCGCGGATGCCCAGGATCACCAGGGCGGTCAGGCGGTCGGGATCGGACAGCACGCCGGCGACGTCGACGCCCTCGCGGACCAGCTGCTCGCGGATGAAGCGGCCCATGTGGTCGGAGCCGACCCTCGTCAGCAGACCCGTCTTCAGGCCCAGGCGCGCACCGCCCGCGGCGGTGTTGGTCGGACTGCCGCCCAGATACTTGGCGAAGGAGGACATGTCCTCCAGCCGGCCGCCGGTCTGCTGGCCGTACAGGTCGACGGAGGAACGGCCGACGGTGATGAGATCAAGGGCCTTTTCGTCGTGCGCCATTCCGGTTCCACGCTACTTTTTTCTGACCGACCTCCCCGTCGGCGCCATGTAACGCATATTCCAAGCTTCCAAATCTCGCAACATTCATTTCATTTTTGAGCGAGAATGGAACGCACGGTTCAGCCGGCCTTGCGCTTCCTGCCCTTTTCCCTGTTGGCCTCGAAGGCGAAGCCGATCACCAGGGCCTGGGCCAGGCAGATCGAGGCGGCCAGGGAGCGGAAGGTCCGCACCTCGGACTCGCGCACGTGCAGCACCAGTTCGGCCGGCTTGGCGATCGGGCTGACCAGGCTGTCGCTGATCGACAGCACCTTGGCGTCGCGCTGCACAGCCATCTCGACGGCCTGCACCGTCTCCTCGGCATAGGGATGGTAGCTGACCGCGATCAGCAGGTCCTTGGGGCCGATGGTCTGAACCTGCTGCTTGGTCAGGCCCGCCACCCCGTCGATGAACAGGGTGCGCTTGTTCACCTGCTGCAGCGAGTAGGCCAGGTACGAGGCCACCGGGAACGAGCGGCGGAAGCCGACCACATAGACCGTCTCGGCCTTGTCGATCAGGGCGACGGCCTTGGCCATGTCGGCTTCGCTGACCGTCTGGCCCAGGTTCTGCAGGGCCAGGGTGTTGCCCTCGACGAACTCCGACAGCACGTCCGCGCCGCTCTCGGGCTTGCGCGCCACGGCCTCGTTGAAGTGGCGCACCCGCTCGCCATAGCCCAGGGCCGAGTGGCCCGACAGCAGGCCGTCGCGGAACAGCCGCTGCATCTGGCTGGCGCCGGGGAAGCCGAAGGTCTTGGCGAAGCGCACGATGGCCGAGGGCTGAACGCCGCATCGCTCGGAGATCACCGCCAGGGTCTCCAGGGCCATCTCGTTGGGCTCGTCCAGCACGTAGCGGGCGATCTGCTGCAGGCGCTTGCTGAGCGTCTCGTATCGATCGAGGATCGCCGCCCGCAGCTCGTCCGCGCTGGAGGGGGCGTTCGCCGCCATGATTTCGTCCGTCATCCGCGCCCCACAGTCCGATCGGTCAAATTAGAATATCCGTTCCGTGTATGAACGCCAGGGTTCAACTTACGACCAGGAATTCCACTTTACCCGTAGAGGGAATTTTTATTCCAGGCTACAGGAACACGAAGTCCCGGCCGCGTCATGAGCCGGACGAGGGAGCGATCATGGTCGAGACGACGCGATCGAACGGTCAGGCGACGGATACGCCGCCCGCTCCTGCGCTCAATCCACCGAGACCTTGAAGGTTCCCATGCACGACATCGCCATCCTCGGCGCGGGCCGCATCGGCCGCATCCACGCCAAGAACGTCGCCGGCCAGGCCGGCCTGCGGCTGAAGCATGTGGTGGATCCCGTCGCCGAGGCGGCCGAGGCGCTGGCGGCCGAGACCGGCGCCCAGGTCTCCGATCTCGACACGGCGCTGAACGATCCGTCGGTGGCCGGGGTGATCATCGCCAGCTCGACCGACACCCACCTCGACTACAGCCTCAAGGCCGTGGCGGCGGGCAAGGCGGTGTTCTGCGAGAAGCCGATCGACCAGGATCTGGCCCGCGCCCGCTCGGCCGCCGCCGAACTGGGCGCGCCTGGCGTGAAGCTGTTCCTGGGTTTCAACCGCCGCTTCGACCCCAGCTTCCAGGCCCTGCAAGCGCGGCTGGCGGCCGGCGCGGTCGGCGCGCTGGAGACGGTGCACATCACCAGCCACGACCCTGCCCCGCCGCCGGTCGCCTACGTCAAGGTGTCGGGGGGGCTCTTCAAGGACATGGCGATCCACGACTTCGACATGGCCCGCTGGCTGCTGGACGAACCGGTGACCGAGGTGTTCGCCGCCGCCAGCTGCCTGGTGGATCCGGCCATCGGCGAGGCCGGCGACGTCGACACCGCCAAGATCCTGCTACGCACCGCTTCGGGCAAGATCTGCATGATCAGCAACAGCCGCCGCAGCGGCTACGGCTACGACCAGCGCATCGAGGCCTTCGGCTCCAAGGGCCTGGTCCGGGCCGACAACGTCACCGAGAGCACAGTCTCGATCTGGGGCGAGGCCGGCGCGGCCAGCGACGCCTTCCAGAACTTCTTCCTCGACCGCTACGCCGAAGCCTATCGCCGGGAAATGGCGCACTTCGCCCAGATCATCCGCGGCGAAGCCCTGCCGGCGATCGGCTATGTCGACGGCGTCGAGGCCCTGGCCCTGGCCGAGGCGGCCGGCCAGTCGGCCCGCACCGGTCAGGTGGTCAAGCTCTAGCGATCGAGGCCGCTGGCGGGATCCGTATCGATCCCGTCAGCGGGCTGTCCGACTCTAGAATTCCAACTGCAGGCGGGCCTGGGCCACGGTCACGTCGGCGTCCAGCTGGGAGCCGGCGATCAGGCGGTTGTCGATGGTCGCCCGCGTCAGGTTCCCGGTCAGGCGCACATAGGAATAGGGATACCAGTTGGCGCCGAAGGTGACGGCCTTGTAGGTCCCGGCCGTGGAAAGGCCGGTCTGCGAGGCCAGCGTGGCGACGCCGTTGGCCGCCATGTCACTGAAATCGGCGTAGTCGTAGCGGGCGGCGAACTCCAGCGCACCCAGGCCGCCCTTGTCGAGCGGATGGGCGACCTTGATCCGACCGAACGAGCCGTTGGGATTGTAGGGCCGCGTCTCGCCCGTCGCGAACCAGCTGGCCGAGGCGTAGGCGGTGACGATGTCGAAGTCCGGCCCGCCCAAGGTGGAGCTGAGGTTTGTGGCGATGCGGTCGACCTTGATCCGGGCCGCCTCGCCTTGCAGTGACAGCGCCCGATGGATCCAGGCGGCCTCGATCCCCAGCGTGGTGTCGCCGTCGCCGACCGCGCCGGTCGAGAACAGTGTCGCGCCGGTCGAGGTCTGGGACCTGAAGGCGGTGTTGGCCGCCGCCGAATAGGTGAAGCCGGTCTCCCCTCCCCGATCACGGCGGCGCACCCAGGCGCCCAGGTGCAGGCGGTCGGCGTCGGAAAGCTGCGGCGACCAGGTGGCGCGAACGGTGGCGCCCAGGCGCTCGACGGCCTGGTTGGGGTCGTAGCCGCCCGTGGCGTCGGTCTTGTTGATGTTGTCGCCCTGCAAGGCGCCCCACAGCGACCAGTTGGAACCGGTGCGCACGGCCTCCAGCGACAGGGCGTAGCCAGCGTCGATCACGTCGCCATAGGCGCCCCGCTCCATGAAGGTGATCGACTTGAACGAGGTCAGCCCCTCCAGCGAGGCGGCCTTCTGGTTGCCGGCCAGCAGCGAGGTCTGGGCGTCGAGCTTGTACTCGATGATGGCGTCGTCCCAGCTCCAGGCGCCGCCGCTGACCGCGCCGCCTTCCAGGCGATAGCCCCAGCGGCCGGTCTGCCCCTCGACGCCCAGGAACAGCTGCCGGGCCTTGAACTGGCGGGCGTGATAGTCGGCGACGCCGTCGCGCTCGGCGACCGCATCGACGGCGTCCAACAGGATGCGGCCGCGCAGCTTGAAGGTCGAACCCGAGGCGTCGGTGAAGCGGGGCGAGTTCTCCCAGCGGACAGGCTCGACGGCGGGCTTGGGCGGGGCCGCCGGGGTGGTCGGGAGGGTCGCGATCGGCGCTGGCGTGGGCGCGGCGGTAGCGACAGCGGACTGGCGTTCCAGCACGTCGATCCGCGCTTGCAGCAGCTGGATCTGGGCCTTGAGGGCGGCGAGATCGGCGTCCTCGGCGCGGGCGGCGCCGGCGAAGCCGACGGCCACGAGGGCCGTGGTGGCGAAGAGAATGCGCATGGGCGTGAGTTCCCGCTCCCGCGCCAGGCGCGGGAGGAAGAGGAAGGAAAGGGCCGCCGCGCGGGCGGCCCGACTGCCTGGAAGGATCGTTACTCGGCCGCGGCCGGAACCGGCTCGACGTCGGACGGGACGGCGTGACCGGCCAGGGCGGCGTCGAGGGCCTCCTTGTCGAGGGCCTTTTCCCAGCGGCTGACAACGATGGTGGCCACGGCGTTGCCGATGAAGTTGGTCAGGGCCCGGCACTCGCTCATGAACCGGTCGACGCCGAGGATCAGGGCCATGCCGGCCACCGGCACCGAGGGCACCACCGAAAGGGTGGCGGCCAGGGTGATGAACCCGGCCCCGGTGACGCCCGCCGCGCCCTTGGACGACAGCATGGCCACCGAGAGCAGCAGCAGCTGATCGCCCAGCGACAGGTGCACGCCCGTGGCCTGGGCGATGAACAGCGCCGCCAGGGTCATGTAGATGTTGGTGCCGTCCAGATTGAACGAATAGCCGGTCGGGACCACCAGGCCGACGACGGGCTTGGCGCAGCCGGCGCGCTCGAGCTTGTCGATCAGGCTGGGCAGGGCCGATTCAGACGAACTGGTGCCCAGCACCAGCAGCAGCTCGCTCTTCAGGTAGCGGATCAGCTTGAGGATCGAGAACCCGTTGAACCGGGCCACCGCGCCCAGGATCACCACCACGAAGATGATCGAGGTGGCGTAGAACGTCCCGACCAGGGCGGCCAGGTTCACGACCGAGCCGATGCCGTACTTGCCGATGGTGAAGGCGAAGGCCCCGAAGGCGCCGATCGGGGCCGCCTTCATCAGGATCCCGACCAGGCGGAAGAAGGCGTGGGCGATCGACTCCAGCAGATCGACGACCGGCTGGCCCTTGTCGCCGACCAGCACCAGCGCGACGCCGAACAGGATCGAGAAGAACAGCACCTGCAGGATGTCGCCATCCGCGAAGGCGCCCGTGACCGTGGCGGGAATGATGTTGCTGAGGAAGCCGACGATGGTCGTCTCGTGGGCCTTGGCGGCGTAGCTGGCGACCTTCTCGCTGTGCAGCGTGGCCGGATCGATGTTCATGCCCGCGCCCGGATGGACGAGGTTGCCCACCACCATGCCCAGCACCAGGGCCAGGGTGGAGAAGGTCAGGAAGTAGGCGAAGGCTTTCAGCACCACCCGCCCGAACTTGCCCAGGTCGCGCATGCCGGCGATGCCGGTGACGACGGTGAGGAAGATCACCGGGGCGATGACCATCTTCACCAGCTTGATGAAGGCGTCGCCCAGCGGCTTCAGGCTCTCGCCGAAGCCAGGCCAGAAGTGGCCGATCAGGGCGCCGGCGGCGATGGCGACCAGCACCTGGACGTAGAGATGCGTGTACCAGGGACCGGGGCGCGGCGGGGCCGCGGCGGACGGGGCTTGCGGGATCATCTGGCGGGCTCCTGGGCTCGTTTCCTCGCGCGTCCTTGCAGGTCGGGCGCTTGGACCAAGAGTGGCGCAGGATGGTCAGGGCGGGAGTCCACGATCCGATAAATCCGTAAAGCCATGAATAACTGAAAGAATAACCCGATACGGGCTCGCTTCGACGTGACATGCCGTGCCATAGTCCGCCCAGCTCAGATCCATATTGTGTGGAATATGGCACAACCTAAGTCGATCGCACCGGAAGCGCTCTCCGCGTCAGGCCCTGTTGTATCGAGATCCCGACTGGCGGTGTTCACCCTGGTCGCGGCGGCGATCGGCGCGCTCCTGGTCTGGTCGGTCGGAGCCCTGGTCGAGCAGCGGGCGATGACGGCCCTGCGCGCGCGGGCGAGCGCTTCGGCGGCGCTGCACGCGGCGGTGCTGCGCAGCGAACTCGACAAGCAGCGGGCCCTGCCCCTGGTCCTGGCCGACGACGCCGACCTGGAAGCCGCCCTCGCCAGCCGCTCGCCCACCAAGCTGGAGGCCTTGTCGCGCAAGCTGGAGGCGCTGGGCGTCCAGGCGCGCGCCGCGGCGGTCTATGTCATCGCCACCAACGGCGTGACCGCGGCCGCCAGCAACTGGCGGCTGCCGACCAGCTTCGTCGGCTCCGACTACGGCTTTCGCCCCTATTTCGCGCAGGCCCTGCGCAGCGGCTACGCCGAGCAGTTCGCCCTGGGCACGGTCAGCCGCAAGCCCGGCCTCTACCTGGCCCGCCGTGTCGATGGTCCGACCGGTCCGCTGGGCGTGGTGGTGGTCAAGCTGGAATTCGACGGCGTCGAAGCCGCCTGGCGCGCCATCGGCGAGCCGGCCTTCGTGGTGGACACCCAGGGCCTGGTGCTGATCACCAGCCAGCCCGAATGGCGCTTCCTCGCCCGTGATCCCCTGCCCCAGGCCCGACGCGACGCCCTGCGCGCGGGGGGCCAGTACGGCGGCGCGACCTTCGCTCCCCTGCCCCTGCGCCAGAAGTCCGGCGCCGTGGCCCGGACCGATACGCCCCGCGCCGAACGCCAGATCGAGACCCGCCTGGCCGATATCGCCCCCGGCTGGACGCTGCACCTGCTGAGCACCGCCGTTCCCGCCGAGCAGGCGGCGGCGGCGGCGCGATGGATCACCGCCCTGGTCTGGACCCTGCTGAGCGCGGCCCTGCTTTGGCTGTGGGTGCGGCGGCGGCGCATCCATCTGGCCGCCCTGCGCGATCGCGAGACGCGCCTGGAGCTGGAACGGCGGGTCGAGGAACGCACCCACGAACTGACCGACGCCAACCGCGCCCTGTCGCACGAGGTCGAGGAGCGCCAGCGCACCGAAACGAGGCTCCGTTCGCTACAGGCCGACCTGGTGCAGGCCAACAAGCTGGCGTCCCTCGGCCAGATCGCCGCCGGGGTGGCGCACGAGATCAACCAGCCGGTGGCCGCGATCCGGGCCAACGCCGACAACGGCCTGCTGCTGATCGGCCGAGGCCTCGCCGACGCCGCCGGCGACACCTTCACCGCGATCGTGGCGATGACCGAGCGGATCGGCCGGATCACCGACGAACTGCGGGCCTTCTCGCGCAAGGCCGACGGCCGGGTCGAGCCGACCCTGGTCACCGAGGTGATCGACGGCTCGGTGCTGCTGACCGCCAGCCGCTCGCGACGGCAGGAGGCGCGCCTGGTCCGCCTTGGCGAGACGGTGGGCCTGAGCGTGCTGGGCGAACGGGTGCGGCTCGAACAGGTGCTGGTCAACCTGCTGCAGAACGCCTTCGAGGCGGTGGGCAGCCGCGCCGACGGCGTCGTCACCGTCACGGTGCGGGAAGACGCCGACACGGTCGAGATCGCCGTCGGCGACAACGGCCCAGGCCTGGCGCCCGAGGTGGAGCGCGCCCTCTTCACGCCCTTCCTGACCACCAAGCCGCGCGGCCTGGGCCTGGGCCTCGTCATCGCCCACGACATCGCCGTCGATTTCGGCGGCCAGCTGACGGCAGTCTCGGCGCCAGGCCAGGGCGCGACCTTCATACTGACCCTGCGCAAGGCCGTTCCATGAGCGCGCCGGCCGGCAAGATTCTGCTCGTCGACGACGACGAGGCGTTGCGGGTCGCCGTCGCCCAGGGCCTGGCGCTGCGCGGCTTCGACGTCTCGGCGTTCGACAACGCCCCGGCGGCGCTGAAGGCGGTGTCGCGCGACTTCGACGGCGTCATCGTTTCGGACGTGCGCATGCCTGGCATGGACGGCCTGGCGCTGTTCCAGCGCGTCCAGGCGATCGATCCCGACATCCCGGTGCTGCTGATCACCGGCCACGGCGACGTGGCCATGGCCGTGGCCGCCCTGCAGGACGGGGTCTACGACTTCGTCTCCAAGCCCTTCCCGATGGAGCGGCTGACGGCGGCCCTGTCGCGCGCGCTGGAGAAGCGCCGGCTGGTGCTGGACAACCGCCGCCTGGAGGCCGCCGCCCAGAACCCCGGCGGCTCGATGCTGCTCGGCGACACGCCCGTCATGCAGCGGCTGCGCGCCACCATCGCCCAGCTGGCCGAGGCCGAGGTCGATGTGCTGATCCAGGGCGAGACCGGCGTCGGCAAGGGTCTGGTGGCGCAGGCCCTGCATCGTGGGGGGGCGCGGCGCGCCCGGCCGATGGTCGCGGTCAACTGCGCGGCGCTCCCCGAGGCGGTGTTCGAGACCGAGCTGTTCGGCGCGGCCGGCGGCGCCGGCGGCCTTCGCCCCAATATCGGCCGCATCGAACGCGCCGATCGCGGGGTGCTGTTTCTCGACGAGATCGAGGGCCTCTCGCCCAGCATGCAGGCCAAGCTGCTCCGGGTGGTCGAGGAGCGCGAGATCTGGCCCGTCGGCGCGTCCGAACCGCGCCACCTGGACCTGCGGATCGTCGCCGCGAGCAAGATCGACCTGGCCGAGGCCGTGCGTGACGGCGCCTTCCGCGCCGACCTCTATTACCGCCTGAACGTGGTCACCCTGGTAGTTCCGCCCCTGCGCGAGCGGCGCGAGGACGTGCCGGCGCTATTCGGCCACTTCCTGGCCGAGGCCGCCGCCAGACTGCGGCGGCCGGCGCCGCGCCTGACGGCGACGATCCGCGACCACCTGCTGGGACACGACTGGCCTGGCAACGTCCGGGAACTGGCGCACTACGCCGAGCGCGTGGCCCTGGGGCTGTCCTCGGCCGCCCTGGGCGAAGGCGGCGCCGTCCAGGGCGCCGAAGAGGGCCTGGCCGAACGCACCGGCCGCTACGAGGCGATGGTCATCCGCGAGACCCTGGCGGCCTGCGGCGGCGACGCCCGCACGGCGATGACCCTGCTGCAGACGCCGCGAAAGACCTTCTACGACAAGCTGCGCCGCCACGGCATCGACATCGACCGCTACCGTCCGACCAAGCCTTCGCGTCTGGGAGGATAAGCCATGGCGGCTTCCACCCAAGGCGCTCGACTGAACAGCAACGTCCACCTCAAAATTGCGCTCCAAGACTTCATGGACAGATCGTTTCAGCGACATTCAAACCTTCGACTTCAGCTATATTAGCGAACATCGCCAACGGTATTTTACAAACTCGCATGATCATTCGGCGGCCGTCGTTATAGCCTCCGCAAGCGGCCGATGAGTGACCGCGCGGAGGAACATCCATGACGGTCACGCTTGAGCGACGCCCCGAGGTCAAAACCGCCGGCCTCACGCTTTCGCCCCTGGAGCCGACGATCGGGGCCGAGATCGCGGGCGTCGATCTCAGCCGCCCGCTGAGCACCCAGGATCGCGATTTCATCAAGGCCGCGCTGCTGCGCTACAAGGTGGTCTTCTTCCGCGACCAGCATGCCCTGGACGCCGAAAGCCAAGCCGCCTTCGCCGCCAATTTCGGCCCGCTCTACACCCACCCCACCACGCGCTCGGACGCCAACAACAAGCCGATCCACAAGATCGAGCCGCCGGACCTGCAGCTGTTCGAGGCCCGCAAGGCGGCGGGCGCGGGACTGGTCCAGGGCGGCTATCACAGCGACACCAGCTGGCGGCTGGTGCCGACCTGGGGCGCGGTGCTGCGGGCGATCGACCTGCCCGAGGTCGGCGGCGACACCGTCTGGGTGGACGCCGGCGCGGCCTATGAAGGCCTGAAACCCGAGACCAAGGCGCGCCTGGAAGGCCTGCACGTCACCCACGACTTCCGCGACGCCCTGCTCGCGGCCGGCCACGACTATCCGATCGTGGCCCACCCGATCGTCCGCAAGCACCGCGAGACCGGCGCCTCGATCCTGTGGGTGAACTTCACCCAGAAGCCGCAGGTCATCGGACTGGACCGCGCGGAGAGCAACGCGCTGCTGACCGAGATCCTCGACCAGTACCGCAAGCCCGAATACCAGGTGCGCTTCAAGTGGCGCCCCGGCTCGGTGGCGTTCTGGGACAACCGCGCCGCCGTCCATATCGCCATCCGGAACTATGGCGACTTCCCTCGCCTGCTCGACCGCGTGCTGATCGCCGACGAGCCGCTCTGGACCGACCTCTAAGTCCACGCCGACCAAGGCCGCTTCCCCGCCGGGCGGGGAAGCGGTTTTACAGCGCTCGCCAGCCAAAGATCGATCCTTCTTGCCCCGCCCTATCGAGCGCCTCGACGCGTCCTCCGTCCTGATCCCGCTCGTCGTCGGCTGCGGCCTGCTGATGCAGGGCCTGGAGGGGACGGCGATCGCCACCGCCCTGCCGACCATGGCCAAGGCCCTGGGCGAAAGCCCGATCCGACTGAACCTGGCGATCAGCGCCTACATGCTCAGCGTGGCCGTCTGCATCCCGCTCAGCGACTGGACGGCCAATCGCTTCGGCGCCCGCAACGTGTTCTGCGCGGCGATGGGCCTCTTCGCCCTGTCCTCGGCCCTGTGCGGCCTGGCGACCGACCTTGCGCAATTGCTGGCCGCCCGCGTGCTGCAAGGCGTGGCGGGCGCACTGATGACGCCGGTGGGGCGGGTGGTGATCCTGCGCGCCACGCCGCGCGACCAGATCGTCAGGGCCATGTCGATCCTGACCGTCCCAGCGGTGCTGGGACCCATACTCGGCCCCTTGATCGGCGGCGTCATCGTCGAGGCGGCCTCATGGCGGTGGATCTTCCTGCTCAGCGCGCCCGTGGGACTGATCGGCCTCGTGGCCGCGCTGCTGGTCGTCCCGGACCTGCGCGGCGAAGCCGGCGGCCGTCTGGACCTCAAGGGCTTCGTCCTGGCTGGCGGCGGCGTTGCGGCCTTGGTGACGGCCCTGGGCGAAGTGGGAAGGCCAAGCTGGCCGCCCGGCGCGATCGCCGGCCTCGGGGCGCTGGGCGTGCTGGCGCTCGCGGCCTACGCCAGGCACGCCCGGTCGGCGCGCTCGCCAATCCTGGACCTGTCGCTGCTGCGCATCCCGCCCATGAACGTGGCCATATTCGGCGGCGGCGTGTGGCGGGTGGCCATGGGAGCGTCGCCGATCCTGCTTGTGCTGCTGTTGCAGGTCGGCTTCGGGATGTCGCCCCTGCGGTCGGGCGTCATCTCGTTCGCCGGCGCCATGGGCGCGCTGCTGATGAAGGCGCCGGCGACGGCGCTGCTGCGGCGCTACGGCTTTCGCCGCGTGCTGATCGTCAACGGCGCCCTGACCGGCCTGCTGCTGGCGGGCATCGGCCTTTTCCAGACCTCGACCCCGCACGCGCTGATCTTCGCCCTGCTGCTGCTCGGCGGCTTCCTGCGCTCGCTGCAGTTCACCGCCCTGTCGGCGCTGTGTTACGCCGACGTGCCCGACCGGTCTCTGGGCGGCGCCAGCGCGCTGGCCAGCATGACCCAGGAACTGGCCCAGAGCCTGGGCGTGGCGCTGGCCGCCACCACCCTGCAAAGCCTGCTGACGCTGCGCCAGGGCGCGAACTTCACGGTCCAGGACATCTCGATCAGCTTCTTCGTCATGGGCAGCCTGTCGCTGCTGTCGCTGCCGCTGTTCAGTCGCCTCCCGCCAGAGGCCGGCGACCTCCTGAGCGGTCGATCCGCGCGCCCGATGACGGCGAAGGCCACCCATGACCCGGCTGAATATCCGGCATGAGAACGCCTCGTTATCCCTGGCGGCGGCGAGCCCCTAGGTTCGGCCCCGACATCGAACGGAGGTCGAGATGAAGGCTTACGGGGACAAATGAGCGGTCTGAATCTGTCAACCGAGGTGCTGGTCATCGGCGGCGGCATGGCGGCGGCCTGGGCGGCCATCGCGGCCGCCCAGCAAGGCGCGACGGTGACGCTGGTCGACAAGGGTTTCGTGGGAACCAGCGGTGTGACCGCAACCGCCGGCCCCGGCCACTGGTGGGTCCCGCCCGATCCCAAGCAGCGCCAGGCGGCGATCGAGAAGCGCTATCCCAGCAGCTACGGCCTGGCCGAAAAGGCCTGGATGGAGCGGGTGCTGGACGTCACCTGGCGGACCCTGCCCCAGCTCGCGCCCTACTACGCCTTCGGCCGCGACGGCGATGGCCAGACCTATTATCCGGGCGTGCGCGGCCCCGAGTACCTGCGGGCCCTGCGCGCCTACGCGCTGGACAGCGGCGTGCGGGTGCTCGACCACCATCCGGCGCTGGAACTGCTCATCCATCGGGACGGCTCGGTCGCCGGAGCCGCCGGCTATGCGCGGCTGGAGCGCCGAGCCTGGACCATCCGCGCCGGGGCGGTGATCCTGGCCACGGGCGGCTGCGCCTTCCGCTCGGGCCTGATCGGCAGCCACACCAACACCGGCGACGGCCACCTGATGGCGGCCGAAGCCGGCGCCGAGCTGTCAGGCATGGAATTTTCCAGCATCTACACCCTGTCGCCCGCCTGGTGCTCGACCCGGACGCTGCCCTACACCGCCGCGCGCTTTTTCGACGCGGCCGGCCAGGAGCTGGATATCCCGCCAGCCCTGGCCGATCGCGACCACCACCGCGCCCTGGCCAAGGCGATGCTGGAAGGGCCGGTGTTCGCCGACCTCAGCGAAGCGCCCCCTGCCCTGCGACCGATCCTGCGCCGCATCCAGCCGGCCACCGTCGCGCCCTTCGAGCGCAAGGGCGTGCGGCTGTTCGACGAGCGCTTCGAGGTGAAGCTGTTCGGCGAGGGCACCATCCGCGGCACGGGCGGCCTGCGGATCGTCGATGACGACTGCCAAACGACGGTGCGAGGCCTGTTCGCGGCCGGCGACACGGCGACGCGGGAACTGATCGTCGGGGCCAGCAGCGGCGGCGGCTCGCCCAACTCGGCCTGGGCCCTGACCTCTGGACAGATCGCCGGCGTCGCGGGCGCCAGGCTCGCCAAGGCCGACGGCGTGCGCGCCGGCGAGCGCGCCGCCCCAGCCGGTCGTGCGGGCTTGAGACCGGCCGGCGCCGTCGCGGCGGTCGACGAACGCGCCGCCGTCCAGACCGTGCAGGATGAGATGCTGAGCTACGACAAGGCCCTGTGGCGCCGCCGCGAGACGTTGGAGGCCTCCCTGACCCGTCTCGACGACGCCTGGGTCACCGTTGCGAACCATCGGCGGGCCGAAGGGCTCGACCAGGTCGCCGCCCGCGAGACCGCCGCCCTGCTGGCCAGCGCCCGCTGGTCGACCCGCGCGGCCCTCGACCGCGACGAGACGCGCGGCCTGCACGCCCGGGCCGACGCCCAGGATCTCTCCGCCGATGGCGGCAGGCGGCTTCTGGTCGGCGGACTGGACCAACTCTGGACCCGCTACGAGCCGGGCCAGCAACGAAACGCCGTGGAGGCCGCGGCGTGATCGCCCATATCTTCGAAGACCTGTGCAACGGCTGCGGCTCCTGCGTCAGCGCCTGCCCCACCCACGTCCTGGATCCGTCGCCGACCGGCGGACCACCGGTGATCGCACGCCTTGATCAGTGCCAGACCTGCTTCATGTGCGAGCTCTACTGCGCGTCCGACGCGATCTATGTCGGCCCGGACCAGGGGGCGCCCGAGATCGTCGATCCGGAGGTCGTCAGGGCCTCGGGCGCGCTGGGCCAGATGCGCCGCGACCACCTCTGGGACGCGCCGCCGGGCGACCAGGAGCCGTTGGCCGAATACTGGCGCCTGGGGCCGCTGCTGATGGAAGGCGCCCAGATCTCTGCCCGCCGCTACGCCCTGAGGCGCCCGCCCACCGAACCCGCCACCTCCGCCGTGTCCGCCGCGCCGGACACGGCCGCCGCCCCTTCGCGTTAGGAGCATCCATGTCCGCTTCCGCCACCTCGCTCGCCGCCTTGCCGGCTGAAACGGCCGACCACCCGCTGCTGAGCGCTCGCTATGGACGCGATGCTCCCTCGATCGCGGCGCTGCTCAACCCGACCATCGAGGGACTTCTGGCCCACAGGTCGGTGCGGGCCTATCTGCCCGATCCTCTGGCCGATGGCGTGCTGGAAACCCTGGTCGCCAGCGCTCAGTCGGCGGCGACGTCGTCCAACCTTCAGCTCTGGAGCGTCGTCGCCGTCGAGGATCCGGAACGCAAGGCGCGGCTGGCGAATCTGGCCGGCGGCCAGGCGCATATCCGGCAAGCCCCACTGCTGCTGGTCTGGCTGGCCGACCTGGCCCGGGCCGAACGCATCACCCGCCAGGCCGGCCAGGGCAAGGAAGCCCTCGACTACCTGGAAAGCTTCCTGGTGGCGGCGGTCGATGCGGCGCTGGCGGCCCAGGCCGCCGTGACCGCCCTGGAGTCCCTCGGCCTGGGCTCGGTCTATATCGGCGCGATCCGCAATCGCCCCGAGGAAGTGGCGGCCGAACTTGGCCTGCCGCCGCTGGTGCTGCCGGTGTTCGGCCTCGTCGTGGGACATCCCGATCCCGCCGCGCCGGCCGCCATCAAGCCGAGGCTCTCGCAGGCGGCGGTCCTGCATCGCGAAACCTACGACCTCGCGGTTCAGGACGCGCCGGTGCGAGCCTATGACGAGACCCTCAGCGCCTTCCAGACCTCGCAGGGCCTGCCGCCGACCGGCTGGAGCGCGACGATCGTCAACCGGGTCAGCAACGCCAAGGTGTTGAACGGCCGCGAACGCCTGCGCCAAGCCTTGGAAGGCTTCGGCTTCCCGTTGCGCTGATCCTTGGCGCGGCTGGCGCTCAGGATTGCCAGCGCGACTACGTCGTCACCTTGGCGAGCGACTGCCTGGCCAGCGACGATCCCGAGCATGAGCGGGTGTCATTGCGCTACATGACAGGCAAGATCGCGCACCCCGCGACCAAAGCTGAGCTCGTCGCGCGCCTTCAAGGCTAAGCGCTGATCCGGCCACGAGAACCGGCTGCCGCCGCGCGCTCGCCAGCGGCTCGGATCGGCCGACGGCCTGCATGGCGATCCTCTGACGCCAGCGCGAAAAGCCGCCTTCATGTTGAACCTTTGCCGTAGATCCGCGTTCACGGACCTTGCACGGCGATGTCCGTGATCGGGGGACTTGTGATTTTCAGATCAAATTCGAGGCCGGCGACAATCAGCCGACTGGCGTGGACGTCGACGTGATCGACCCCTGTCCGCCCCTTTTCCCCTGTTCCGGCCCGACAAGCGCGGCCCACGCCCACAGTTCGAGTTTCTCATGTCGCTGACCCCTTCCACCCGCGAGGCCGCCCGCACGAACGTGGACCTGTGGACCACCCTGGGCCTCGTGACCGTGCTGGCCTTCTTCCTGATCAGCGGCACGATCGCCTATCGCAACATCCAGGTGCTGCGGACCAACAACCAGATGATCATGCACTCCCACAAGGTGCTGATCGCGTTGGACGAACTGCTCTCCACCGCCCAGGACGCCGAGACCGGCCAGCGCGGATACCTGCTGACCGGGAACGACCGCTATCTGGAGCCGTATCAGAGCGCGGTGACCGCCGCCGCCACACGGCTGGAGGCCGTCTCGTCCCTCACGCAGGACAACGCCGAACAGCAGGCCAACACCCGGCAGCTGCGCAAGCACATCGACGCCAAGCTGGCCGAACTGGACGAGACCATCACCCTGCGCCGCAGCCAGGGCGCCCAGGCGGCGCTGGCGGTCGTTTCCACCGATCGCGGCAAGACCGAGATGGACGCCATCCGCAGCCAGCTCGACGTCATGCGGCAGGAGGAAAACCGGCTGCGCGCGCTGCGCATCGCCGAGATGCAGGAAGCCTACAAGACGGCCACGGCCAGCGGCGTGCTCTCGGGCCTGCTGGGCGCGCTGCTGACCGTGGCGGTGTTCATCCTGGTCCGGCGGGCGGCCACCGCCCGCGCTCGCGAGGAGTGGCTCCAATCGGGCCAGGTCGGGCTTTCCGATGCGATGATGGGCGACAAGTCGGTCGAGGAGCTGTCCGACGGCATCCTGTCGTTCCTGGCCGGCTATCTGGGCTTCCAGGCCGGGGCGCTGTTCAAGGGCGAGAACGGCCACTTCTATCGCGCCGCCGCCCTAGGCATTCCCGCCGACGCCAACGTGCCGCTGCGGTTCAGCCTCAAGGAAGGCCTGCTGGGCAAGGTCGCCGCCGAAGGCCGGGCGACGATCGTGCGCGACGTGCCGGACGGCTACATGACCATCGGCTCGGCCCTGGGCGCCGACAAGCCGCGCCATCTCGTCCTGGTCCCGACCCATGCCGACGACACGGTCAACGCCGTCATCGAGCTGGGCTTCCTGCATCCGGTGGGCGACCAGGTGCTGAGCCTGCTCGACCAGGCCTCGGCCTCAATCGGCATCGCCCTGCGGTCGGCCCGCTATCGCGTCGAGCTGCAGAACGCCCTGGAGGAAACCCAGCGTCAGTCCGAGGAACTGCAGGTGCAGAGCGAGGAGCTGCGGGTCTCCAACGAGGAGCTGGAGGAGCAGAGCCGCGCCCTCAAGGAATCCCAGACCCGACTGGAGCAGCAACAGGTCGAGCTGGAACAGACCAACAGCCAGCTGGAGGAACAGGCCCAGACGCTTGAGACCCAGCGCGACGAACTGGAGCGCAGCACCGCGGCCGTCACCCTGAAGGCGCGCGAGCTGGAACAGGCCAGCCAGTACAAGTCCGACTTCCTGGCCAATATGAGCCACGAACTGCGCACGCCGCTGAACTCGCTGCTGATCCTGTCCAAGCTGCTGAGCGACAACCCCGACGGCAATCTGTCGAACGAACAGGTGAAGTTCGCCCAGACCATCGCCTCGTCGGGCAACGACCTGCTGACCCTGATCAACGACATCCTCGACCTTTCGAAGATCGAGGCCGGCCATATCGAGGTGCGGCCCGAGACGGTGAGCGTGCAGCGCCTAGTGAGCGACCTTCGCCAGCTGTTCCAGCCGGTGGCCGACGAGCGGCGCCTGGCCTTCGAGATCGAGATCGATCCCGCCTGCCCGGCCGCCTTCGAGACCGACCGCCAGCGCCTGGAACAGATCCTCAAGAACCTGCTGTCCAACGCCTTCAAGTTCACCGAGAAGGGCGGCGTCACCCTAGCCATCAAGCCAGCCGCCGAGAGCCTCGCCTTCGCGGTTCGGGACACCGGCATCGGCATCGCGCGAGAGCAGCAGGAAAGCATCTTCGAAGCCTTCCGCCAGGCCGACGGCACGATCAGCCGCAGGTACGGCGGCACCGGTCTTGGCCTGTCGATCTCGCGCGAGCTGTCACGGCTGCTGGGCGGCGTGATCGGCCTGGAGAGCCAGGCCGGCAAGGGCAGCACCTTCACGGTGACCCTGCCCGTGGCCTACGATCCCGCCCGTATCGCGCCGCGCGAGACCCAGGTTCGCGCCGAGGCGCCGGCGCCCACCGGGTCGCCTCAGCGCGCGCCGCGGCCGGTTCAGACCGTGGAGGACGACCGTGAACAGCTGGGCGGCTCGCGCCGCGTGCTGCTGGTCATCGAGGACGACGAGGTGTTCGCCGGCATCGTGCGTGACCTCTCGCGCGAGATCGGCTTCCAGTGCCTGGTGGCCGGCACCGCCGAGGAGGCCCTGAAGCTGGCCAAGCGCTTCAAGCCCAGCGCCGTGGTGCTCGACGTCGGCCTGCCCGACGAGTCCGGCCTGATGGTGCTGGACCGCCTGAAGCGCGACGACGCCACGCGCCACATCCCGATCCACGTGGTCTCGGCCAGCGACCACGCCCAGACCGCCCTGTCGCTGGGCGCCATCGGCTATCTGGTCAAGCCGGTCCGGCACGAGGACCTGGCCGACGTGCTGCGCGGGCTGGAGGCCAAGCTGGCCGGCTCGGTGCGACGGGTGCTGATCGTCGAGGACGACCCCGTGCAGCGCGACGCCGTCGGCAAGCTGCTGTCGTCGGGCGACGTCGAGACCGTCGGCGTCGGCACCGCCGCCGAGTGCCTCGAACAGCTCAAGCAGCAGACCTTCGACTGCATGGTGCTGGACCTTTCGCTGCCGGACGCCTCGGGCTTCACCCTGCTGGAAACCCTGAGCCAGGACGGCGACCGCGCCTTCCCACCGGTGATCGTCTACACCGGCCACGATCTGTCGGCCGACGACGAGCAGCGGCTGCGCCGCTATTCCAGCTCGATCATCATCAAGGGCGCCAAGTCGCCCGAACGCCTGCTCGACGAGGTGTCGCTGTTCCTGCACCAGGTGGTGTCGGAGCTGCCGGCCGAGCAGCAGAAGATGATCCAGAAGGCGCGCAATCGCGACGCCGTGCTGGAAGGTCGGCGGATCCTCATCGTCGAGGACGACATCCGCAACGTCTACTCCCTGACCAACGTGCTGGAGCCGCGCGGCGCCATCGTCGAGATCGCCCGCAACGGCCAGGAAGCGATCGACGCCCTGGCCCGCGCGGCCAATGATCCCGCCCGCGCCGTCGACCTGGTGCTGATGGACGTGATGATGCCGGTGATGGACGGCCTGACCGCCGCCCGCGAGATCCGCAACGATCCGAAGTGGGCCAAGCTGCCGATCCTGATGCTGACCGCCAAGGCCATGCCAGACGACCAGGAACGCTGCATCGCCGCCGGCGCCAACGACTACATGGCCAAGCCCATCGACGTGGACAAGCTGCTCTCGCTCGTCCGGGTCTGGATGCCGAGATAGGCGATCCCTGTGCCCGAAGCCGTCGTCGACCTCGAAATCCAGCTGCTGCTGGAGGCGCTTTATCAGCGCTACCACTACGATTTCCGCCACTATGCGCGGGCGTCGATCAAGCGCCGCCTGGTGCAGGCGCGTGACCAGTTGGCGTTCCCGACCATCTCGGCGATGCAGGACCGCGTGCTGCACGATCCATCGTTGCTGCCGCGACTGCTCGACTATCTGACCGTCCAGGTCAGCGAGATGTTCCGCGACCCGTCCTACTTCCGGGCGCTGCGGGAAAGCGTGCTGCCCCACCTCAAGACCTATCCCTCGCTGAAGGTCTGGATCGCCGGCTCCAGCACCGGCGAGGAGGTCTATTCCCTGGCCATCCTGTTTCGCGAGGAAGGCCTCTACGATCGGACGCTGTTCTACGCGACCGACATCAATCCCGAGGCCCTGGCGGCCGCCGAAGCCGGGGTCTATCCGCTCGAGCGCATCCGCAAGTTCACCGAGAACCACCAGAAGTCCGGCGGGCGGTCCTCGCTCTCGGACTACTACACCGCCGCCTACGGCCGGGCCGTGTTCGACAAGACGCTGCGCGAGCGGGTGGTGTTCTCCGACCACAGCCTGGTCACCGACGCCGTCTTCGCCGAGATGCACCTGATCTCGTGCCGCAACGTGATGATCTATTTCGACCGCCCCCTGCAGGACCGCGCCATCGGCCTGTTCCACGACTCCCTGGCCCGCAAGGGTTTCCTGGGGCTAGGCTCGAAGGAGAGCCTGCGGTTCTCGGCCCATGCTGGCGGCTTCTCGGACTTCGTCCCCGGCGAGAAGATCTACCAGAGGCGCGAGCCATGAGCAGCGCGTCCCCGAAAGCCGTCGTGATCGGCGCCTCGGCCGGCGCCGTCCAGGCGCTGCTGACCATCCTGCCCGCCCTGCCCGCCAGCTTCGCCCTGCCGGTGCTGGTGGTGGTGCACGTGCCGCCGGACCGCGACAATGTTCTGGTCTCCCTGCTGCAGGCCAAGTGCCGGCTGACGGTGAAGGAGGCCGAGGACAAGGAGCCTCTGGTCGGCGGGACGGTCTTCTTCGCGCCGTCCGACTATCACCTCCTCGTGGAGACGGACGGCACCCTGGCCATCTCCACCGACGAGCCGGTGAACTATTCGCGGCCGTCGATCGACGTGCTGTTCGAGAGCGCCGCCGACGCCTTCGGCGAGGCCCTGGTCGGCGTCATCCTGACCGGCGCCAACCACGACGGCGCGGCGGGCTTGCGGGCCGTTACGCAGGCGGGCGGAACGGCGATCGTCGAGGATCCGAACTTCGCCCATTCCCGGGCCATGCCGCTCGCAGCCCTCGAAGCGAGCCCGGGAGCCGCCATCATGACCATCGATGCGATCGCATCGTACCTGTCGAGTTTGGGAACCGCGCGATGATCGCCGAAAAGCCGATCAACTTCCTCCTGGTCGACGACCTCGAAGAGAACCTGCTGGCGCTGGAAGCCCTGCTCCAACGCGACGGCCTGACGTGCCTGAAGGCCCGATCGGGCGAGGAGGCGCTGGAGCTCCTCCTGACGCACGAGGTGGCCCTGGCCCTGCTCGACGTGCAGATGCCCGGCATGGACGGCTTCGAACTGGCCGAGTTCATGCGCGGCAGCGAACGCGCCCGGCACATCCCGATCATCTTCCTGACGGCGGGCGCCGCCAACCTGCAGCGCCGCTTCCGCGGCTACGAGGCCGGGGCGGTCGATTTCATCCAGAAGCCGATCGAGCCGAACGTCCTGCGCAGCAAGGCCGCCGTGTTCTTCGACCTGCACCAGCAGCGCCAGCAGATCGAACGCCAGCGCGACGAGCTGGAGGCGGCCGCCCAGGCCCTGCGGCGGGCCGACCGTCACAAGGACAACTTCCTGGCCGTGCTGGCGCACGAGCTTCGCAACCCGGTCGCGGCCCTGGGCGGCGGCCTGCACCTGCTCAACAAGGACATCCCGCCAGAACGGGCCAGGGACATCCGCGTGCGCATGGACCGGATGCTGTCGCACCTCTCCCACCTGGTCGACGACCTGCTCGACGTCTCGCGCGTCAGCCAGGGCAAGATCTCGCTGAAGAAGGAGCGGATCGAACTGGGCGACGCGCTGCGCTCGGCGATCGAGGCCAGCCAGCACAACATCGAGGCCGGCTCGCACCGCTTCGACGCCGACCTGCCGGACGAGGCGATCTGGCTCGACGCCGACCACACGCGCGTGGCGCAGATCGTGGCCAACCTGCTCAACAACGCCGCCAAATATACCCCGCCCGGCGGCGAGATCACGCTGACGGCGCGACGCCTGGACGCCGAGGTCGAGATCCGCGTCACCGACACCGGGGTCGGCATCCCGCCGGCGATGCAGTCGCGCATCTTCGAGATCTTCGCCCAGGTCGAGGACCATCTGACCAAGGCCCAGGGCGGCCTCGGCATCGGCCTGGCCCTGGTCAAGCAACTGGTGGCGCTGCATCGCGGGACGATCGAGGTCGAGAGCGCGGGCGAGCACCTGGGCAGCACCTTCATCGTGCGGCTGCCGACCATCGACTGATGAGCGCGGCTCACCGCGTCAGAGAGCAACGCGTTCCGACCCGAGGGCCGGGCGTCGCCTGACGTATTAGCCGCCGGCCACGAGGTTGATCTCGAACTGCAGCCCACGCGCAGAAGGCGTCACGGCGATATCGCCGCCGTGAGCGGAGACGATGGCGGCCACTGTCGCCAGGCCAAGGCCGTGGCCCGCCGTGGTGCGCGACGGATCGAGACGCACGAAGCGCTTGAAGATTCTGTCGCGATCTTCCGGCGGCACGCCCGGCCCGTCGTCGCCGAACACCACCCGGACACTGTCGCCGGTCGCTCGCGTCAATATGCGGATCCGAGCCCCGGCGCCCGCGTGGAACAGGCTGTTGTCCATCAGGTTCGACAGCGCCTGCAACAGCAAGGGGCGATCGCCGCGAACGGTCGCGGGCTGCAGGTCGAGCGACAGCGTCATGCCGGCCTTTTCCAGAGCCGGACCGTAGGCTTCGGCCAGTTCGTGGACGAGCGCGACGAGGTCCAGAGCCACGAAACGATCCCGCACGGAACGCCCTTCGATCTCCGCGAGCGCGAGAAGACCCGACAACAGGCCCTGCAGGTCGTCGACCTCGCTCAAAGCGCCTTCGACACGCGCCTTCCGGGCGCCATCGGTTGTCTCCGCCTCGATATCCTCAAGGCGCGCGCGCAGACGGGTCAGGGGGGTGCGGATGTCGTGGGCGATGTCGCCCGAGACCTGGCGCAGGTTGCTCATCAGGGCTTCGATGCGATCGAGCATGCGATTGAGCACCGCGGCCAGTTGGTCGAACTCGCCGCCCGAGCCGTCGACCGGCATGCGGCGCCGCATGTCGCCGGCCATGATCCCTTCGGCGGCGCCGTGGATCGCGTTGAGACGCCGTTGCACGACCCCGCCGAAGCCGAAGGTCGCCAGAACGCCCACCGCCGCCACCAGGCCGGCGCTGATCAGGAACACGCGCAGCAGGGCGCGGTCGATATCGAGCAGGTCGGCGCGGTCGGCGGCCACGACCAGTCGGCCGCCGCCAGGCAGGGGCGCATTCATGGCCTGGGCGACGCCGCTGCTGCCGTCTGGCCGGCGGAACCGGATGAACTCGCTCCAGCCGGGCGGCGGCGTCTCGGCCTGGAAGTCTCCGGCCCTTCGCCTGCCCGACGCGTCGAGCACGATATAGCCCATGCGGCTGCCGGCCTCGGATCGCCCCGCCAGATAACCCAGCGTGCCCCGGGCCGGACGCCGGTCACGATCGGTCACCGCCCGCACCAGCACGTCGAAGCCGGCCCGCTCGTAGGTGGCGAGGAGCGACTGGGTTTCCAGTTCGATGCGATGATCGAGCTGCCGCTCGATCTCGTGGTGGACCATGCTGAACGTCACCACCCCGACCGCCAGCGTCAGGACGCAGGAAATCCCCGCAACCACGAGGCTTAGGCCGCGAACGGTCCTGGGCGTTCGACTACGCATCGTCGTTCATCATGTAGCCGGAGCCTCGGACCGTGCGGATGGCGCTGCGCTCGAAGCCTTCGTTCAGCTTGCTGCGCAGCCGGGACATGTGGGTCTCGACGATGTTGGTCTTGGGATCGAAACCGAAGTTCCAGACTTTTTCGAGCAGCATGGTCCGCGTGACGATGCGGCCGGGATTGCGCATCAGTTGCTCCAGCAAGGTGAATTCCCGGGGCTGCAGGTCGACCAAGCGCCCGCCCCGACGCACCTCCCGGCGCAGCAGATTCATCTCGATGTCCGCCACGCGCAGCACCGTATCGAACTCGCCCGTCGGCGGTCGACGGCCCAGCGCCGCCACGCGCGCGGCGAGCTCGACGAAGGCGAACGGCTTGACGAGGTAGTCGTCAGCTCCCTCCTCCAGGCCGTCGACCCGATCAGCGATCTGGGACATGGCCGTCAGGAGCAGGACCGGCGTCGTCCGCCCCTGCGCGCGGATCGCCTTCAGGACCGACAGTCCGTCGACGCCAGGCACCATCCGATCGAGCACCAGAACGTCGAAATCACGCTCGGCCAGGCGCCGCAGCGCCACCGAGCCATCGGCCTCGACCTCCACCACATGGCCACGCTCCGTCAGGCCGCGCTCGATGAACGCAGCGGTCTCGGGATCGTCCTCGAGCAGGAAGACCTTCATGCCCGCCTTACCGTGATGTTGGCCGCGCTATACATTTTCCCAACCTTGCTTCCAGCGCATCGACACGCCAGCGCCAAACGATAAGGCTTGGCCGCGCACCGTCCGCTCGCCCACCCTAGGCCGATATCCCCCGTCGTGATCCACGCTCAAGCCCAGCCTCCGCAACAGAGCCCGCCGATGGACGGGCCTCGCCAGGCCGTGTCTGAGCGCTGCGCCCGGATCGGCCTCAAGCTCACCGACAAGCGTCGCGAATTGATCGAACTGCTCGACGGGATGGACGCGCCCTTCGACATGGAACAGGTCTGGTGGACCGCCCACAACCGGGGCCAGCGCGTCAACCGGTCGACGCTGCATCGACTGGTCGTCGACCTGGTGGCGGCGGGGGTTCTAAACGAGATCGGATCGATCGACCGCCAGCGCCGCTTCGCGCCGCCCCTGCCGGTCGATGTACAGGTCCAGACCCCCGAAGGTCGCGTAGCCGTGGACGACGCGACCCTGGCCGAGATGCTGGCGCGCGTGGCCGCCAGCAGCGGGCTGGTCGTTGGCCGGGGCAGGATCGTCATCACCGTCGAACCCTAGCCCGCCGCCGGACCGGAGGCGTCCAGGCGATCGGCGAGGTCGCGATAGGCCGCAACGGGCGCGCTGTGGAGAAAAGCGACCATCTTCGCCGTGAACGCGGCCGTCGCGGTTGTCGCCGCCCGTTCGAACTGCGCCAGCGCGCCAGCGATCTCGCCCTCGGCGGCCAGCACCCGACCGAAGTTGAACTGACCGCGAAAGTCGCCGCCGGCCGCGGCCCTGGCGTAGCATTCCCGGGCCATGGCGAAATCCTGAGCGACCTCCCAGCCGTCCTCGTAGAAGCCGCCCACCACGTTGATCGACTTGGCGTGACCCAACTCGGCCGCCCGCTGGAACCAGGCCAGGGCGGCCTTGCGATCGGCCTCCACGCCCTCGCCCAGCATCAGCCGGGTGGCGAGGTTGTACATGCCCCAGTCGGAGCCGGCCTCGGCGGCCTGGAGATACCACTGCGCCGCGACGGCGAGATTGGCCGCCACGCCCCAGCCGTTCTCATAGCAGCGGCCGACCATGTTCAGCGCCATCGGATGCCCCGCCCCGGCGGCCCGCAGGAACAGCGCCAGGGCGCCGGCCGGGTCGGCGGGACCGCCGGCGCCGTCGAGCAGCATCTGCCCCAGCAGGGCCTGGGCCTCGGCCACGCCGGCGGCGGCCTGCTGCGCCAGCCAGGCTCGCGCGGTCTCCGGCGGCCCTGAAAGGACCTTGGCGACGGCGGCGGCGATGTCGTCCGGGGAGAGGTTTTCCGAGGCGGTGTCCATGACCTCACCAAAGCGAAAGGCCGCGCCCGCCGAAAGGCGGACGCGGCCGGTTCAGGGATGTCGCCGCGCCTAGAACTTGGCGTTCAGCGACAGGACGGCCGAGCGCCCCGGCGCGATGGTCGCGTAGTGCGAGGCGTAGGCCTGGGTGTAGTAGACCTCGTCGGTCAGGTTCTGAATGTTGAGCCTAGCCGAGAGGTTCTGGTTGATGGTGTAGGTGGCATTGGCGTCGAACCGCCAATAGTCGGGCACCCACTTGGGCGTGGTGGCGCTGGCGTTGCCCATGACCTTGGCCTGGTAGTTGGCGCCCAGGCCGACCTTCAGCTTCGGCAGAACCTCGTACGTCGTCTGCACCGCGAAGCTGTGCTTGGGCGTGTTGGGGAACTGCATGCCGTCGGTCAGGCCCGCCGCCGCGCCCGAACCGCCGTTCTTGACCAGGATGGCGTCGAGATAGGTATAGCCGCCGAAGACGTCCCACTTTTCGGTGATCGAGCCGGAGGCGCCCAGCTCGTAGCCGCGCACGCGCTTCTCACCGGCCATGGCCACGGTGCCGTCAGTCTGGGTGATGCGGGCGTTGGTGGTCTTCACCTCGAACGCCGCGCCGGTCAGGCTGAGCTTGCCGCCGAACACGTCCCACTTGGCGCCGGCCTCGAGGGTGGCGTTCTCTTCCGGGCTGAGGTTGGCGTTGACCGTGCTCGACAGCGCGTTGCCGTCGCTGCCCTGGTTCAGGGCGTTGCCGGCCGGGGTCGAAGCGGTGGCGTAGGACAGGTAGATCGCGCCGGCCGTCGTCGGCTTGTAGACCACGGCGGCCTGGTAGTTCAGCAGGTCGTCCTTGCGCTCGTAGGTCGAGCGTGCGAACGGCGTGGTCGTCGCCCGGGCGCTGACGTAGCGGGCGTCGTAGCTGTCGTAGCGCAGGCCCAGGTTCACCTGCCAGTGCTCGTCGAACTCGATGGTGTCGAAGCCGTAGATCGACTTGGTGACCGTGCGCGAGTTGTTGGGGTTGTTCACCCGCGAGATCGTGCCGGTGAACGGGTCGCTGGTGTTGGGATTGGCCAGCGTCGTGCAGACATAGGCGGCGATGGCCGCGGCCGAGCAGCTGCTGAACGTCGAGGCCAGGGCGCCGTTGTAATAGACGTTGTAGCTGTCGTTCTCGCCTTCCTCGCGCGACAACTCCAGGCCGGTGGCGAAGTTGTGCTGGATCGAGCCGGTCTGGAACTTGCCGTAGAAGTCGGTCTGGTTGGTCAGGGTGCTGACCTCGCTGACGCGGCTGTTGGGACGGCGCCAGACCAGGCCGTAGTAGATGTTGCCCTTGCTGTCGTCGGGCTGGGTCCAGATGTAGTCCTGGCCCGTCTCGGCGTAGCGGGTGGTGTTGCGCAAGTGCAGGTTGTCGCCGAAATCGTGCTCGAAGCGGACCGTGCCCATGTCGACCCGCTCGCGGCGGAAGTCGCGGCCCTTGACGCCGTACCAGGCGCTGCGGTCGGCGAGCAGCGGCTGGCCGTCGCCGGTCTGGTAGACGCGCGCGCGGCCGTCGGTGCGGGCCACGAAGGTCGGGTTGTTGTACGGGATCCCGCTGTCGGGGATGTCGTCGCTCTGCATGTGGTAGTAGCTGACGACGACGCGGTTGTCGGTTCCCAGGCCGAAGGCGACCGAGGGGGCCACGCCCCAGCGGCTGTAGTGGACCTCGTCGCGGCCATCGACGCCGGCGTCGTGGGCCATCAGGTTCAGGCGCACGGCCACGCCTTCGGCGACCACGTGGTTCACGTCGAAGGTGGCGCGCTTGTAATCGGCGGTGCCGACCGCGACCTGACCGCCGATCGAGTCCTTCAGGGTCGGGGCCTTGTTGTTGATGAAGACGCCGCCGCCGGCGCCGCCGCGGCCGCCGTAGCTGCCGGTCGCGCCCTTCACGACCTCGACGTTCTCGACGTTGAACACTTCACGCGACTGGGAGCCGATGTCGCGCAGGCCGTCGACATAGGTGGCCGACTGGGCGTCGTAGCCGCGCAGGAACGGACGGTCGCCGACCGGGTTGCCGCCCTCGCCCGCACCGAAGGTGATGCCGGGCACGGTGCGCAGCGCCTCGACCAGGCTGACCGAACCGGTCTGGTCGATCAGGTCGCGCGGAATGACGGTGATCGACTTGGGCGTGTCGCGCAGCGGCACGGTGATCTTCGGCGAGGCGGACTGGGCCTTCTTGCTGTCGACCTGGACGCCGGAGACTTCGGTGGTGTCGCCGTTGTCCGGCGCGGCGGTGGCCACCGGCTCGTCAGCGACGGTCGCCGCGCTGGCGGCCGCAGACAGGCCCAGGCCGGCGACGCCCGCGACCGCGGCGGCGCTCAAGGCGCGCCGGCTCAAGCTGCGAACGCCTTGGGTGGAAGTGTTTCTCATGATCTCGATCCCCGAAGCCCTGCCCGGCTGGGATCAACCGAGCGCCTCTGTTCCTGACAATGCGAGGCGCTCTTAACTTCCACCTATCGCCACATCAATGAGAAGCAGTCGCAACAAACATTGATTATTCCCAATGTTCACCAAAGTCCTTCGGCTGAACCCGAAAGGTTGGTGATCCTTGGCAGCGCAAACTCATCTTCACTGAGGCCCTCGGAGACCTCAGCGCACGAAGAAATCGACCGGCACGACCACCTCGACCGGGTCGCCCGGCACGTCGTCGGGCGGCGGCGGCATCGGCGAGGCGCGGCGGACGGTGGCCAGGGCCTCCTCGTCGAGCAGCGGATAGCCGCTGCCGCGCGCGATCCTGGCGCTCAGCACCGCGCCGCGCCGATCGACCGTGAAGGCGACCTGGGCGACGCCCTCCTGTCCCTGGCTCTGGGCCCGGCGTGGATAGCGGCGATAGGCCTTCAGGCGGCCGAGCAGCAGGCCTCGCCACGTGACGGCGGCGTTGCGGTCCGTGGCGGCCGAGGTGCGCGGCGCGGCCAGCGCGAGCGCGGGCGGGGCCGCGACGGCCGGCGGTGCGGAGGCTTCGCTGCGGACCGAAGGCTTGGCCGCGCCCTCATCCTCGGACGGCGTCGGGCGCGGCGGCGACGTCGGCAGCACGCCGCGCGGGTCGGGCTGGCGCGTCTTGATCTGGGGCGGATCGGGAGCCGCAGCAGCGGCGGGACTGGCCTTGGCTTCGGGTCCCGGCGGTCGTTCGTCCTTGGGCTTGGGCGGCGCGATCGGGGCGACGGCGAACTCGACCGCGATCGCCTCGATCGGCGCGGCGGGCGGCAATTCGGTCGGCGAGGTCAGGCGGATGTAGGCGCCGAGCGCCAGGGCGACATGCAGCGCCACGGCCCCCGCGAGCGCCGCCGACCACCGCCTTTTGCCGCCCGTGGCCGTGGAGCCGTCATAGGGAATCTCCAGCACGGCCGGAGACGGGAGCACCGACTGCAACATCAGAACACCCGCTCCAGCTTCAGGCTGGCCGCGACCTTCTCGTAGGAGAACAGCCAGTCGATGCTGCTGGCGGTCCTGGCGTGCTGCAGGGTCAGGCTGGGCGTCAGGCCGGCCCGCGCCAGGCCCGGCGCGCGGAGGATGGCGGTGAAGCTCTGCTCGTCGTCGCGGCGACGCACCTCCAGAGCCTCGTTGATGGCGTCCCAGCGCTTGCGGCGGGCCGAGGCGAACAGACTGCCGTTCAGGCCCTTCCACGTCGGGCTGGCCGCACCAAGGCGCAGGCCGACCTGACCGTAGGCGTTGGTCGGCAGGTCGGCGTCCTTGTCGCCCAGATCCGCGCCGCCGAACACGGTCCAGCCGCCCGGCAGTCCGCGCCAGGCGGTGAGAAACAGCGAGACCAACCGGCCGTCCAGCGGCGCGAAGTCGGCCTGACGGTAGCGCATGTCCTTGTAGTCGGCCTCCAGCTTCACAAGGGTCCGGACGCCCAGCACCCGAGTGGCCTCGGCGTGGATTCCGGGCGCGTCGTAGAGGCGCGAGGGTCCAAAGGTCGAGACGTCGAAGGACGGCGCGATCCCGAAGGCGTAGCGGGCGGTGCGATAGTCGAACCCGACCTGGCCGACCAGGGTGGCCTGGTTGTAGCGCGGCTCCTCCGGATAGAACTCGCCGTAGGAGATCGCGCGCAGCGAAAGGCCGGCCGAACCGCGCAGCGGCAGGCGGCGGGTCAGTGTCCCCTCGAAATTGACCGTCGCCGCGCCCAGGGCCTGCGGCGTCTTGCGATCGAAGAAGCAGATCCCCTCCGGGCCGGGGATCAGGCAGGCATAGCTGCCCGAGGCCTGGTTGATGTTGCTGTTGTAGCCAGGACCCAGGGCAAGCGAACCGCGCCAGGCCCGGCGCTGATCGAGGGCGGTGACAAACCCTTCGATCGTGCGTCGCACGCCGGCCGCGCGGGGATCTCCCGGCGGCAGGTCGGCCAGGATCGCCTGGAACGCCGAGCGCGCCTCGCGGTCGCGCTCGTTCTCGAACAGCACCCGCGCCAACTCGACCCTGCCCGGCATGAAGTCCGGCTGCTTGGAGAGCAGATCGCGGAAAGCGCGCTCGGCGCCGCGCAGGTCGCCATCCTGCCGCGCCAGCATGCCCTGGGCGTAGAGAGCCAGCATCGGATCGTGGTCCGGCAGGGCCAGATAGGCCGCCAGGAACCGGCGCGCGTCGGCCCACTGGCGACGACCGACCGACAGGTAGAGGGCCTTGCCGACGTCGTCGGCGCCGGGCCCGACCGTATAGGCCTGACCGTCGATGACCAGCACCGAGGGCGAGGCGTCCTCCAGCGTTTTGGCCTCGCGCTCGGCGGCCTTGCGGGCCAAATCCTGGTCGAGACGCAGGCGGATGTCGTCGTCGACCTGGGCCCGGGCGGCGCCGGCCAGCGCCAGAACGGCGAAAGCCGCGCAGCCGGCGGCGACGCGGATGGAAAGATGCCTTGCGGACCTGCGGATCATTCGAATGCCTTCGAACGCGCTTGGGACGGAGACCGAAGTCCCCGCCCCGCGCGACGGTTACGCGCCTTAGTTCTTCGTGCCGCCGAAGGCGGTGTCGTACTGGCTGTTGCCGCCGAAGGTGACCAGGCCGGCGAGCGCCGCGGCGCTGGCGCCGAAGAACTGGCCGCTGACCGAGCCGCCCGAGGCCAGGGTGGAAGTCCCTTGCGTCGCCGTGGCGTCGGCCGTGGTGCTGGCGATGTTGACGCCCGAGATGCCCACCGAGCCGATATCGACCGTGTAGCCGGTCGAGGCGCTGGTGACGCTGCCGCTCAGCGTGCCGGTCCCGAAGTTGGCGCTGAACGTGCCGGCCAGGATGCCGTTGCTGCTGTAGCCGCTGATGCCCTTCACCGCGTAGGTGGCCGTGCCGGTGGTCGGGACGGTCGTGCCGGTGTTGTCGCCCACGTAGTAGACGGTGTGGGTGCCGTCAGCGACGTCGGCCGTGTCGGACCATTCGCCGAAATAGAGGTCGGCGTTGCTGACCTTGGCGAAGTTGAACACGCCCATGCCATTGTGGCTGCCCGGCGCGGTCGAGGGGTTGTTGATGGTGGTCACGCCGTTGACCGGCGGAACCGAGGCCTGCAGGCCGGCGAAGTCGACATAGCTGCTCAGGCCGATGGCCGCCACGGCCACGCCCGGCTTGCCCGAGGTGTGCGGACCGGCGTTGATCGTGCTGGCGCCGACGCGCAGCTGGCTGGTGTCGGTCGACTGGCCCACGATGGCGGCCTGGGCGACGCCGGCCAGGGCGACGGCGGCGATGGGAGCCAGGATCAGCGCCTTGAAGGTCGAACGGGACATCTCGTCTTCTCCGATGCTTGGTTGATGGTCTCGTTGGTGAGACCGGGGCATCCAGCGGCCGCCGCCGCGCCGGTGGGGATCCCGACGCGCCGAAGACCGTGAATTGGGGGGATCAGTAGCGGGCGGTCATGCTGAGCTTCAGCGTGCGCCCGGGGGCCGGCTGGGCCGTGCGGGTCAGCGGGTCGGTGTAGTAGCGGTCATTGAGGTTCGTGCCGGTCAGCTCGAAGCGGATCTTCTCGTTGAGCTTGAAGTTGGCGTAGGCGTCGACGGTGACGATCTCGCCCCACAGGTAGGGCGTGTTCAGGCCCCAGCCGTCGACGCGGGTCGCCCGCGCGCCGCCGATGAAGCGATCGAGCTCGGGATTGTCGTAGGCGCTGTAGTAGACGCCTCTCACCCCCACCTCGAGACGCCGCTGGAGGAAGCGGGCGCCGAGGTTGAGATTGACCGTGTCGGTCGGCGTCGCCTGGGTCAGCAGGTAGCCGCCGACGAAGCCGTAGTTGACGCAGTCGGGCACGACGCCCGTGCTCGTGGCCTTCATAATCGCCGCTTCGGGATCGCAGACCTTGTTCTTGATCATGTGCGAGGCGCCGAGGTCGGCGAAGAACCGGCCGTTGTCGTAGCGGGCCTGCAGCTCGATCCCCTCGATCAGCTGCTTGTCGATATTGGTCAGCAGCAGCTGCGAGCCGCGCTCGATGACATTGCGGGTGTCGCTTCGGAACCAGGTCAGCTTGAAGTCGGCCCGCTGGCCTTCGGGCAGGTCGAGCAGGGCCGAGAGGTCATGGACATAGGCCGCCTCCCAGGTGCGGGCGTGTTCGGGCTTCAGCGGGCGGGTCGGGTCGGTCGAGGCCGAGAAGCCGATCGTGCTCTCGAACATGCTGGGGAAGCGGTAGGCCTCGGCGTAGCGGACATAGGCCCGCGCATTGGGCGTGAAGTTGAAGGTCGCCGAGACCACCGGCGTCAGGCCGTCGCCGCGCTTGGTCTCGGCGGTCAGGTTGACCGCTTCCTGGTTGCGCGAGGCCACGCAGTAGCCCGTGGCGTTGGCGACGCTGGTCAGGAAGCCGTTGACGCAGGGGTTGGTGGCGCGGGTGTAGCGGCCCTCGCTGTCGGGCAGCCAGGCGATGGTGTTGTTGACCGTGCGGCCGTTGACCAGGGTGCGATACAGCACCGAGCCGTCGGTGAAGACGTAGTTGGTGAACACCACGCCCTTGCCGATCTGCTCGGTCAGGAAGTCGTCGACCGCCCAGAAGTGCGAGTAACGCAGGCCGGCCGACAGGGTGATCTCGCTGACCGGCCGCCATTCGACCCGGGCGTGGAGATTGTACTCCTCACGGCGACCGGCGCGGGGGTACTGCCGCCAGCCATCGAACGTGCCGGCCCAGACGTCGGGCGAGGTCAGCTTCTCGTGCTGCCAGTCGCCGGCCAGGACGAGGTCGAGGCTCTGGGCAAGGCGCGTCTTGTTGCTGAGGCTCAGGCCGTAGCGGTCGTTCTTGGCGTTGGCCAGGGCGGTGTTCTTGAGGATCGGGCTGGCCGCGCTCTGCGCCCAGTTGGGAAAGCCGCCGGCCGAATAGGTGTGGCTGTTGGTGCGGGTCAGCCAGAGCGTGCTCTTCAGGTCGATCCACCGGCCGCCGGGCTTGTAGCGGTAGTCGAGATTGTAGGCGGTGGCGTGGACCTCGCTGAGCGGCCACTGCACCTTGCCCATGCCGTTCTCGCCGGACGAGACGATGCGCGAGGGCATGATCTCGCCATAGGTCGAGACGCTGTCGCGAACCCCGAACTCCAGAGTCTGATCGTCGCTGATCTTCCAGGCCAGCTTGCCCAGCCACGAGCTCATCTCGCTCGAAGTGTTGGGCACCTCATTGCCGGGCTCGTAGTTGAAGGCCAGGCGCTTGATCAGGTCCTGCGGGCCGGACGGCGTGGGCAGGTTGGTCTGGCTGTAATAGCCGGGCACGGTTTCGCCGGCGTAGTAGTTGCCGCGCTCGCGCCAGGCGTAGGCGACCAGCCATTCGACGTCGTCGGTGCGGCCGGCCACGGCCATGCGAGCGGCGCGATCGCCCAGCGACACGAGGTCGTTGTCGTTCGAGGTTCTGGGCGTCACCCGCAAGGAGGGGTCGGCGTAGGGGCTGCTGGGATAACCGGCGGTTCCGGTCGAGCCGGGGAACCCGGACACGTTGCGATAATCCTGGCCGGTCAGCAGGGTCGGCAGGCGCGGCTTGACCGAGTTGCCGCCGCCCTCGATGCGGACCTCGGCGCCGTAGCGCTCGCCCTCGCGCAGGATGTCGCCCGGCGACAGGGTGCTGATGACCACCGCCCCGCCGGTCGAGGTGTGGACGCCAGCCGTCAGGGACGGACCCTTCAGCACCTGCACGCCGCCGATCAGGCTGGGGTCGATGTAGCTGCGGTTGTTGGCGCCGTTGTAGCCGCGCCAGACCGTCAGAGCCTGTTCGCCGCCATCGATGATCACCGGAACGCGGCCTGGCCCTTCGATCCCGCGGACGCTGGGATCGAGCGCGCCGCTGTTGCGGGCGTCGCCGCTGAAGACGTTGACCATGCCCTTAAGCACGTCGGCGGGGCTGACGCCCTTGTAGCGCTCGACCACCGCCCGGCCGGCATAGGCGGACGAGCCGTCGAGGTCGTAGATTCCGTCATAGCCGAGAGCGTCGCGGGCGCTCAGCGTCTCGCCTTGCCCTACGGCGCCCTCCACCTGCAGGGCGTCGGTGACGACAGCGCCCTTGGACGCGCCCTGGACGGTCGGCGCGGCGTCCAGGGTGACGACGCCGGGCCTCGCCTCGCGCCAGGCGACGCCGCTGCCGGCCAGCAGGCGCGACAGGATCTCGCCCTGGCTGAAGCGGCCGCGCACGGCGGGCGAGCGGCGGCCGTAAGGCGCTTCGACAGCGTAGACGATCTGCACTTTGGTCTGCAGCGAGAACTGGGCCAGGGCCTGGGGGAGCGGCTGCGCCGGAATGTCCACCTCGTAGACGGCGGCTTCCTGGGCCGCGGCGGGAAGCGCGGCCAAGGCCAGAGGGCTGGCCGAGGCCAGGGCCAGACACAACGACAGTCGGCGCAGGCGCGGGAGGAGACCGGGGCGGAAAACAGGCGTCGTCATGTCGTGGGCGGATCTCGTCTGGCGGCCGCCCATTGTTGCGAGCGACACTCAATTGCATCTCAATGTTGATGAGACGAAACCAGGCGGCGAGATCCCCTAGCGTCCGCGCGCATTTTTTTGCGGAACGCCGAAACCGTTTCAGTGAACCGTTTCAGTAGAGCAGGATGAAATCGCCCAGTCGGGCCGTGCGCAGGCGCAGCGACGCCGCCAGGGCGTCGATGGCGTCGTCCGGTTCGGCGACATCGAAGACGCCCGACACCGGCTTGGCCGCCAGGGCCTGGCCACGCACGAACACCTTGCCCCGGCGATAGCGGCCGATCTCGTCGACCACCTCGGACAGCGGGCGGTGGTAGACGATCAGACGCCCCTGCCGCCAGGCGTCGACCGCCGCCGGATCCTCCAGGGCCAGAACCTGGGGCGCCGCGCCGTCCAGCCAGGCCCCCTGCCCCGCGCGCACCACGGCCGCGCCGTCACCGCGCGCAGGCTGGACCCGCACGGCCCCGCGCAGCACGCTGACCCGAGCCTTGTCGCCGTTCAGCCGCACGTCGAAGGCCGTGCCCAGCACCCGGGCGCTGCCGGCCCGGCTCTCGACCACGAACGGCCGGGCCGGATCATGGACGACGTCGAAGAAGGCCTCGCCCTTCACCAGCCGCACCCTGCGCCCTTCCGGACCATAACGGACGTCGAGCACCGCGCCGGTGTTCAGGGTCACTGCGCTGCCGTCGGCGAGCACATGGCGGCGCACCTCGCCGATCGGCGCGGTCAGATGATCGGGGTTCGGCGGCGCGATCGTCCTGACGGCCACGCCGCTTGCGACGGCCAGCACCAGGCAGGCGGCGATCGCCGTGGGGACCTGCCAGGCGCGGCGGCGCGGGCCCGCTGGCGCCGATCCCGATCGCCGGCGACGCGGCGAACTCGCGGGCGGCGTGGCGGCGAGCGCCATCAGGCCAAGGATGCGATCGGCTTCGTCCATGGCCTCGGCGCGGCCCTGGCCGTCCGCCAGCCATACCGCGTGTTCGGCCCGCGCGGCCTCGGCCGCGCCGTCGCGCAGCCGCAGCGTCCAATGCGCCGCCGCGTCGAACAGCGCCTCGTCATCGCCTTTGCCCCTGCCTTTGACCGTGTCGTTCATATGGACTTTCGGGTCCTCCCGATCACAGGACGAACCGGCGAGCGCCCTTCCCCTAGTCTCGTGCTCATGCATCGCCGCGGGCTTCCTTCAGGCGACGCCGGCAGTGGCTCATGGCCTTGGCCAGATGGTTCTCGACCGTGCGCGGCGAGATCCCCAGGCGATCGCCCACCTGCTGCATGGTCAGGTCCTGGCCGCGATAGAGCAGGATCACCTCGCGGCACTTGTCGGGCAGTTCGGCGATCGCCGCCTGGACGATGGCGATCTCCTGGCGGCCCGCCACCACCTGGAAGGCCGACGGCGCCTCGCTGCGGGCGTCCGCCGGCAGGTCGCCGGGCGTGATGCGGCGGGCCTGGGCCGAGGCCTGCCGCTGCCGGTCGACGACGAGGTTGGCGATGATCCGGCGCAGGTAGCTGAGCGGATTGCGCACCGCCCGGCCGTCGAAGTCCGGCGAACGAACGAGGTCGAAGAGCTTCAGCCAAGCGTCCTGCATGACGTCGTCGGCCAGGCTGGCCGACCGCGTCTTGCGAAGGGCGAAGCGCCGAAGCTCGTCGTAGTGGACTTCCAGCAGCCCCGGCAGGTCAGGCGTCGTTCCCCGCTCGCCCGTCAGCATGGCCCCACGCACCCGAAATCAATGAGAATGATTCTCAGAAACTTTCGTCGGTTTAGCGGGGGCCGCGCAGCACGTCAAAGGCCATCGTTCCCCGTAGGGCGAGCAGCCCGGGCGCCTACGCCAAAAGCCCGCCTCGCTACGGATTCCCATCAAGCCAATTCCGGTATTGGTCGATAGCGCCTTTGGCTTAGACCCCGACACGGCGGCTCACTACCGTCACCCTCAAGAAACGGCCTCCCGGCGTGCGGGACCAGGCCGTCGCTCGGAGAGGACTTCATGAGCCAGATGTCGCCGACGGACGTGGCCCGCCAGCTCGGCGGCGGCCTGCTGTCGTTTCCCGTCACGCATTTCGACGACCAGCACCGGTTCCTGGAAGCGCCCTATCGCGAGCACTGCGCCTGGATGCTGGACCACGAATTGGCCGGCCTTTTCGCCGCCGGCGGCACGGGCGAGTTCTTCTCGCTGCGTCCGGACGAGGTGGGCCAGGTCGTGCGGGCGGCGGTCGCCGAGACCGCCGGCAAGATCCCGGTCATCGCCGGCTGCGGCTACGGCACGGCGATCGCCGTCGATCTGGCGCGCGATGCGCAGGCGGCCGGCGCCGACGGCCTGCTACTGCTGCCGCCCTACCTGACCAACGCCACGCAGGAGGGCCTGGCCGGCCACATCGAGGCGGTCTGCAAGGCCACGGACCTGGGCGTCATCGTCTACAACCGCGACAACGCCATCATCAACGAGGACACCCTCGAGAAGCTGTGCGACCGCAATCCCAACCTGGTCGGCTTCAAGGACGGGGTCGGCGACCTGGAACTGATGATGCGGGTCTACGCCCGGATGGGCGACCGCCTGACCTATATCGGCGGCCTGCCGACGGCCGAGACCTTCGCCCTGCCCTATCTGGAGATGGGGGTGACGACCTATTCCTCGGCCATCTTCAACTTCCTCCCCGACTGGGCCCTGGCCTTCTACAAGGCCGTGCGCGCCCGCGACCGCGAGACGGTGATGACCGGCCTGCGCGACTTCGTGCTGCCCTACATCGCCTTGCGCAATCGCGGGAAGGGCTACGCGGTCTCGATCGTCAAGGCGGGCATGAAGGCCGTCGGCCGCGACGCCGGTCCGGTGCGCCAGCCCCTGACCGACCTTACCGACGCTGAGTTGGTCGAGCTCGAAACCCTGATCGCCCGCGTCCGGGGCTAGATCCTGAACGCGCTCGTTCCGCTCCGGCCGCCGGCCCTTCTTCCCGGGAAGAAGGCGCTGGCGATCGGCCCCAACGAACGTCTAGCCTCGCGACTCCAGGGTGTTGTCGACGGGCGCTTTCCGATGTTCGAACTGAGCCAGCTTCGCTGCTTCGTCGCTACCGCCGAAGAGCTGCATTTCGGCCGCGCCGCCCAGCGGCTGAACATGACCCAGCCGCCGCTGAGCCGGCAGGTGCAACTGCTGGAGCGGATTCTCGGCGTCACCCTGCTGGACCGCACCAGCCGCTCGGTGCGGCTGACCCCGGCCGGGCGCGCCTTCCTGCTGGAGGCCCGCCGCATCCTGCGCCTGGCCGAGAGCGCGGCCCTGGCCACGCGCCGCATCGCCAGCGGCGACGCCGGCCAGATCGCCATCGGCTTCACGGCTGTCTCCGGCTACAGCTTCCTGCCGCGCCTGGTGATCCTGTCCAACGCCCGCCTGCCCAACGCCGACCTGACCCTGCGCGAGATGGTCACCCGCGAGCAGGTGGAGGCCCTGCTGACCGGCCGCATCGACATCGGCCTGGTGCGCCCGCCGATGGACCGCGCCGAGTTCGCCACCGCCCGGGTGCTCAGTGAACCGCTGGTCGCTGCCCTGCCCAACGGCGACCCTCGCCTGGCCAAGGCCGGCCTGACCCTGGCCGACTTCGACGCCGGCCCGCTGATCATGTATTCGCCCGAAGGCGCGGGCTATTTCTACAACATGCTGACCACTCTGTTCGACGCCCACGGCGTGGCCCCGAACTACGTGCAGCACGTCACCCAGATCCACTCGATGCTGGCCCTGGTCCATGCGGGCCTGGGAGCGGCGATCGTGCCGGAGTCGGCCATGAGCCTGCACTTCGACGACGTGCAGTTCCGCCCCGTCGAGACCACGCCCGACCGGCCGGTCGAGCTCTACATGGCCTGGCGCAAGGACAACGAGAGCCCGATCCTCCAGACCTTCATCGACCTCTGCCTGGCCGAGGCCTCGCCGACGGAGACGGGCGAGCGCTGAGGCGCCGTCCCTCCCGTCGCGGGCGCACGGCCCAACGACAAAAGACGGGAGAAGACCCATGACCCTCGACCGCCGCGCCGTGCTGGGCGCAGCCGCCGCCGGACTCGCCGCGCCCCTGGCCGCCCCCCTGAAGGTCAACGCCGCCGGCCGCGCGGCGCCGGTGGCGACCACCACGGCCGGACGGGTGCGGGGCGTCGAGGTCGACGGGATCAAGGTGTTCAAGGGCGTGCGCTACGGCGCCGACACCGCGCCGCGCCGCTTCCAGCCGGCGCTGGCCGCCCAGCCCTGGAAGGGGATCGCAGACGCCCTGGCCTACGGCCCGGCCTCGCCGCAGACGAAGGCCGACGAACCGACCTCGGAGGACTGTCTGTTCCTCAATGTCTGGACGCCCGGCCTGGCCGACGGCCGCAAGCGGCCGGTGATGGTCTATGTCCACGGCGGGGCCCACGCGAACGGCTCGGGCTCCAGCCCGCTCTATGACGGGACTTGGCTGGCCAGGACCTACGACGTGGTGGTGGTGACGGTGAACCATCGCCTCAACGCCTTCGGCTACGCCTATCTGGCGCGGCTTGGCGGAGCGGAGCTGGCCGACAGCGGCAATGTCGGCAACCTCGACCTGATCCTGGCCCTGCAATGGGTGCGCGACAACATAGCCGCCTTCGGCGGAGACCCTGGCAATGTCATGACCTTCGGCCAGTCGGGCGGCGGGGCCAAGTGCGTCACCCTGATGGCCATGCCGCGGGCGGCGGGCCTCTACCACAAGGTCGCGACCATGAGCGGCCAGCACGTCACCGCCATGGGACCGATCCACGCCACGATCCGCGCCCGGGCCTTCATGGAAAAGCTGGGTCTGCGGCCCGACCAGACCGACGCCCTCAAGACCCTGCCCGCCGGCCAGCTGGTCGAGGCGCTGAAGATGCGCGATCCGTTGGAGCGCAAGGGATCGATCGTCTTCTGGTCGGTGCTGGATCACGGCGTTCTGCCGCGCCATCCGTTCTATCCGGACGCGCCGCGCGAGAGCGGCCACATCCCGATGATCATCGGCAACACCCACGACGAGACCAAGGCCTTCCTCGGCGGCGATCCGAAGAACTTCGCCCTGACCTGGGACCAGTTGCCGGGCAGGCTGGAGAACGAGCTGGTGCTCGACATGTCGCCCGAATACCTGGTCGGCCGCTATCGGGCGCTCTATCCGGCCGCCAGCCCCTCGGATCTGTTCTTCGCCATCACCACGGCCGGGCGCTCCTGGCCGGGGCATCTGATCCAGGCCGAGCAGCGGGCCAGGATCGGCGCGCCGGCCTGGATGTACCAGCTGGACTTCGGCGCCCAGACCGACCCGAAGATGGGCGCCTATCACAGCTACGACATCGCGCTGGTCTTCGGCACGCTGGATGCGCGGGGTTCGATGACGGGCACCGGGCCGGCGGCGATCAAGGTCCGCGACCAGATGAGCGCCGCCTTCGCCGCCTTCGCGCGGACGGGAGACCCCAACTGCGCGGCGATCCCTTCTTGGGAGCCCTACACCCTGCCCAAGCGGGCGACCCTGGTGGTCAATGAGACCTCGGCGATGGTCGATGATCCCCGCCGCGAGGAGCGGGAGATCTTCACCGTCGCGCCGTTCATGAAGGAAGGGACGTAAGGCCCTTCCTTCCGGAGGGGCTCAGGCCTTGCGGTCCCACGGAAAGCTCAGCGTCGGAGCGTTCACGTGCCGACGCATCTTCAGGGTCAGGCGCGCGCCGCTTCCCGGCGCCAGGCGCACCGTGAAGGCCGAGGCCTCGACCGGCGCGGCGGCCGCGTCGCCGATCGAGGCGCTGACAATCTGGTGCTCGGCATAGGCGCCGCCCTGCACGGTGAGGCGGCGGCCGGCAACCTGGTTCAGGTTCACCAGGGTGACCACCGTCTCGTCGTCGCTCAGCTTTTCCACCAAGGCGGCCACGTCTTCCGGCACGCCAGCCCGGCGGCGATCGGGGTCGAAGTAGCGCAGGCGCACGTAGTGCAGCGCCCCGCCCTGGGCCGGCGAGGTCTTCGACCACGGCGGCCGGGCGATGTGGATGCCGCCCTCCATCAGGTGGATGAGGGCCGTGACGCTGGCCGGGTTGATGTCGAGCGTCGCATCGGCCAGGCGGGTGTCGGGGGTGGACGTGTCGTCCCGCCTCGCCTGGGCGCGGGCCCGCACCCGTTCGAGGTCGGCGCGCAGGGTCTTGGCGGGAAACGAAGGGTCCTTGCCGTCCAGCCAGTCGAGCCAGGGATGGGCCGCCGCGCGGGCGCGGTCCGAGCCCTTCATCGAGAGGTACCAGATCTCCAGCCCGTTCAGCTGGTGCTCGCCCGGCGCGTAGGCGTACCAGCCCTTGGGACCGTGCATGCGCGGGGTCGAGACCTTGCCGTCCACCACCTTCTTCTGGGCGTTGATGACGTCGGTCTGCCGGCGCCAGACGTCGAGATACTTGTCGTCGCCGGTCAGCAGATAGGCGTTCATGAAGCCGACGACGGCGCGGGGCGTGCGGTTGCGGTCCTCGCGCTTGCCGGTCTGGGGCACGACGGGGCTGAAGCCCCAGCCATAGACCCCGCTCCACCATTGGCCCTTGGGGCCGCCGATCCTGCCGTCGAGGCCGACCTTGCTGGGGATGACGTCGCCATTGGCCCGCGCTCGCGCGATCCAGCCGTCGACATAGGTCAGGATCCAGTCGCGATACCGGGGCTCGTGGTCGAGCATGTAGGCGTTCATCACCAGGCTGGTGGCCTGCAGGTTCAGCGGGCTGTCGCCGACCACGTCGCCATATTCGTCGTAGTGGCGCAGGGTCTCCTCGTAGGAGCGCTCGCCGTGCTCCATGTAGAAGTGCGTCACGTCGAAGGGATCGCCGGCCCAGTCGAGCGGCGTGGCCTGACGCAGCATCGGACCCCGGCTGCCGGTGATCATGCTGCGGATGATGTTGAGCTTGGGGTCGTAGTTCGGCGTGGTCGGGTCCGCGCCGGTGTAGAAGCCCGAGAACCGCCTGGCCCGTTCGCGGAAGCGCGGATCGTTGGGCGCCGACAGCCCCATCAGGTTGAACACCGACAGCCCCTCGGAAAGGTGCTGCCAGTCGCTCATGACCGGGAATTCCTTGTAGTACATGCCTTCGCGGGCGAACGGCACGTCCTTGGTCCTGGCCGCCGTGTACTGGCGGACATTGCCCTCGAAGGCCTTCTGGGCCAGCTCCAGCACCCGGTCGCCGGCGCCCAGGGCGTGCAGGGTCGGCCAGTCGTTGACGTTCTCGATGGCGTCGTCGGGGCCGTCGTTGGCGCCCCAGCGCTCATAGGCGAGCAGGTAGCCGCGGTCGTCGAAATAGCGGGCGAAGAAGGCCTCGCAGGCCTCTTCGTTGGCCTTCAGCAGTTCGCGTTGCAGCAGGGCCCATTCGGGCGCGGCCATCGGCGTCGCGATCTCGAGCGCGGTCGGGGAAGCGACGGCCCGGGCGAGACCGGCGAGAGCCAGGGCCGAGGCGCCGGCCAGGACGTGGCGTCGTGAAAGCATCGATCAGGCCGCCTTCAGCTGCAGGCGCTGGATCTTGCCGACGATCAGGAAGTAGGCCAGCACGGCGATCAGGCAGTGGGCGCCGACGAAGATCAGGGCGCCGTCGAACGAGCCCGTGGCCTGGACGATGTAGCCGATGACGATCGGGGTCACGATGCCGGCCGCATTACCGAAGGTGTTGAACACTCCGCCGGTGACGCCGGCCATCTCCTTGGGCGAGGTGTCCGACACCACCGCCCAGCCCAGCGACGCTACACCCTTGCCGAAGAAGGCCGCGGCCATGATCACGATGACCAGCCACTCCTGTTCGACGTAGTTGCAGATGACGATGCAGGTGGCGAGGATCATCCCCAGCAGCAGCGGCGTCTTGCGGGCGATGTCGAGATTGCCGGTGCGCTTGAGCAGGTGGTCCGAGATCATCCCCCCCAGCAGGCCGCCGGCGAAGCCGCAGAGGGCCGGCAGGGCGGCGGTGAACCCGGCCTGCAGGATCGAAAGCCCCCGCGCCTTGACCAGGTAGATCGGAAACCAGGTGACGAAGAAGTAGGTCAGCACGTTGATGCAGTACTGGCCCACATAGACGCCCAGCAGCATGCGGCTGGTCAGCACCTGCTTGACGTTGGCCCAGGTGAAGGCCGCGCCGGCGCCTGCGGTCTTGTCCTCCATCCGCACCAGGCCGCCGCCGGCCTCGATGTAGTCGAACTCGGCCTTGCTGATCGCCGGATGCTCGACCGGGCTGTGGATCAGCTTGACGAAGAAGAAGGCCGCGACGATGCCGACCGCGCCCATGACCAGGAACACCGAGCGCCAGCCGAAGCTGTGGGCCAGCCAGCCCATCAGCGGGGCGAAGGCGACCAGCGAGAAGTACTGCGCCGAGTTGAAGATCGCCGAGGCCGTGCCGCGTTCGGAGCCCGGGAACCAGGCGGCGACGATGCGGGCGTTGGCGGGGAAGGACGGCGACTCCGCCAGCCCGACCAGGAAGCGCATGGCGAACAGGGCCGCCGCGGCCGCGAAGCCGGTGAAGATCCCGGCGAAGCCCTGCAGCAGGGTGAAGAACGACCAGAGCACGAGGGCGGCCGTATAGATCTTCTTCGAGCCGAACCGATCCAGCAGCGCCCCGCCCGGGATCTGGCCCAGGACGTAGGCCCAGGCGAAGGCCGACATGATGTAGCCCATGGCCACGGCGTCGAGGCCCAGTTCCTTCGACGCCGACTGGCCGGCGATCGAGAAGGTGGCGCGGTCGGCGTAGTTGATCGTCGTGATGATGAAGAGCGTCGCGATGATCAGCCAGCGCACGCGCGTGCGCCTGGTGGATTCGGTCATGGACGCTCTCCCTGGGTCGCCGATCTGTCGTCGGCATCGTTCAGGGAAGGCTAGAGGGCGTCGCGGCGCAGGTCTAAGTCAATTCGCCTATGGACCGATCCACGGGCGACATGGATCGAACCGCGGTACGCATCGAAACCCAAGGGAATCAACAGGCCGGTCGCACGCCTCTCGCCGAGCGCCCTTGCGGAACCCCGCCGATCTGTGCCGAACGCGCATAGGTTCATACCCGATTGGGATTGGCCCTCTGCTCGAACCCGTCCCTATGGTTCAGCCAACGAAGGAGCGGTCCGCCGCTCCCCAAAGCGACCCGCGAAGACGGGCATCGGGAGGGACCATGACGTCCAACAGGAATCCGCGCCTTCGCGCCGTGCTCGGCGCCAGCGCTTCGGCCTTCACGCTGCTGGCCGCCGCTCACGCCGCCGCCCAGGAAGCCCCCGCCCCGCCTCCGGCCCAGCCGGCTTCCGACGAGGTCGAGGCCATCGTCGTAACCGGCTTCCGCGCCAGCCTGCAGAGCGCCATCAATCTCAAGCGCAACGAAAGCGGCGTCGTCGACGCCATCAAGGCCGAGGACATCGCCCAGTTCCCCGACCTGAACCTGGCCGAGTCGCTGCAGCGCATCCCGGGCGTGTCGATCTCGCGCATCAACGGCGAAGGTCGCCAGATCACCGTGCGGGGCCTGGGCTCGGAATACACCCGCGTTCGCATCAACGGCATGGAGGCCATCTCCACCACCGGCGGCACGGCCAACAGCGGCGGCACCAACCGCGGTCGCGGCTTCGACTTCAACGTCTTCGCCTCGGATCTCTTCAACAGCATCGCCGTGCGCAAGACCGCCTCGGCCGACGTCGAGGAAGGCTCGCTGGGCGCCACGGTCGACCTGACCACGGCCCGCGCCTTCGACAGCCGCAAGCCCCAGCTCGTGCTGTCGGCCGGCGCCAGCTACAACGACCTGTCGGAAAAGACGACGCCCCGCGTCTCGGTCCTGGCCAGCAACACCTTCTTCGACGGCAAGGTCGGCGCCCTGATCTCGGTCGCCTACGAGGAGCGCCATCTGAAGGAAGAAGGCGCCAACATCACCCGCTGGGCCACCGGCGCCAGCAACGGCGGCTTCAACAGCGCCTCGACCGTGCCGGGCTACACCATCGCCCAGATCAACAGCGCCAACCTCTTCGCCCCGCGCATCCCGGCCTATGTCAGCTACGATATCGAGTCCAAGCGCCTCGGCGTGGCCGGCTCGCTGCAGTACAAGCCGACCTCCGACACCCAGGTCACGCTCGACGCCCTCTACGCCTACCTGGCCGGCACGCGGAAGGAGGCCCAGCTGCAGGCCATCGGCCTATCGCGGGCCAACACCGGCAAGCCGCAGACCATCATCCGCGACGGCGTCGTCGAGAACGGCAACCTGGTCTACGCCCGGATGGACAATGTCGATCTGCGCACCCAGTCGGCCTATGACGAGCTGAACACCGAGTTCAAGCAGTTCACCCTGTCGGCCACCCACGACTTCAACGAGCGCCTGCGGATCGGCGGCCTGGCCGGCTATTCGGACTCGACCTTCACCCAGCCGGTCTCGACCATCGTCACCTTCGACCGGGCCAACAGCCAGAACTACGTCTACGACTTCCGCAAGGGCCGGGCTCCACAGATCCTGCTGGGCTTCGACCCGACCGACCCGACCAGCTGGGCCTCGACCAACGGCACCTCGGAAGTGCGCATCCGCCCGCAGTTCGTCGAGAACCAGTTCTCGACCGCCAAGGTCTATGGCGAGTGGGACCTCAACGACAATCTGCGCCTCAAGGCCGGCGTCGACTGGCGCAAGTTCGAGTACGACAGCTATGGCCAGTACCGGACCAGCGAGACCGTGGTCCAGACCCTGACCCCGGCCCAGCTGGCCTCGGTGTCGAAGGTGTTCAGCGGCTTTGGCCGCAACATGGACCTGCCGGCCGGCAACTTCACCAGCTGGCTGGTGCCCGACATCGACAAGTACGCCGCCCTGCTGAACATCTACAGCAACAGCGGCATCTACGCCCTGACCGACACCAACAACAGCAGCGCCCGCGGCCAGTACGGCGCGGTCGAGGAGCAGGACACCGGCGCCTACGTCCAGGCCGAGTTCAAGTTCAACGCCTTCGGCCTGCCGTTCCGCGGCGACGCCGGCGTGCGGCGGGTGCACACCCAGCAGGAGTCGGCAGGCTATGCGGCGGTCAGCGGCGCGATCCAGCGCGTCGAGGTCAAGCGCGACTACGACCTGACCCTGCCCTCGTTCAACCTGGCCGCCGACGTCAGCGACACCATCGTGGCCCGCGTCAGCGCCGCCCAGACCATCGCCCGCCCGGGCATCGGCTCGCTGTCGCCCGGCGGCGACGTGGCCGTGCAGGGCGCCAACCGCACCTACAGCTCGGGCAACCCGTACCTGACCCCGACCAAGTCGGACAATCTGGACTTCTCGCTGGAATGGTACCCCTCGCAGGGGGCGATGCTGGCGGTGGGCCTGTTCTACAAGCGCATCGACACCTTCGTGGCCACCCTGCGCCGCGAGGCCGTCTACAACACCCTGGGCCTGCCGGACTCGCTGCTGACCGGCACCGGCGCAACCTCTTCGGAAGTGTTCCAGGTCACCCAGCCGGTGAACAGCGACGGCGGCGACCTGAAGGGCTTCGAGATCAATCTCCAGCAGCCCTTCACCTTCCTGCCCGGCTTCTGGCGTCACTTCGGCGTGGTGGCCAACTACACCTATGTCGACTCCCAGATCGAGTACCTGACCTCGACCACGCCCGGCGCTCCGACCGTCAACGCCACCCTGGTGGGCCTGTCGAAGAACGCCGCCAACCTGACCCTCTACTACGAGACCGAGAAGTGGAGCGTGCGCGGCTCGCTGGCCTATCGCGACGGCTACCTGACCCAGGTGCCCGGCAGCGACGGCAACACCGTCCAGGGCACCAACGAGACCCTGAACGTCGACCTCCAGGCCAGCTGGAACATCCGCGACAACCTCAAGCTCTCGCTCGAAGGCGTGAACCTGACCGACGAGTTCAACGACCAGTACGTTGGCGATAGCAACCGGCTGAACGTCTACACCCACAGCGGTCGCCAGTTCCTGGTGGGCCTGCGGTACAACTTCTAGGCGCGACCTACCTCCCCCCGGCGCCTAGGCAGCCCGCGTCGCTCTCCTTCCAGGGCGGCGCGGGTTTTCTTTTCGGGAAGGGAGAGGCGTTCGCGAAAGCTTTGGTCGAAGACTTCAATCCGACGCGCAAAGCGCGCGACTGCGGAAACTCCATCTCTCGGGGCCATTTGAGGGCGTGGCTGGTAGGCCGCATCAAAATGGCGTCTGCAGCTTGGCCCGGGGGGGTCAGGACTGCATAGAAGGGGTCTGGGCCGACAGTCTGCCAACGGGGGATTCGACGCATGACGAACGGCGTCCAGGAGGATCGTCTGCCGCATCTGGCGGCCTGCATCGGCGCCGACTACGCCGACAGCTTCGCCGCCTGCCGCGAACTGCTGGCGACGATGTTCGAACTGGAAGCGCCCTCGCCCGAGGCTCGCGCCGGCTACGTCATGGACTTCGCGCTCTACGACTACGGCCCGATCAAGCTGGGCATGTCGCAGGCCCCGGCCTCGATCATGATCCGCACGCCCCAGCTCATCGCCCGGACCGGCGTCGATCACTTCCATGTCCAGTTCTACCGGACCCAGGGCTTCATCCTGACGCTGGACGGCGCCGAGCAGGAGGTCAGGCCGGGCGACATCTGCATGCTCGACCTGTCCCGCCCGTCCGCCTTGCGCACCGACGGGATCGACAACCTGTCGGTCATCGTCTCCCGCGACCTGCTCCTGCCCCTGCTGGCGGACGCGGGCGATGTTCACGGGCTGATCCTGCGCCGCGACAGCGAGACCGGCGTCGCCGTCCGCGAACACCTGGAAGAGATGTGGCGGCAGGGCTCAAGCCTGACCATCGCCCAGGGACTGGAATGGAGCCACGCCACGGCCGCCCTGCTCGCCGGCGTCGTGCGGGCCAACAGCCAGAGCCGCGCGGCGACCCGCGCCGAGCTGCGCAGGAGCCAGTTCCGGGCCATCTGCCGGCGCATCGACCGGGATATCGGCGACCCCGGCCTTGGCCCGGCCGCCCTGGCCACCCAGTTCTTCGTGACGCGCCCGACCCTCTACCGCATGTTCGAACCGCACGGCGGCATCGGAAAATACATTCTTGGACGCCGGCTGACGGGCGCGTTCCGCGATCTGTCAGACCCATCCCAGGCGCGCGAGAGGATCGCCGCCATCCTGCGTCGCTGGGGCTTCGAAAGCCACACCGCCGCCGGGCGCGCCTTTCGCGCCTCATACGGCATGACCCCCTCCAAATGCCGATCCCAGGCGCTGGACCTCCACAGAACCGGCAGTCTGGCCGGCGAAGCGGCCTTCGACATCCCGCCCGAGATGCCGGCAAACATCAGGGCGTTCCAGAGCGCCGCCGGGTCGAGCGCCTGAATACCGCTTTCGTTCAAGCCGGGAGGCGCTGATCATGGCTCTGTCGATGCGGCTTCAAGGCGCAAGGAGAATGCGATGAAGATCGTCAGGACAGGATCGGCCGCATGGAGCGGCGGCATCAAGGACGGCAAGGGCTCGATCTCGACCGAGAGCGGCGCCCTGCAGGACTATCCCTATGGCTTCGCCAGCCGGTTCGAGGGCCAGCCCGGCTCCAACCCCGAGGAACTGATCGCCGCCGCCCACTCGGCCTGCTTCACCATGGCCCTGTCCCTGGTGCTGGGCGAGGCTGGGCTGCGGGCCGACCAGCTGGACACCTCGGCCAAGGTCACGCTGGAGCAGGTCGACGGCGGCTACGCGATCACCGCCTCGCACCTGACCTTGAAGGCCAGGATCCCCGGCGCCGACCAGGAGACCTTCGAGAAGCTGGCGGCCGGCGCCAAGGCCAACTGCCCGGTCTCCAAACTTCTGAAGGCCGAGATCACCCTGGACGCGGCGCTGGTCGACTAGGCCCGCCGGCCGCGCCCAGGCCTAGCGCGATGAGGGACTCTTCGTGAGCCGATACAGCTTCCTGGACCTCGCCAGCTCGGCGAGCGTGAGATCCGCACAGGCCGAGATGGGCGTCGATCATCTCTGGACGCCCGGGCAAGTCGATCGACAGTTCGAGGCGTTCACCGCCAACGAAGAGGCCTTCATCGCCGAGCGCGACAGCTTCTACATGGCCAGCGTGTCGGAAACCGGCTGGCCCTACGTGCAGCATCGCGGCGGGCCGCCCGGCTTCCTGAAGGTCATAGACGAGACCACGCTGGCGTTCGCCGACTACCGCGGCAATCGCCAGTACATCAGCGTCGGCAATCTGGACGCCGACGACCGCGTGGCCCTGATCCTGGTCGACTATCCCCGGCGCGCCAGATTGAAGATCCTGGCCCACGCCGAGCGCCTGGCGCTCGACGCCGATCCGGCGCTGCTGGCGCGAGTGTCCGACCCCGGCTACCGCGCCAAGCCGGAGCGCATTTTCCGGCTGCGGCTGGCGGCGTTCGACTGGAACTGCCCCCAGCACATCGTCCCACGCTTCACCGAGGCCGAGATCTCCCGCGCGATCCAGCCGCTTCGCGAGCAGCTGGAGGCGCTGAAGGCCGAGAACCGCGCCCTGCGCGAGCGCCTGGGAGAGGCCGGGCGCTAAGGCCCACGACCTTCCCAGGCGAGATGACCGGCCGCCAGTCGCCGTTGAAACCAAAGATGGCTTGTCGCCTTCGGGGATCCTCTCGATTATTGAGAACGATTCTCATAAAAGGGCGCCCATGACCGTACTCGCCGCAGCCGCCACGACGCCCCGCGCTCGAGCTTTCAGCCTCAAGCCACTGATGTTCGAGGCCTTTGCCTGTTCGCTGTCGATGATGGCGTTGTCGCTCTAGGCGGCGCGGCGCCTTCAAACGCTCATCCAGCAGATTCTGGTTGGGAAACCCCGCTTGGGATTCGTCATACCCATGAGGCGCGACCGCGACGCGATCGCGGACGCGCCCCGAAGCTCCCCACGCTCCGGAAGGCCCCATGAACGCCCACGTCTCGATCCACGACCCGTCCCGCGCCAAGCGGCTGAAGGCCCGCACCCACACCACCCACGAGCAGCTCGACAGCCGGATCATGTCGCTGGAGCCGTTCCGCGACCGCGTCCGCTACGGCCGCTTTCTGAGAGCCCAGTGGGGTTTCCACCACGAGATCGACGCGCTCTACGCCCATCCCGAACTGGCGGCCCTGGTCCCCGACCTGCCGGAACGTCGGCGGCTGGACCTTATCGCTCAGGACATCCGCGACCTGGGCCAGCCGGCGCCGAGGGCCGTCGCCCCGCCGGTGTTCGGCGCGGCGCCGATCGACGTCGCCGAGGCCTTCGGCTGGCTCTATGTGGCGGAGGGCTCCAACCTCGGCGCGGCCTTCCTGCTGAAGGCGGCGGCGCCCCTCGGCCTGGACGAGACCTTCGGCGCCCGCCACCTCGCCCCGCATCCGGGCGGCCGAGGCCGCCACTGGCGCGGCTTCGTCGCGGCCCTCGACGGCCTGGTCTTCGGCGACGTCGAGGAGACCCGCGCGGTCGATGGGGCGGCGGCCGCCTTCCGTCGGGTGCGGGGCCTGGTCGATGACGCCTTCGCCTGACCCCCGCCCCACGCGTCCGCGCCTGGCCCGCTGGATCTGGCTGGTCCTGGGCCTTTCCTGCGTCGCGCTCGGCTTCGTCGGCGTCTTCGTGCCGCTGATGCCGACGACGGTGTTCCTGATCATGGCCGCCGCCTGCTTCGCCCGCTCGTCGCCGAGGCTCGAGGCATGGCTGCTCGAACATCCGCGCTTTGGCCCGACGCTGCGGGCTTGGCGGCGCGACCGGGCCATCCCGCCTGCCGCCAAGCTCATGGCTTGCGGCGGCATGGCGACGGGCATGGCGGTCTTCTGGTGGGCGGCCCATCCGAAGCCGCCGCTGCTGCTGGTCGTGGCGGCGGTCATCGGCCTGTGCGCGGCCTATGTGGTTTCACGCCCGTCGCGAGGCGCGCGGGGGTGAAGCCGATCGCACTGCTTGACGGCGACAGGCCCCTGCCCTGGCCGGCCCCGAACACCCTCGCCCCAGCCTCGCCCGCCGGCTCGCCTCGGCGCGGCTCTCGTACGGTCGTAGGCCTGACAGTGTCGGTCGGCCTGCACGCCGCCCTGGCCGGCGCCCTGCTGTTCGGCGGCTTTCATCCCGACTTCGTCGCCCCGCCCCCGGTCGCGCCGATAGTGGTGGAACTGGAGACCACCTCGCCCCCGGCCCCGCCGCGCGAGGTCCCTCCCGGCCCCGAACAGGTCGAGCGTCAGGCTTCCCGGCCCACGCCACCGGATCCACCGCCGGTCAAGCCCGCGCCGAACGCGCCCGATCCGGCGTTCTTCACCCCGCCGCGCCCCAACGCCCCGACCGACCCGGGTCCGGCCGCGCCCGAGACGACCGCGCCGCCGGTGCAGGCCGCGCCGGCCGCGCCTCGCGCCGCCAGCAACGCCGTCGCCACCTGGGAGGGACAGGTGCTGGCGGCGCTGGAGAAGAAGCGGCGCTATCCGCCCGCCGCCCAGCTGCGCCGCCAGCAGGGCGTGGCCCACGTCCGCTTCCGCATGGAGCGCGGCGGCAAGGTGCTGTGGGCGCGCCTGGAGCGCTCGTCGGGGTTCGTCGAACTCGATCGCGCCGCCGTGGAGGCGCCCAAGCGGGCCCAGCCCCTGCCCCCGATCCCGAACGACCGTCCCGATCAGCTGGAGCTGGTCGTGCCTGTGGAATTCTTCATCGGCGCGCCTTGATGGGGCGGCCATGACGGAGTGCGCCCAGGTCGTGACCGATCGAAATATTGAGAATGATTCTCAACTGATCTAACTAGACCGTCCCCACTGATTCACCCCCGGTCATGCCCTCCCTCGCCCAATCCCTTACGGCGCTGCTCGTGTCGGAGCATGCGGCCCTGCTGCGACGCACGACGCGTATCGTCGGCAGCCTGCCGGCCGCCGAGGACGTGCTGCAGCGGCTGTGGCTGAAGGTGCAGCAGATCGAGGACGTCGCCGTTCGCAATCCTCGCGCCTACCTTTTCAAGCTGGCCTCGAACCTGGCCATCGATCACCGGCGCGCCGAGGCCGCCCGCCAGCGGATCCAGGCCAAAGCCGAGACCTATCTGTGGGGACCGACCGCGTCGGCGTCGGCCGAGACCAGCGTCATTGACCGGCAGGCGCTCGCCCGAGTGCTCGAGGTGCTGGAGGCCCTGCCCGACCCCGGCAGGACGATGTTCCGGCTCAATCGTTTCGAGGACAGGCGCATCGTCGATATCGCCGCCCTCTACGGCGTTTCGACCACCACCGTGGAAAACCACCTTCGCCGCGTGCTGGCCCGCCTGCGGGTCGCGCGCGAAAGCGGATGAGAAAACATCGTCGCCGGCTTGGGACGACGCCGACCGCAAACGTCTAAGACGAGAGTTCACCTCTGGAACGAGAACCATCCATGGCCGGCGGCGCGACGCCTCCCTCAGACGCGATCGAGCAGTCCGAATACTGGATCGTGCGCCTCGCGTCAGGCTCAATGACGGCCGACGAGATGACGGGCTTCGAGGCCTGGCTGGCCGCCGACGCCGAGAACAGAGCCGCCTTCGAGAGCACGCGAACCCTCTGGCGCAGTCTGGAAGATCACGGCGGCCGGGTGGTGGCGCTGCGCCCCCGCCGGCCGCTGGTGCGTTCGCCCGCCGCCTGGGGCGGCGCCGTCGCGGCCTGCCTGGCCCTGGCGGTCGCCGCGCCCCAGGTCGGCCAACGACTCCTGGCCACCGACGCCACCTCGGCAGGCGAGGTGCGCAGCCTGGTGCTGCCGGACGGCACCCAGGCCGCGCTGGACACCGGCAGCGCCATCGCCGTGCGCTACGACGACGGCGAAAGACGCGTCGATCTCCTGCGAGGACGCGTCTGGGTCGAGGTGAAGCACGACGACGCCCGCCCCTTCAGGGTCGCGACCGCCGACGGCGTCGTCGAGGACATCGGCACCGCCTTCGAAGTGGCGCGCGACGGGCGAGCCGCCGAGGTTTCGGTGACCGACGGCTCCGTCCAGGTGGAGACCGGGCACGGCGGCCGCAAACTGGTGCTTCAGCGCCGGCAGCGCGCGCGCTTCGGCGCCGACGCCGGCCTCCAGCGGCTGGACGACGCCGACGAGGAGGTCATCGCGGCCTGGCGGCGCGGCTACATCGTCGTCGAGGACGCGCCCCTGGCCGATGCGGTCAAGTCCGTGGCCCGCTATCGCTCGGCTCCGGTGCTGGTGCAGCCGGGCCAGGCGGCCAGGACGCCGGTCAGCGGCATCTTCCTGACCCAGGCGCCGGACGACGCCCTGAAGGTGCTGGCCGACATGGCCGGCCTGCGCCTGATCCGCCTGCCCGGCGGCGCGGTCGTGCTGGCCAAATAATTCTCACCCTGCCGTTGGGTGAAGCGACGCGGCGAACGTCAAGGTTTTGAAATGCGAATGCGGAGCAATCGCATAACGATCGCCCTACCGCCTGGAGCCTCCATGCCCTCTCGTACCTCGTCCCGTCCGCTGCGGGCCTGCCTGCTCGCCACGGCCGCGATCCTGATCGCCCTCCCCGCCGGCGCGGCCTTCGCCCAGTCGCCGACGGCCCAGCGCGCGGGGACGATCGACTTCGACATCGCCGCCCAGCCACTGCGACGGGGCCTGCAACGGTTCGCCGAGCAATCGCGCATCCAGGTCGGCTACGCCAAGGGCGTGCGCGCCGATGCGCGCGGCTCGGCGGTCAAGGGCGCCCACACCCCCGCCCAAGCGCTCAGCCAACTGCTGGCCGGCACCGGCCTGGACTATCGCTTCACCTCGCCCACCACCGTCATAATTGACAAGGCCCCCGACGCGGCGGGCGCCGTGCAGTTGGGCGCCCTGCGGGTCGAAGGCGCGAGCGGATCGACCGGCGACGGCGGGGCCAGCGGCGCGCAGGGCGTTGGCGAGGCAGGCGACGGCGCGGCGAGCGACGCTGTCCTGGAGGCAGGGACCTATCGCGGCGCGGGGACCTCGGCCTACCTGTCGCAGGACAAGATCGAACGGTTTCGGGGCTCGTCCACGGGCGACTTCCTGAGCGGTGTGCCGGGCGTGCTCAACGCCGAGAACCGCAACTCCGGCGCCCTCGACGTCAACATCCGCGGCATGCAGGGCCAGGGCCGCGTGCCGGTGGTCATCGACGGCGCGATGCAGGAATCGACCGTCTATCGCGGCTATGCCGGCATGGCGGGCCGGACCTATCTGGATCCGGCCCTGATCGGCGGCGTCACGATCGAAAAGGGACCAACGGCGGCGGCCGACGGCACGGGCGCGACCGGCGGCCTGCTGCGCGCCCGCACCCTCAACGCCGGCGATATCGTCGCGCCGGGCGGATCGTGGGGCCTGGTGGTGCGCGGCGGCCTCAGCGGCAACAACGGCACGCCCCCGACCAAGGTCACCGTCGGCGGCTCCGAGCCGGCCGTCCGCAAGTTCGATCGCCCCGACACCCTGGCGTTCAACGGCCGCAACGCCTCGATCGCCGGCGCCTACCGCGCCGACCGGTTCGACCTCGTGGCCGCCTACGCCACACGCAAGAACGGTAACTACTATTCGGGCTCGCAAGGCATCTCGCCCGACGCCTGGAAGGGCGGCGCCAACCGGTTCGGCTATGAGGAGCAGGTCATCAACTCCTCGCAGGACAACACGTCCTACCTGCTGCGCGGGGTGTTCCGGCCGACCACTGCCCACACCATCGACCTGTCGTACATGCGCTACGAGACCAAGTTCGGCGAGATGAAGCCCTCGCAGCTGATGTACGGCGACACGCCCTACCAGACGAACTCGGACGTGAAGGTCGACACCTACACCGCCCGCTATCGCTACAAGCCCGAGGGCCAGCTCGTCGATTTCCGCGCCGACCTCTGGGCTTCGCGCGTCGACAGCTTCGTCATCGATCCGGTGCGTTTCAACTTCGGCGGCGACGACATCTACAATTCCGACAAGTTCGCCGCGACGCTGTCCAACCGCCACGGCCTGACCGTGTCGAACACCTCGCGGTTCTCGGGAACCGCCGGCGCCCTGGCCCTCGCCTACGGCGCGGCCTATGACCACGAGGACTTCGGCAAGTCCAAGGACTGGGACGAACTGAACGCCCGCTATCCGGGGGCTGCCTGGGACACCACGCTCGACGGCTGGCGCCGGCAATACAGCGCCTTCGTCAGCGGCGAGTACAAGCCGGCCCCCTGGGCGACCTTCACCGCCGCGGCCCGCTACGTCGAAACCGTCGTCCAGGACCACAAGACCGGCACCAGCTGGGTGCAGGGCGGCCTGCAGAACCGTGACAAGGCCTCGGGCGTGGCGCCGATCATCTCGGTCGTCGTCGAACCGGTCCCCGGCCTGCAGACCTACGCCCGCTACGCCGAGGCGTTCCGCTCGCCCAGCCCGTTCGAGGGCGCCGAAGGCTTCTCCGGCTCGACCAATCCCTACAGCAGCCTGCGCCCCGAGCACGCCCACAACACCGAAGTCGGCGTGAACTACCAGCGGCTGGGCCTGTTCACCGGCGATGACCTGCTGCAGGTGAAGGCTGGCTGGTTCCGCAACGACGTCACCGACTACATCACCCTGGGCAGCGAGACCCTCACCGCCCCGAATGGCAACTACACCGACATCCTGGTGCGCACGAACATCCCGCGCGTCACGACCCAAGGCGTGGAGTTGTCGGCGCGCTACGACATGGGCCTGGCCTATGTCGAGCTGGCCGGGACCGAATACACCGAGGTCACCAGCTGCTATCGCCAGACGCCGACCCAAAACGTGCGCTGCTACGATGGCATGCCGCAAACCAGCCAGTCGTGGTTCGTCAATCACGTGCCGCCCAAGCGCACGATGTCGGCGACGGTCGGGACGCGCCTGATGGACGAGAACCTCCAGTTGGGCGCGCGCTACGTGAAGGTCGAGCGCCAGCCGGCCTACGAGACCGTCGACCTGTTCGGCAGCTACCGCTTCAGCGACAAGGCGACCTTCACACTCACCGTCGACAACGTGTTCGACCGCTACTACGTCGACGCCCTGACCCTGGGCGAAGGCGCCGGCATCCTGCCCGCGCCGGGGCGCACCGTCCGCGTCGGCTTGGTCAGCCGGTTCGGCGACGGCCAACGGCCCGCGCCCTCCTCGGCGCTCGACCGGGTGCGGGGCTACGCCGCCGGCGCGCTGGTCCAGTCGCCCTTGCAGGACTTCGACGGCGACTGGAGCGGCTTCTACGCCGGCGCCGACTGGGGCTGGAAATTCATGCGGGCCAAGGGCGAGACCCGCAACGCCAACGGCGCGACCAGCGTCGTGGCCGCTTCCGAACGCACAGATCGCCAGGTCGAGACGCCCCTGGCCGGACTGCACTTCGGCTACAACCGCCAGCTACCGTCGGGCCTGGTGGTCGGCGTCGAGGTCGAGGGCGAACTGGCCCGGGGCCGTGGCAAGAAGGGCTTCGTCTCGAAGGAACTCGACACCGGCCGCTACGACCGCAACGAGATTCTCCAGGCGGAATACGCCTATCGCTACGACGGCGGCGCCTCGGCGCGCCTGCGCGTCGGCCAGGCGGTGGGTCGGACGCTCTACTACGGCACGGGCGGCCTGACCGTGACCCGCGAGGAGCAGACCCGGACCCAGTTCCGCTCGACCTCGGCCAGCGCGGCCTATCCCTTCGGCTTCACCACCCGCCCCTACTTCACCGAGACGGCGGACAAGACGCGCGCCGGCCTGTTGCTCGGCGGCGGCGCGGAGCTGGCCTTCAGCAACCGCGTCTCGCTGCGCGGCGAATATCTCTACGGCTACTATCCGGAGACGAGCTTCCACTTCGACCGCGCCAGCCAGAACGTCAATCGCAGCTACACCAGCGGCGGGGTGACGACGCCCGGCGGCGTCGATGTCGCGGTCGGTCGCGACGCCAAGAACCGGCTGGAGACCCACAGCCTGCGCATCGGCCTGAACTACAGCTTCTGATCAAATGACCACCAGGAGGCAGGCTCGAACCTACCTCCTGGTCGGCCACTCAACGCCTTGCGGAGTAAGGGATCGTAGCCTCGGCGGCTCTGGCGTAGTGCGTCGTAGTCTAGCGTAAGCTTGGCGCCCCTTGTCGGACGAAACCGATATCTACGAGTACGCTATTGTACTCCAGAGACTTCCCCGGAGTGACAAAGGCCGCAAACGAAGTCCGCGTTTGAAAGGCCATGAGCAGTGCGGATCGCCACCTTCAACATCGACAACTTGTTGGGCCGGCTCGACAACCTGATCAACTGGCTGGCCGAGACCGAGCCCAACACAGTTTGCCTGCAAGAGTCCAAAGACCGAGCAGGGCCACTTTCCGGCTGAACCGCTCGAGCAGATGGGCTAGGACCCAGCCTAGAAGGGCCAGCGCACTTGGAACACTGTGGCGAGTTCACCCGAACCATCCTGGCCGCCGATCCGGATCCTCGCCAGGCGGATACATGGAGGCGGCCGTGAATGGAGTGCTGGCCGGCGCCTCAACGTCGCCGCCAGGATCAGGAAATCCTCAACGCAGCGCCAGTTGGCCACACCCTTGATATCGTCATAGCCGCCCCACGCCTTCGTCCTCGGCGTGGTCCAGCACGATGATCTGCAATTGGCTGCGGCTGCTCCTATGCGCCCAGCGCCAAGCCGCCGAAGATCCGCTTGGTACTCTCCAGATCGGTCAGTTGCAGACGACGGCTGCGCTTGGAGGGAAGCGGCTGGGGATCCTAGCCGCGCACGATCGCCTCGAAGGTGTCGCTCGGAAAATAAACCTCGCGCGGCTGGCCGATGACCAGGAATTTCGAGACCGGTTTTTCGACCTCGCGGCCCAGTAAGACGCCCAGTGGACTCTTGCCTGCCCCTAATTACCGCCATCAGGAATCTTTAGATCGAACTCAGGCGGCGACTGCTCTGCAGTGGTGCTTAATCGCACTCCATCCTTAAGCATTCGCATAGCCTCCTTGCCGATCCACCAATTTCGCACTTTATGAAAACCTTCACGCCGCAGCGCAGATAAAAACCATCTCATAATCTGTTGACTATCTGCATCTTTGTGCATCGCAGCCATATTCCCAGGCAAAAGCATTCCACCGCGCCACATACCAGCCATTGTTAAAACGACCGTTTTAGGATTGACCCCGGGATCAACCACCCATCGCCGCCGCCCCTTCCTGTCAACAAAGTAATTCGAATTAATCCCCACATCCGCACGAGAAACCAAATAGCTTCTAGATAAACTTCCAGTTTCATGTGTAGAGATTCCAGGCTCAGGCACCTCTTCCGCGCCAAAATAAATCGGCCTATCAGGCGTCTCGAAATCTCCGATCTCGACAAATTTCATAGGAGCATTGGCGCAAAGATTCACAATTGCCGGGACAATATCGAGCGGGGTCGAAAAGAATAATATTCTACTCATAATCATCGCTTTGGAACGAGTAAAAGCTTGTCTTTGGGAAAAGCAGTACGGATCCGCGCTGCTGCCGCAAGTTCGCTTGGCGTAGGCGTAACACCGTCAGCCAGGGTTGTCACAGTCTGCACTCTCAAGGTACGTCCATTTCTAGAAACTGCCGTAATGTCTACAAACGTTCCACCGCTCGTTCCAGGTCCCGGGCCAGCAATATATTCTTCAGGACCAATGCCACCGCCATTTTTTATGGAATAACCAAGAAGTCTTAGTTCCATAGCAATTCTAAAGTTTTGCTGCCGAGTGGGTGCCCCTCCCCAACGACCGCCGCGCCCAGAAATATAGCGCTGGGAGAAGACTTGCTGAGCGGCCGCCGGATCTGATGGATCGAGCTGCACGCCCGATGCGTCAGCCATCATGGCGTCCATAAGTCGCTCATGCTGCCGTGCAATTCTATAGTCGTTGTACTTCCGTTCAGTCCACTTATAGCCGAGAGCAAGGCCTTTTCCACCGTAGTAACCGATGGATCCAGCAGCAATCACGAAGTCCGCTGGACCAGGCTCCGGCCCATCAATTTGCGATAGCCCGAGCAGCGTCCGCGCCCACGGAGATGAGGCGTCAAGCATGCCCGTTGGATCGCTCTTGTTGAGCGGGTCCCCACCGACATAACCGTAGAGATTTGCCCCCCCCTCATAACCGATGGGGTCGGTTTGGAGAAACCATCCCCGCGCCGGATCATAGGCCCGCGCCTTGTAGTGATAGAGCTTCAGCTCCGGCAGGGCGATCTGGCCGGTGTAGCGGAAGCGGCTGCCGGCGCCCCAGTTGTCGCCCGGCTCGCCATACGGGCCGTAGGTATAGACGGTGGCCGAACTCGGTGTTGCCGCGGCGATCACCGAGCCCTGACGGTCGGCGTGCAGGGTGCGGGGGTTACCGCTCCCCGCGCCCTCCCACCACAGGACCGCCTCGTCGACGCCATAGCTGGGCGCGTAGCGCCGTAGCATCGCCCCTGAACCGTCGTACTCAGCCACCAGCTTTTCGCCGGCATAGAGGAACTGGGTGACAGTCCCATTGATCGTGCTCTTGGAAAGTCGTCCCAGTGGGTCGTATTCCAGGCTGGCGCTGGCCGGCCCGGTCATTGCCTTCAGCCGGTTCTCACCATCGTAACCGAACGTGCGGCCAGCCCCATCGTTGGTGATGTTGCCGTTACAGTCATAGCCCTTGCCCGAAACCCCGCAGTCGCCGCCGCCGATCGCCACGATCGCCGCGTCGCGGTTGAGGCCGTCGGCCGTAGCCGCCAGGCTCGTGCTTGGCGCGGCCCAGACATAAACGCTGTTGGAAACCGTCTGGCTCACCGTCTGGCCGGCCGGATTGTAACCGAAGCCGAAGGTCACGTCCTGGCCGGTTCCGGGCAGGTCGTGGGCCAAGCTGGTCAAGCGGTCGGCCGCATCGAAGGCCCAGCTCGTCGACGCCCCGCTCCAGAACACGCCCGAGGTTCGCCGCCCCAGATCGTCGAAGCCGTAGGTCAGGAACGGCGCGCTGTCGATCAGCGCCACACCCTTCAAGCGGCCGGCCGCATCGACCGTATTGACGATATAGGGGCCGTCTGGCCAGGTCAGCCGGGTCCGGTTGCCCGCCTTGTCGTAGGCATAGGACAAGGTTCGGCCAAAGGTCGTCTCGGTCACCTGCCGTCCAGCGGTGTCGTAGCCGTAGGTCACCCCGGATCCGCTGGCCGAGAACAACGTCGCCGTCGGGCGGCCGGCCAGGTCGTAGGCGTAGGTGACGCCGGGAACCTTGGCCCCGCTCTTGCCGGTCATCCGGTTCAGCGCATCGTAGGCGTAATCGATGATCGAGCCGTCGCGCAGGCGCCAGCCGATGCGGTTGCCATTCGGATCGTAGCTGTATTGCTCGAGATCCGTCGTGCTGGAGGCGTGCGCCCCGCGGGCGGTCAACGGGTAGTTCTGCTGCACCAGGCGACGGAAGGCGCCGTAGGTGTAGGTGGTGCGGTTGCCGTTGGCGTCCTCCACCCAGCGCGGCTTGCCGTCGGCCTCGTAGCCGTAGGCCTCGTAAGTGCGCTGGCGCGCCGTGCCCAAGGCTTCGATCACCGACGTCTTGCGGCCGGCCAGGTCGTAGAGGGTTTGGGTGACGCGGTCCGCGCCATAGCTCCCGGCCGTCGTCAGGCTGCAAGCCTGGCCGGTGAGACCAGCATAGGTCGCCGGGTTCATCCGAACCGCCGCGCAGACCACCCGGTCCAAGCCATCGTAGCTGGCCTCGGTCACGCCGGCGGGACTGGTCGTGCGGATGCGCCGGCGGCCCGCGTCGTAGACATAGGCGGTCTCGGCCGAAAGCGCGAAGCCGCCGCCCTGGGTGTCGGTGGCCACGCCCTTGCGGACCGAGCTAACCTCGCCATCGTCGGTATAGGCGACCTGCAGGGTCGGGAACTTGCCGGTGTTGGCCGGCGGCGAGACCTGCCGGCTCAGCTTCCGTGACGGCGTCCAGGCATAGTAGCTGACATCGCCGTTACCCAGCGGGCCGGCGATCGAGGTGACGTCGCCCAGGGTGTTATAGGCGAGCGTCGTCGTGGCGTTCACGCCTTGTGGATCCAAGGTCAGGCCCTGCAGAGCGCCCGTCGCCGTCCAGGCGAAGGTGGTCACCTGGTCCTGAGTGCTGGAGATCTTTTGGCGCGCCTCGGTCGGCAGGCCAGCGCTGGCCCCGGAGGTTCCATAGGTGATTGTCTGCAGGGCCCCGAGTGGCCCGGCGACGCTGACCGGCTTGCCGAAGGTCGCATGATAGGCCGTGGTCTCGACCGCGCCGCGCGGATCGGTGACGCTGGTCGCAGAGAACGGCCAGGCCGCATCGCCATAGGCCGTCTGGGTGACCAGCGAGGCCTCCGAGAAGGTCGTGCCGACGATGCTGTGCTGGGCGGCGATCTCCTCGGATCGGGTCTGGCGGCCCAGGCGATCATAGGTCGAGGCCGAGCGGGAAAGCACATAGCCCGACGCCACGTCGGTCAGGGCGCTTTCCAAGGTCGCGCCCAGGGCGTTAGCCCGTGAGGTCGAAACCGCGCCGGCCGCTGGATCCAGGGCCCAGCCGCCGCCGAACGGCGCCTGGGCCTGCAGCGAGCGTCCACCGTCAGGGCGGCGCGTGGCGCTGACCCCGCCCGCCACCTCGTAGTCGAACACGCCGCCACTGGCCTTGGACAGTTGCGCCACCCCGCCGATGCTGCGGTAGGTGATGGAGGTGAATTCGCTCGATTGTCCCGGCAGGGTCACGCCCTGCAGCTGCAGGCCGCTGGTCGAAACCGCCCCCCAGAAGTCGGCGGCGGCGACGTTGACGCTCGCGCCCAGGCGATAGGTCGTCACCTTCTGCTCGACGTCGGACACCGAGCCCAGGCCAAAGGCCCCGCAGGACGACAGGGGGTAGTAATAGTCCACGCCCCGGCCGGTATTGTCGGCCACCCGCGTCAGCCTCGAGTGCTTGTCGGCGATGGTGGGCGCCGAGGTCGCCGCGCAGGAGAACAGCGCATCAGGCGCGCCGTAGGTGAAGTCGAGGCGATAGCCCGTCGAGGCGCTGACACTGGTCAGCGTGCCGTAGCTAGCGTCATAGGCGTAGGTCAGACTGCGGCCGTCGGGCCAGGCTTGACCGGCCAGCGGCCAGGAAACCACGCTCTTGCCGCGCCATAGGGCAGACCGGCGATCACCGCGCCGCCGGCGAAGAGGTCGGGATAGACCGCCAGCATCACCGCGGTCATCGCCCCGCCGGCCGACAAGCCGGTGACGAAGACGCGGCTTCGATCGAGATCATGGGTCTCGACCGCGTGGGCGACCATCGCCGCGATCGACGCCGCCTCGCCTTCGCCGCGCCGGATGTCGCCCGGCAGGAACCAGTTGAAGCAGCGGCCTGCATTATTAGCCTGCGGCTGCTGGGGCGCGACGACCATGAAGCCCATCCGATCGGCCATGTCGAGCCAGCCGGCGCCTTCCGCATAGGCCGCGGCGGTCTGGGTGCAGCCGTGCAGAACAACGACCAGGGGCGAGCCTGGCGCCAGCCCTTCCGGGCGATAGCCGAGCATCGTCAGTCGGCCGGGATTGGCGCCGAAGTCGTCGATGCGCGTCAGGCGCCCCGTCGTGTCGGAGGTCGGGAAGGACGTAAGGCGCAGGCGCGCCAGCATCGCGGTGGTGTCGCCGAGGCTCGGCATGGTGATGTCCTGAAAGAGCGAGACGGAAAGCCGCCGCCCAGTCTCAATGCTGCAATGCAGCAAAGGCGCCATCACGCTTGATCACGTCTTTCCGCCGAGCGCGAAAGACGCCCCGACTCCAGATGTTTCCAGAGTCGGGGCGAAGGCTCAGTAGTCGCGACGGACGGGGTCGCTGACGTCGCGGTCCTCGGGGCGAACAGCGTCGTCATCGATCAGCACATCGTCGGTCGGAGCCGCCTCGAACGAGCGGTTCTCGCCGTAGAGGGTGCGCTCGCGACCGATCTGCTCGGCGCTGTACGGCGTGGCGGCCGGATCGAAACTGGTCCAACCGTCCTGACGATAGGCGTCGCCGCGCGTCACCGCGTCCACGCCGCGCCCCTCGTCGAGGATCCGCTCGACGGCCTGGATCTCGTTGTCATGCGCCTTGACGCTGACCAGGGCGCCGCCGCGACGCACCCCTTCGGAATAGACATTGGCCTCGTCGTCGCTGTGACCGGCCTCCTTCAGGGCGCCCAGCAGGCCGCCCGTGGCGCCGCCGGCGGCGGCGCCGACCGCGGCGCCGACTGCGGTGGCCGCGAGCCATCCAGCCGCCACGACCGGACCCAGGCCCGGAATGGCCAGCATGCCGAGGCCGGCCAGCAGGCCCGCCCCGCCGCCGACCAGACCGCCGGTGGCCGCGCCCTTGCCGGCCCCGTCGGCGACGTCGTTGTCGCCGTCGCCATTGTGGTCGCCCAGCGGACCGTCGGCCTTGCGGTCGCCGTCATGCCAGTTGTCGGTGTTGTCGGAAACCAGGCTGATGCGGTCGTGGCCGACGCCGTAGGTTTCCAGGTCCGAGACGACGTCGAGCGCCTCGGTGTGGCTGTCGAACAGCCGGGTGATGGTCTTGCTCATGTGGATCTTCCCAGAAAGGTTATGATTTGAGGCGAGCAAGGACGGCCGAGCCTAGAGCTCGGTGATCGCGCCCTTGTAGTCGATCGAGACGCTGACCTTGCGGCCATCCTTGGTGGCTTCCCCCTGCCACAGGCCGTTGGCGTTCTGGTTCAGCGGACCCAGCGCGGTGTAGCCGGCCTTCTCGATGGCCATGCGGGCCTGGTCGGCGGTGTAGGAGCTGGCGCCCGGGGTGGGGCCGGTCTCGCCGGTGGTCGGCGCGGTGTCGACGGCGGCGTTCCCCGGAGCCGCCGGCGCGGAGACCGCAGGCCCTTCGACCTTTTCGTGGTCGGCGTTCTTCTGGCCGCAGGCGGCCAGCAGCATCGCGGCGAGCGCGACGCCAATCATGGGCTTCAACATGTTCGTGGATCTCCGAGAGGTGCGGAGTTAAGCCCTCTCGACCCGACAAGGTTGCACCATGATCCGCAGCTTATCCCCGGAAAGATGGGAATTTATCTCGGGGAATATGAATATAAATATTTGCACGCATCGTGAAAATAATTCACGCTCGGCGGCATCATCAAACAATCGACGTCAAATTCTCCGCGAATATATTTCGCCACCTGTTTCGCCTCGACGAATAAAGGCGACCGCCGTCGCACGCCCCTCCGGATCGAGACCGCCCACGGCGCGTTGCATGCTCGGATCATCGAGGGACGCAAGATGAACGACCAAGCCGGCGACAAACCCTTCCTCAGCGACGTGCAGACCCTGCGAGCCAGGGCGCGGGAGCACCTGGAGGATGGCGCGCTGACGCCCGCCTATGGCGGCGACGTCAAGAAGACCATCGAGATCCTGCAGACGGTGCTGGCCACCGAGCTGGTCTGCGTGCTGCGCTACACCCTGCACTCGATCATCGCCTCGGGGATCTCCAGTCAGGGCCCGAAGGCCGAGTTCGCCGAGCACGCCAAGGAAGAGCACGCCCACGCCCTGGCCGTGGCCGAGCGCATCACCCAGCTGGGCGGCACGCCGAACTTCAGCCCAGAGGGCCTCGCCAGCCGCTCGGCCTCGCAATATGTCGAGGGCGAGAACCTGGTCGACATGATCAAGGAAAACCTGATCGCCGAACGGATCGCGGTGGAGCACTACCGCGAACTGATCCGCTATTTCGGCGACGACGATCCGACCACGCGGGTGATGCTGGAAGGCATTCTCACTGTCGAGGAGGAGCATGCCGACGACATGCACGACCTGCTGGTCGCGCACGAAGGCACGCCGATGCTCGAGGACGCCTGACTTGGCGCAGGTCGCGTTTTCGCCAGCGCTGGCCCCGCCGTCTGTGGCGGCGGTGCTGGCCGCGCTGCGCCATGCTTTGCCCGCCACTCGGGCCCGCGCCGCGGATCTCGACGCCAGCGGCGAGTTTCCCGCCGAGGACGTCGCCCTGCTGGCGTCGATCAGCGCGCTGGAGGTGATGGCCGGCGATGCGCCCTCCCCGCGCGAGCTGATGGAGGCGCTGCGCCTTGTCGGCCGCGCCAATCTGAGCCTCGGGCGGATCTTCGAAGGTCACGTCAACGGCGCGCGGCTGGTCGCCTGGTACGGCTCGGCCGAGCAGCGGCAGACGCTGGATGCCGATCTCGCCGCCGGCAAGGTGCTGGGCGTCTGGAACACCGAACCGGCGCCGGGCGTGACGATCGCTGGCGACCGGCTGCGCGGCGCGAAGTCCTACGCCACCGGCGCGGGCCACATCGACATCGCCGTAGTCACCGGCGCCACGGCCGGCGGCGGCAAGCAAATGGTCCTGGCGGACGCCGCCGATCCGGCCCGCGCCGATCCTTCGGCCTGGCGGGTGCGCGGCATGAAGGCGACGGTCAGCGGGACCTATGACCTTACCGGCCTGCCCGTAGACCCCGCGACGCGGTTGGGCGCGCCCGGCGACTATGAGCGCGAGCCGCGTTTTTCGTCCGGGGCTTGGCGGTTCACGGCGGTGCAACTGGGCGGGGTCGAGCACGTGCTGACGCTGCTGCGCGACCATCTGGCGGCCTCGCCGGCCGGCCAGGACCCGATCCATCGCGCCCGCTTCGGCAAGGCGCTGGCGGCGACGCGCTCGGCCTATCTGTGGGTGCGGGAAGCGGCCGAGCGGGCCGAGGCGACGAACGCCGGCCCCGAGGCGATCAGCTTCGTCCTGATGACCCGAGGCGTGGTCGAGGAAGCCGGCTTGACCGTGATGGAAGCGGCGGCCCGCAGCGTCGGCACGCGGGCCTTCTTCGTCGACAACCCGCTGGACCAGGCCTGCCGCGACCTGGCGCTCTATCTACGCCAGCCCGTGCCGGACCAGGCGCTGGACCGCGCGGCGGCGGCGTTCCTGGCCAAGGACGCCTGGATGGACGATCCCCTGTGGTGACGGCGATGGGCGAGCCGGCCTGGGCGGCCCTGGTCAACCAGGCCTTCAGCCTCGACGCCACGGTGCTGGACGGCCTGTCGCCGTTGCTTATCCTGGCGCCGCACCCCGACGACGAGACACTGGGCTGCGGCGGCCTGATCGCGACAGCCAGCAAGCTGGGCCTGAGGCCGCGCGTGGCCTATCTGACCGACGGCGCGGGCTCGCACACCGGATCGCCAACCTGGCCGCCCAAGCGGCTGGCGCGTACCAGGCGGCAGGAGGCCCTTGCGGCTCTCAAGGTGCTGGGCGTTCCGGCGGGGGACGTCCATTTCATGGGCTGGCCCGACGGCTCGCCGATCCCTCGTGAGGATGCAGCCTACGCCGCGTCGCTGCGGGAGCTGCGTGACTGGTCCGACGGCTTCAAGCCGTGGAGCGTCTGGGCGCCGTGGCGCGAGGAACGGCATTGCGACCATGTCGCGGCCAACCTTCTGGCGTCGGACTACATCGCCTCGATCGACACCCGCGAGCCGGTGAAGATGGAATATCTGGTCTGGGGCTGGGCCGATCCGGACCTGGCCCATCGCCACGGCGCCAAGGGCGTCTGGGGCCTGATGTGCGGCGACGAGATCGCTCGCAGACGAAAGGCCCTGGCCTGCCACGAGACCCAGATGACGCCGATGATCCAGGACGCCGCCGAGGCCTTCCAGGTGCCGCTGGACTTGGCTGCCCTGACCGACCGGCCGGTCGAGATCTTCCTGGAGTGCAGGCGTTGAGAAAGACCCGCTCGCTGGAGCCGGGCTATTTCGAAGGCCTTTACACCGCCAATCCCGACCCCTGGGGCTTCGGGACCAGCGACTACGAGCGAGGGAAGTACGCCGCCACCCTCGCCGCCCTCGGCAAAGAGCGCGCCGTCCGTGCGCTGGAGGTCGGCTGTTCGATCGGTGTCCTGACCCAGCAACTGGCCGAACGCTGCGGCCGCCTCCTGGCGCTCGACGTTTCGGAGACCGCCCTGGATCAGGCGCGAAAGCGTTGCGCCGACTTGGCCAATGTCGAATTCGCCCTGCTGCAGGTTCCGCGCGATCCCGTGTCGGGGGCCTTCGACCTGATCGTGCTCTCGGAGGTCGCATACTACTGGGACGACGGCGACTTGGCCCTGGCCGCCGAGGCCTTCCGGGCGGCCCGCTTCCCCGGCGGGCGGATCCTGCTGGTGCACTGGCTGGGCGAGACCGACTATCCCAAGACCGCCGACGAGGCCGTCGAAGGCCTGCGCGCCAACCTGGGCGACGCCGTCGGCGTGGAGACCGCCCAGCGCAACGCAGACTATCGCCTCGATCTGTGGCGTTGGGTCTAACCGGCCTGGGCCAGCAGCATCCGCTCGCGCCCGATACGCACCAAGGCGCGGGCCTTGTCGATCTCGGCCGGGAGGTCGGCGAAGGTCAGGACGGGTCCCGACGGCGCGAGACCGAGGGCGACATTGAGCGGCGGCGCCTCGTGGATGGGTTCATCGATCGCCTGGCGACCCCACAGGTCCAGCGTGTCGGAAGTTCCGCCGACGGCGCGACCGGCCAGGCGGCAGGAGGTGAAGACCTTGACGTCAATGGGGTGGCGCACGCGTCCGCCTGCCGCCCTCACGGCCTGGAACAGCGCCTTGTCCTCGCCCACCGGCGGGGCCGGCGCGCCGCCGATGCGGGCGTAGCAGTCGAGGGTCAGGGCCATGCTCGCGCCGCCTTCGTAGAAGTGGTGCGGCCAGGCCTCGTCGCTCCGCCCTGCCCGCAAAGCGTCGAGGGCGGCGTAGTAGCGGCGCAGGAGGGCCAGCCGGGCGCGGTGCGCCGGGTCGAGGCCGCGCAGTTCAGCGCCCTTGAGCCGCGCCAGCCCCGCTACCGCGTCGTAGCCCGCGTCGATGTGGTCGAGCGTACGCAACAGCCAGTCGCCGTCGACATGGGTGTCGGCGTCGGTGGTCAGCAACAGGTCTTCGGGCTAGTGCAGAAGGGCCGCGGCGGCCTCGAACGCGGCGCGCCGGGCCCCGCCGGCATGAGCCTGGTCAGGACCCAGCCGCATCTCGACGACCTCGACGTCGTCGTCGAGGCGACGGGCGCGCTCAGCGGTGTCGTCGGTGCAGCTGTTGGCCAGCACCACGATGCGAAGCGACGCGATCCGATCGTCGCGCTCCATCGCCAGCAGGCGGGCCAGGCAGGTCTCTATCCAGGCGGCCTCATTTCGCGCCGGAACGGCCACCGCTACGCGGCGCTTCAAGACGAGATTCCCGGCCGGTGAAAGATCGATGCGCGCATGACGTTCCTGCTCTCGTTCCCAAGCCGTTCACAGAGACGCGGCGGGGTGCAAACTCTCCACGGAGCGGAAGGTTCGAAGGGAGGCGCGCACGAAAATAAATCGCGGTTTCAGGGAGTTATGTCGGCTTGGCGACAGCAACCTCGACTCCGCGCGAACGTTAGTTTGCCACACCTCAAAATTGAAAGACGCCCCATGGCCACCCCGGCTAAGACCAAGGCCAAGACAGCGGGCGCACGCGCCGGCGCCACGCCCCCGACCAACGCCCCTCCCCCCAGGCCCGCGGGCCCCTCGACCGAAGGCGAGACCCTGATCGCGCCCGGCGGCGAGACCCACCAGCAGGCCGACGGCCCGGAAACGCAGCTGACCACAAACCAGGGCGTGCCGATCGCCGACAACCAGAACTCGCTGAAGGCCGGGGTGCGCGGCCCGGTGCTGCTGCAGGACTTCATCCTGCGCGAAAAGATCATGCACTTCGACCATGAGCGCATCCCCGAGCGCGTGGTCCACGCCCGCGGCTCGGCCGCGCACGGCTTCTTCGAGTGCCTGGATTCCTGCGCCGACATCACCGCCGCCGACTTTTTGCAGCGGCCTGGAGAGCGCATCCCGGTGTTCACGCGCTTTTCGACCGTGGCCGGCAACAAGGGCTCGGCCGACCTGCCGCGCGACGTGCGCGGGTTCGCGGTGAAGTTCTACACCCAACAAGGCAACTTCGATCTCGTCGGCAACAACATCCCGGTGTTCTTCATCCAGGACGCCATCAAGTTCCCCGACCTTATCCACGCGGCCAAGCAGGATCCCGATCGCGAGTTCCCGCAGGCCCAGACCGCCCACGACACCTTCTGGGACTTCATCTCGCTGACGCCCGAGAGCATGCACATGATCATGTGGGCGATGAGCGACCGGGCCATTCCGCGCTCACTGCGGATGATGGAGGGCTTCGGCGTCCACACCTTCCGGCTCGTGAATGCGGCGGGGACGAGCACCTTCGTGAAGTTCCACTGGCGGCCCAAGCTCGGCTCGCAGTCGGTGGTCTGGGACGAGGCCCTGAAGATCAACGGCGCTGATCCGGACTTCCACCGCCGCGACCTTTGGGAAGCCATCGAGGGCGGGGATTTCCCCGAGTGGGAGTTCTGCCTGCAGACCTTCACCCAGGAACAGGCCGACGGCTTTGCCTTCGACGTGCTGGACGCCACCAAGCTGATCCCCGAGGAGGACGTACCGCTGCGCGTCGTCGGGCGCATTGTGCTGGATCGCAACCCAGACAACTTCTTCGCCGAGACCGAGCAGGTCGCCTACTGCGCCTCGCACGTGGTGCCGGGCATCGACTTCACCAACGACCCGCTGCTTCAGGGCCGGCTGTTCTCCTACCAGGACACCCAGCTCAAGCGGCTGGGCTCGCCCAACTTTCATCAAATCCCGATCAACCAGCCCAAGTGCCCGTTCCACAATCTGCAGCGCGACGGCCACATGCAGATGGGCGTTCCGAAGGGCCAGGTGAACTACGAGCCGTCGAGCCTGGGCCAGGACGTGGCGCGCGAGTCTCTCGAGCGCGGCTTCCAGGCCTTCCCCAACCCCGAGGCCGGCGAGCAGCTGCGCCTGCGGCCGGAGACCTTCGCCGACCACTACACCCAGGCCCGATTGTTCTTCGCCAGCCAGACCAAGCCCGAGCAGGACCACATCGTCGCGGCCCTGGTGTTCGAGCTCAGCAAGTGCGTGACGCCGCGGGTGCGCGAGGCCGTGCTCTCGCGCCTGATCCACATTGATGAGTTCCTGGCTCGGTCGGTGGCCGAGGGCCTTGGCTTCCCCGGCGAGATCGTTCCGGCTCCGGCGCCGATACCGGCCCAGGACATGACCCCCTCGCCGATGCTCAGCCTCCTGGCTAAGGCGCAGCCGACGCTGGAAGGTCGCAAGGTCGGCGTCCTGGTCAGCGACGGCAGTGACGACAAGCTGCTGGCCAAGCTGAAGGCGGCCGTGGAGGCGGCCGGTGCGCGGCTGCAGATCATCGCGCCGACCATCTATGGCGTGACCACCGCCGGCGGCGCCCTGCTGCCGGCCGACCACAAGATCGATGGAGGCCCCTCGGTGCTGTTCGACGCGGTGGCGATCCTGCCGTCCGAAGAAGGCGGCGCGCAGTTGACGATGGAAGCGGCGGCTGTGAACTTCCTGCGCGACGCCTACGGCCACCTCAAGGTCATCGCCTACCTGCCCTCGGCCGCCCCCTTGTTCGCCAAGGGCGGCATCACCGACGTCGGGCCGGATGACGACGAAGGCCTGATCGATGTCAGCGCCGCCAGCGTCGACGACTTCATCGCGACGGCCTCGACGGGCCGGGTCTGGGCGCGCGAGCCTCTCGTGCGTCCGCCGCCCAAGCCGCTGGTCGCCGATCCCGCATGAGCGATGGGCCTGCATGAGTGACGGAAGGATCGACTGCCTGATCGTCGGCGGCGGGCCCGCGGGCCTGACCGCCGCGATCTATCTTTCGCGGTTCCGCCTGTCGGTGGTCGTCGTCGACGCCGGCGACAGCCGCGCCGCGCTGATCCCGCTGACCCGCAACCATGCGGGCTTTCCCGACGGCATATCAGGCCCGGCCCTACTGGCGCGCATGCGCGAGCAGGCCGAGTTGTACGGCGCGCGCATGATGTCGTCGCGGGTCGAGGCGCTGGAGATCGCGCCCGAGGACTTCCTCGTCCGCTGCTCGACCGGCGCGTTCCGAGCCCGCGCCGTCCTGCTCGCGACCGGGGTGACCAATCGCCGGCCGCCGATGGACGAGACGCTGCATGGCCAGGCGCTCGCGCAGGGGCGCCTGCGCTACTGCCCCGTCTGTGACGGCTATGAAGTGACCGACCAGAGGGTGGCGGTGATCGGTGGCGGCGCCCGCGCGGCGGGCGAGGCCGAGTTTCTGCGCGCCTACACAACCAGCGTCACGCTGATCGCGCTGGAGGCCGACGACGGCCTCGACGAGAGCCAACGTCGGCGGCTCGATGAGATCGGGGTCAGGCGCATCGCCGGCCCTGCGGGGGACTTCGCGTTGGAGGATGACAGTATCAGCCTGGCCTGTTCCAGGGGACGCCTGCGCTTCGATGCGGTCTATCCGGCGCTCGGATCGGAGGTTCACTCCGATCTGGCTCGCGGCCTGGGCGCGGCGATCACGGAAGACGGCTGCATCAAGGTGGACGTCCGTCAGCGCACGAGCATCGAGGGCCTCTACGCCGCCGGCGACGTCGTAATGGGCCTGGACCAGATCAGCCACGCCATGGGCGAGGCCGGCGTCGCCGCCACGGCCCTGCGAAACGATCTGGCCAAGCGGGCGCCGTTCCTCCGCTGAGCGGGCCTGCACCGAGCTGGCGAGGCTCCAGGAACGCCCCGGAGCCTCGCCCGTCAGCGACCTAGCGCGGATCGCGCAGATAGATGGTCCTGCTGCCGCCGCGCAGCAGCAGCCCCAGCACGATGCCGGCCACCGCGGCGATCGCCACGGCCGGAAGGGGCTTGTCCTTCACGTAGGTCTCGATGGTGTCGAGACGCTCGTGCACTTCACCGCGCACCGTTTCCAGCGCGCCCTCCAGCGTGTCACGCACGCCCTCGCTCAGCTTGCCGTAGGTCTGCTGGGCGCTGCCGGCCGCTTCGTTGAACTTGCCCTTGATCTGGGTGGCGCTGTCGCCGGTCAACCCGCCGACGGCGTCCTGAACCCGGCCGACGCCCTGGCGGGCGACGCCTGTAACTTGGTCGTCCATCGGTCTGTCCTTTGCCTGCCGCCGAACGCGGCGAGACACCAATCCGCGAGCCCGATGGGCGTTCCGGGGAATATTCACGGTTGTGCGCAGGGAGACCTATCGGTGCTCCCGATCGATCAGGAGGCGTTCGGCGCGGCGCGCCCTGCGGTTCGTGCGCGCCAGCCGAAGGTAGCCGCCGCAGACGACGACGAAGCCTCCCACGACCAGGATCGCGGCCAAGCCGATATAATCACGCACGAGCCAACCATAGAACCGCGCCGCGACGATGACACCCAGCAGGGCGAGCGCTGCCCCGCAGACGCCGGCCATCAAGGCGCCGCCAGCGGGCGGTGGCGCATAGGCCTCGGCCCGATCGCGGGCCAGTCTGTCACGTTCGGTCTCGTTCATTTCGCAGCCTAACATGATCAACCCGCCGGACCGCGCGCTCATTACGCGGCAAGTTTATCGAACATTCCATGGACGCCAGAAATTGAACCTGAGCTTTGGATTTTCCTTTTGAGGTCAATGTATCTATTTACAGCGCCAAGGCGCATACTCGATATTACGCCGCTGGCGCGCGCCGTGACTGAAAACAGCGAAGCTCGCCTCCAGAGCGTCGATCAGGACAATCCATGCCCCAGATCCCGAGTCATCAGCGCGGGGACCGCACGGGCGCGCCAAAACGACCACAGATCGGCCCGGCCCGCCCGAGCGTGTCGCCAGGATGAAAACGCTGATTGGGCTCATCAAGCGCTTTCCCATCCTCGCCACCGCGATGCGCCGCTTCATCTGGTACTCGCCTAGCGAGGTCCGAATGGAAAGCTGGCGCCTGGGTCATCGCCATCGTGGCCGCATCGTCGAAGGCGCGCGCCAGGAACTCGCTAAGCCCGACACCAGCCCCGCGCGAGCGGTGCTTTTGCGGCTGGTGATCCACAGACAGCAGAAGATGGAGATCGCTCTTGAAACCCTCAAATCCAAACATCGACAGCAGGAGTAGACGGCCTATCGACCTGCCCCCCGCCCATCTCCGCCTGATCCGGTCGGACGAGGAAATCGATCTTGGCCCGCTTCACCTGACGAGCGGTCAGCTCCAGTCGCTACGCGAGCTGGACCGCCGCACCAAGGGCGCGGAGATTCAGCTCAACATAGGCGACGCTCAAAGCCTGACGGCGCTTGGCCTCGCGGAACGAACCCGGTCGGGCTGGAAACTGACGCTGGCCGGCGGCCAGTACCTGCCCGCTCGGCGACGCTGATCCGAATGCCGAAGACTGTGCGGGGTGCCAGGATCTTCCAACCGAGCCCCTCGCCGTCATCCCAATGAAGGAGCCGGCTTCAACTTCGTCCCCGTCAGCGCGGAGCGCACAGCAACCGCCAGGTCGCTGACTTTGAACGGCTTGCGCAGAACCGCTTCGGAATTGACGAGATCCCGGATAGCGGCGGCGTCGGCGTAGCCGGTGACGAGAAGCACGCCGAGGTTCGGCAACACGCCCCTGGCGCGCGTCGCCACCTGCGCGCCGTTCATGCCCGGCATGGCGAAATCCACCACCAGCAGGTCCGGGGCGTCGCTCGCGAGCCGCTGCAGCCCCTCCTGCCCGCCGGTCGCCTCGGTGACGCGGTATCCGAGGGAGCGCAGGCACTGGACGATGAAGCGGCGAACGCTGGGATCGTCGTCGATCACCAATATGCGCTCTCCCTGGCTGAGCGGCGTTTCCTCAGGCGCCAGGTCGCTGGGACGCACGCGCTCGGCCGCGTCGGTAACGGGCAGCCAGATTTCGATTGTGGTCCCCATACCGACGGTGCTGTCGATCCGGACCGCGCCCCCCGACTGGGTGGCGATGCCGTAGACTTGGCTCAGGCCCAGCCCCGTGCCCTTGCCGACGCTCTTGGTCGTGAAGAAGGGATCGAAGACCTTCTGCAACAACTCGGGCGGAATGCCATGACCGTTATCGCCGACAGCCAACACGACGTGATCGCCCGGCTGGAGACCCTCGCGCCATTCGTCCGACAGCCGGGTCGAGATCGTCACCATACCGCCCTCGCCCATGGCGTCGCGGGCGTTGATGGCCAGGTTGAGCACGGCCAGTTCGAGCTGGTTGGCGTCGGCCTTGGCCCGGGCGTCCCCGGCGTCCAGCGCCATCCGCACCTCGACCGTGTGGCCCAGGGTTCGTGTCAGGAGATCGTCCATGCCGGCGATGAGCGCATCGACCTCGATCGGCTGCAGGTCCAGTTGCTGGCTGCGCGAGAACGCCAGGAGCTGGGCGGTGAGCTTGGTCGCCCGCTCGACGCCTTCGCGGGCGTTGACCGCCATGCGTTGGATCCGGGCGTCCTGGCTGCGCCGCTCGATCATGTCGATATTGCCGACGATGGCGGTCAGGAGGTTGTTGAAGTCGTGGGCGATGCCGCCGGTCAGCTGGCCGATGGCGTCCATCTTCTGGGCCTGGACGAGCGCGGCTTGGGCCTGCTCGCGCTCGCTGATCTCGGCCAGCAGTCGCTCGTTGGCGATCTTGAGGTCGCGGACACTGTCGGCGATGCGCTGTTCCAACGTCTCGTTCAGCAGCCGCAGCTCGGCCTCGACGGTCTTGCGAGCGGTGATGTCTAGCGTCACCCCAGACAGGCGGCGCGGCTCTTCAGCACGCCGACGATTGAGCCGCCCCCTCACCTGCAGCCAATGCCAAGACCCGTCAGGCCAGGCGACACGGTATTCGGCGTCGTAGTTCTCGCCGCGCGAGACGGACGCCTCCAACGCGCCTCTGCGCGAGGCCGCATCATCCGGATGCACGGCCGCTTCCACATCGGCGAGCGAGAGGACACGGTCGAAATCGCGCCCGAAATGCCCGCGCGCGGTCTCGGACATCGTCAGCGATCCGCTGTCGAGATCAAGATCCCATGCGCCCAGCCGCCCCGCCTCCAGGGCGAAGCGCAACTGCTCCTCGGCCTTCGTCTGCGCGAAAAGATGATCGCGCGCACGATACTGGCGGTGGCGGGCGCGGATGGCCGAATGGGCGGCGCTGATCAGGGTCTCGGCGTTGATCGGCCGCTCCAAGAGCACGATGTTGCCGATCGCCTGCAGGCGCGCCGCGTCGGCTTGCGTCCGCTTTCCTGGTTGCTTGGTGACGAGCACGATGAAGGGAAAGTCGGACCAGGCGGGCTGGCCTGCCAGCCAGTCGGTCAGGGCATCCGTCGCCCCCTGGGCCAAGGCTTCCTCGGTCAGCACGGCCGCGCCGGCTCCGTCTCCCAGCGCCTGCGTGAGCGCCGTGAGGTCCGCGCAAATCCGCGAGGCGTGGCCGACATTGGCCAGGGTTTCGGCGATGACCGGCGCGTCTCGTCCTCGCGGCGCCAGGATCAGGAAAGGCTCATCCATCCGGGCGCCGATCACCGCGTCCCTCGCCGAGCATGCCGACCTTGCCCTCATAGGACGGCAAGCCCGTCATCACGCCCTGGAAGTCGGTCAGCGCTTCGCCGACTTCGATTCCCGCGTGCGTGAGACGGATTTCACGAATGGTTTTCTCATGGGCTGCGGTGCGGCTCTTGACCGCCGAAATCGCCGTGCGCACCGAACCGGCGGCCTCGAAGAAGCGGAACAGCAAGATGCCGTCGCTGAGATAGCTGAGGTCGATGTCGCTGCGGACCTCGCCGATGAAGCCATGCTGGCCCAGGATCAGCAGCGTCACCACGCCCTGCTGGTTCAGGTAGGTCAGCAGCTCGTGCATCTGCAGGAGCAGGAACTTCTGCCCCGGCATGGCCTGGAGATAGGCGTTGAGGCTGTCGATGACGACGGTCAACGCCCCCTGACGCTCGACGGCGTCGCGGACATGGAAGGCGAACTCGCCGGGCGACAGCTCCGCCGGATCTATGGCGCGGATCAGCAACCGACCCGCCTCCAGATGCGGCAGAAGGTCAATGCCCAGGGCCTTCGAGCGCGTCAGCAGGGTCGTCAGGCCTTCGTCGAACAGGTAGTAGGCGACGGTCTCGCCGCGCTCCAGGGCGGTCAGGGCGCACCGCACCGAGGTCGTGGTCTTGCCGACGCCCGAAGGGCCGCTGATCAGGGTGTTGGTGCCGCGCGCCAGGCCGCCGCCCATCAGGGCGTCAATGCCCGGTGCCCCGGTCGAGACCATCTGCTGGTCGAAATGAGCCGGGTGATTGGCCGCCACCAATCGTTCGAACACCCGGATGCCGCCGGTATCCAGTTCGAAGTCGTGGAAGCCGCCGCGATACTTGATGCCGCGCATCTTGATGACCTCCAGGCGGCGGCGCTGCGCGCCGTATTCCTGGGTCGTTCGCTGCAGGCTGATGACGCCGTGGGCGATGCTGTGCAGTTGGAGGTCGCCGTCCTCGGCCGTCTGGTCGTCGAGCAGCAGCACGGTGCACTTGCGCGTGGCGAAGAAGTGCTTCAGCGCCAGGATCTGCCGACGGTGGCGCAGAGGATTCTGGGCCAGCAGCCGCATCTCCGACAGGCTGTCGAAGACCACCCGCATCGGCTTGGTCTGCTCGACCTGCCGCATCACGCCGCGTGTCGTCTCGCCAAGCTCTACGTCCGAGGGATGCAGAACCGACTGCTCGCTGTCGGGATCCAGGCCCTCCTCGCTGACCAGTTCGAACAACGCGATCCCGTCGAGAGACCAGCCGTGGCTCGCGGCCGCGGCGCGCAGTTCGGCGTCGGTCTCGGACAGGGTGATGTAGAGCCCGCTTTCGCCGACCTCGCGTCCCTTCAGCAGGAACTGCAACGCCAAGGTTGTCTTGCCCGACCCTGGCGTGCCCTCCACCAGATAGATGCGATCGCGGGTCAGGCCGCCGCCGAGGATGTCGTCCAGGCCAGGCACGCCGGTGCTGACCCGGACGTTATGATTTTCGACCGAGGCTTCTGACATGCTGGCTCCGCAAACGACGCGCCACCCGCGCGCGTACCTGGTGAAACACGGGGCGTAAGGTTCAGTTTCAGAGCGTGGCGCAATGTCTGCGCCCAGGAGCGTCCAAAAAAGGAAAGGCGACGGTTTCCCGTCGCCTCGTCTCGCCTGGACAGGACGTGGAAGACCTAGTGGGCCGCCAGGGTCGTGCCCTGGGTCGCGGTTTCGGGAACGGGCAGGCCGCCGGGCTTGTAGCTGGCGATCAGCCGCGCCTTCTCGGCGGCCATCTGTTCACCCAGGGCGTCCATGTCGAGGCCGGTCTTGCCGGCCTGGCTGAACATGGCCAATCCTGACCTCGTCGAGCGCCTGCGCACGGGCGCACCGTTCAATGACGCTGATCCGGCGGCCTTCTACGGCGGCGGCGAGAAGGGCTACACCGACTATCCGCGCCTCGCTGACTGATGCCTCCGGCTAATACAGATCAAAGGACTGCAGTAGCCGGTTCAGATTCCACTTTGCCTGGGTCGCGCCAACGGCAGACCATAACTCCGGAAACATCACTTTCAGGCCTGGAGGCCGGCAGGCGACGAGACGACTCGTCGCGCGTCTTTCTCGTAAATCCGCGACGGTGCTGAAATTAAAGAGCAAGCCCGCGCCTCCAAACAGCGTCGATCAAGCCTCTAGTCCTTGGAGGCCATTGTCACATGCCGATCAGCACGATCCTTTCCGCGTCGTCAGATCATAGGCTGGTCCTGAGCCACTATGAGCCCGGCGAAGAATCTCGCGCTCACCGGCATGGTTGCTGGCAAGTGTCGCTGCTGCTCGCCGGCGACTATGTCGAGGACAGTCTCGACGGTTCGCTTGCCGTCGATAGGGTCAGCTTGAGCCGCAAGCCCAGCGGCTTCGAACATCAAAACCTGTTCGGCACGGCTGGGGCGCTCATCCTGTCTGTTCACGGCGACGCCGGCGCGACGCCCCCGCATCGCTATCAAGTGGCGACGTGCAGCAGCCGCGAGGCTGGGCAAACGTTCTTGGAGCAGGCGGCGGCCGAGGACGGTCGGGATTGGGGGGCGCAGCACGGTGCTGATCGGCCCGCTTGCATACCGGCGTGGCTCAACGAGGCGCGACATCGGCTGGTCGAAACGCCCCGGACCCCGATCGCGCGACTGGCTCGGGACATGGAGCGCCATCCAATCGCCTTTGCGAGGGCGTTTCGGGCCGCCTTCGGTCGCCCGCCCGCGCAGTTTCGCCAGGATTGGCGGGTAGCCAGCGCGATCGATCGTATCATTCGCTCGGATCTCGCTCTCGCCGAGGTCGCCTACGCCTCCGGCTTCGCCGATCAAGCGCACATGACCCGCGCCGTCACGGCCACCTCCGGCTGGTCGCCTGGCGCGCTGCGGCGCCTGCTTAGGCGCTGAGGCCGACGGTTTCATCGGTTCAAGACGTCGGCGGCGCCGAATGGCTTGGCTAAGCGATCCAGCCAACTTCGAAAGACCCTATGACCCGTTATCGAATACCCATCGCGCTTCTACTGGCCGCTGGCCTGTGGAGTTTCGCGACCTTGGGCTTGGCCGCGCCGCACGCCAGCCCAGAAGCCAAGGATATCGACGCCTTCACGCGCAAGGCGATGGCGCGCGTCAGCGTCGTGCCGGGCCTGGCCCTGGCTGTCGTCGACGGCGACAAGGCGGTGATCACGGCTGGCTATGGCGTTGCCGACGTCGACACCCGCGCTCCTGTCGACGCCGAAACGGGCTTCTACATCGCCTCGGCCACCAAGTCGTTCACGGCCCTGGCGATCGGCGGTATGGCGGCGCGACGAGACCTCGATCTGAACGTACCCTTGGCCGACTGGATCGGCGCCACGTCCTTGCCGCCCGATATCGCTAGCACGGTTACCCTGACCGACCTGCTCAGCCACCGCTCCGGCGTCGAAAACCTTTCGATCGCCTTCCGGGCCGCGTTCTCCGGCGAGCAAAGCCCGGAGCTGATGCAGGCCCTGTTGTCTCGAACGGTCAGGAGCGCCACAACGCCCCATGGGACGTTCCGCTATACCAACACCGGCTACAATCTGGCCACGACCCTGATCGAAGCGCGGTTCGGCCGCGATTGGCGGGCGCTCGTCACCGACGACGTCCTGGCGCCGGCGGGCATGACCCACACGACCGCCTGGATTTCCAAGGCTCGAAGGAAGGGCGTCGTCGCGTCCGGCCACGTGCCCGGCCCAACCGGCGCCCTGGAGCCCAGCCGGCTCCAGAAGACGGACGCCACCCTGCAGTCGGCGGGCGGCCTGGTCTCCACCGCCGGCGACATGGCCCGCTGGCTGGAGATCCAGATCAATGACGGCGTCCTGGACGGCCGGCGCCTGTTCCCCGTCGGACTGGTGGACTCGACCCACCGTTCGGTCGTCGGCCAGAAGGTGGTCTTCGGCCCCTACACCCGTGACGGCTACGGCCTGGGCTGGCAAACGGGGCGTTATGGCGATGACGTCCTGATCCACCATTTCGGCAATTTCGCCGGCTCGCGCGCCCATGTCTCGTTCATGCCCGATCGCAAGCTGGGCGTGGCGGTGATGGCCAACGAAGATCTCATCGCCGGGGAGTTGGCGGATCTGGTGGCGGACTATGTCTACGACAGGTTCGCGGGCCGTCCGGATCTGGAGGCGCACTACGATGCGGAACTGGCGGAACTGGCCGCCCGCCGCGACAAGCGACTGGCCGGCCTGGCGGCGGCTCGCGCCGAACGCGCCACCCGGCCCTGGTCGCTCTCCCGGCCGATGGACAGCTACGTCGGAACCTACGCCAACGCGGCCATGGGACGGATCGCGGTCACGCAAGAGGGCGATCGCATGAGGGTCCGGATCGGGGTGATGTCGGATCTGGCCGAAGCCTTCACCAAGCCCGAGACCGTCCGGGTGGAGCTTGTGCCTCTACAGGGCCAGACAATACTGTTCGATGGACCAGACCGCCTGACCTTCGAAGGCGAAACCTTTGTGCGCGATTGACCACGGCAGGACCGCGGACGGAGCCTCCGTCATCTCCACGACGAGCGTTGGAGGCTGCGCGCCTCGGCTCCGATGGGCTCACCTTTCAACCGCGCCGATGTGACCCATGCCCATCGATCCTTCCCACGGCTGGAACGCCGTCGCGCAGAGGTTCATGCAAATGCGATCGCCCATCGGCGCCGACACCGTGCGCCGATGGGCCAAACAGCTGCCGCCCTGCGGCGATGTACTCGACGTAGGCTGTGGCTCTGGAGTCCCGATTTCCGCTGCGTTGCTCGAGGACGGATTCCAGGTCTTCGGCGTCGACGCCTCTCCCATTCTGGTCGCGGATTTTCGCCGTCGATTTCCTTTCGCCGAGGTCGCCTGTGAACCCGTGGAGACGAGCGGCCTGTTCCAGCGAAAATTCGATGGCGCGGTCGCGATCGGACTGCTGTTTCTGTTGCCGGCCGAAGATCAGCGCCAGGTGATCAACCGCGTGGCGCGGACACTGGAGCCTGGCGGCCGCTTTCTGTTCAGCGCCCCGCGCCAAGCTTGCGAATGGTCGGACACGCTGACGGCGCGTCCGTCGCTGTCGCTGGGCGAGGCGGAATATCGACACTTGCTGGACCAGGCGGGTTTGGCCCTGTCGGGCCATTTTATAGACGAGGGCGGCAACGACTATTTCGACGCGGTCGCGCCACTGCAGAACACGCAGGCTTGAGGACGCGCCAGCGATGGGTTGCGCCGATGGGCAACACCCCTGCCCCGCACCTCTACCTTTCAGGCTTGTAACTTGATCGCCCATCGCCGGATGACACAGCTTCCTGTCCAGCCCGATCTAAGACCGGGCCCACCAGCGGGCCTGGCCCGAGCGTTCAGCAACCCCTGACATTGAGGCCATCGTGCGCCACTCTCCAATCGCTCTGCGTGCCAGCCCAAGCTTCGGCAAGCGTCGCACCCGATGGCGTGAAATGGCCTTTGTCGCAGCCCTAGGCGTCATCGCCACTGCGCCCGGCCTCGCCCGGGCTCTTCCCTCTCCGAATACGATCGCCGCCTCTGTGATGGCGGCCGACACGCCACTCAAAACCTTGAACGGGACAGGCCTGGTCGCGCCGCGAGGATGGTCCGTCCAAAAAGCCGCCGGCGTGATCCGTCTGGACGCGCCCGAGAGCGGCTCCTCGATCCTGGTCTCCGATACGACCGGCGGTGAGGCCGACGCGGCGGTGGCCGCCGCCTGGGCGGCCTATCGTCCTGCCGCCGCGCCAGCCTGGGCGGGCGCGAAGGATCGCCCTGTTCGCGACGGCTGGGATCAGATCCGCGTCTACAACTACCGGGCGCCGGCCGGACAAGCGCGCACGATCTGGGTCCGGGCGCTGCGGAACGGCGACCAATGGACGGTGGTGCTCCACGACATGACCGATGAGGTGCTCGAAAAGCGCGATTCCCAGGTTGAGGTGATCCTCGGCAAGCTGCTGCCCGCAGGCTACGCGCGCGAGTCTTTTGCTGGGCGACCGGCCCACAAGATCGATGCGACCCGCTTGGCGGCCCTGAAGAACCTGATCGAAACCGCGCGCGCCGAGCTCGACATTCCCGGCGTCGGCTTCGGGCTGATCCAGGACGACAAGATCCTGTTCGAAGGCGGCTTTGGCGTGCGCGAACTGGGCAAGCCCGAGAACGTCGACGCCGACACCGCCTTCATGATCGGCTCGAACGGCAAAGCCCTGACAACCCTGATGCTGGCCAAGCTGGTCGAGCAAGGCAAGATGGATTGGGACACCCCAGTCTCTTCGCTTTGGCCGGCCTTTCGCCTGGGCGACACGGCCACGACGGCCAAGGTGCGCGTCAAGCATCTGGTCTGCGCCTGCACGGGCCTGCCGCGCCAAGACCTGCCGTGGATCTTCCAGGGCGACCAGGCCCAGGCGTCAACCGTCCTGACTTGGCTGTCGACCATGCAGCCGACCAGCGGCTTTGGCGACCTCTACCAATACTCCAATCTGCTGGCGGCTTCAGGCGGCTATCTGGGCGCCCACGTGCGCGAGCCCGATCGCGAGCTCGGCGCGGCCTATGATGCGGCCATGCAGGCGCTGGTGTTCGATCCGCTGGGCATGTCACGCACCACCTTCGACTACGCCAAGGCGCTGGCGGGCAACCATGCCGCACCGCACGCCCTCGACATTGATGGCCGCCAGCAGGTCGCCGTAATGGGCCTCAACGCCGCCGGCATTCCATCGCGTCCGGACGGTGGCGAGTGGAGCACGACGCGGGACATGTTGCGTTACGTGCGCATGGAACTGGCCAAGGGGCGGTTGCCGAACGGCGAGCGCTATATCGCCGAGGGCCCGCTGCTGGCGCGCCGGACCCCTCAGGTCACCGAAGGCAGCGACGAATATTACGGTATGGGCCTGAAGATCGACCGCATTTGGGGCGTGCCGGTCATTCACCACGGCGGCACGCAGTATGGCTATCGCGCCGACATGATCTGGCTGCCCAATCAAGGCGTCGGCGCGGTCATTCTGACCAACGCTGACTCTGGCACGGCGCTACGTTCGGCGTTCCGGCGAAGACTGCTGGAGGTGTTGTTCGACGGCGAACCTAGGGCGGCGGCCGATCTGGCCAACTACGGCAAGACCTTCAGGGCCAGCCGCGGCGAAGGCCGCAGGATCCTGACCGCGCCCGCCGACCGCGCGATCGTCAACGGGCTCGCGGGGCGTTACGCCAATGCCGACCTGGGCGATCTTGTCGTCCGGCGCGAGGGCGATAAGACGGTGTTCGACTTCGGCGGCTGGGCTAGCGAAGTCGCCAGCCATAAGACTGACGACGGCGGCATCGCCCTGGTGACAATTACGCCGGGCGCCGACGGCTATGAATTCGAAGTCGCCGACACTTCCGAAGGACGAGGTCTGATTATACGCGAGGCGCCCAGCGCGTACCGGTTCGTGGAGAAGCGCGAGGACGAAAACGGCCATTAGCCTCCACTATACGCCGTCATCGAGTTGGCGGACGAGGCAAGGCAGCGCCATTTGCGGACATTTGCCTACCTGTAGACCGCGACGGGCCGAATGAGCGGGAGTGCAGCCGTCGAGCCTGAGGGCGGACAATGATGAAGCCGTTTCTCATCGACTCCTGGTCGGGTTCGCCCCCGCCAAGCATGGCCTTGATCCGGCCATGCGCGACGATGAAGGTGGTTTCGTCCACCACCAAGAGTGTCCAATGTCCGGCAACGCTCAGACCCGTCGGGCCGCGATCGGCTGCTCCGCGATCTCGATAGCCTCAGCCAATTCCCTGGCCGCGCTAGCCGCACCACGCGTCGTCGGTGGGACGGGGCTGGAGACCGGAGTAATCCGGGCCATTGGCGTTGACACGATGCGGACGAACTATAGGAACCGTCCGGCCCTACGCGCCACGGCGTTGGAGAACGTCCCAGAGCTAGACCGGCTGGTGGTGCTCGACACGCCCGTGTTCGGCGACGGCGTCATCGAAGCCTGGATAAGCGGCTCCCCGAGCGCCACAGCCAGCGCCACGGCGCGAGGCTTCGTGGGCGTCGCTTTCCGGGTGCGCGACGGGGCCAAGCTGGAGGCCATCTATCTGCGTCCAACCAACGGCCGGGCCGACGACCAGTTACGCCGCAACCATGCCGTCCAGTATATCTCGCACCCCGACCATCCCTGGGAGCGGCTGCGCGCCGAAGCCCCGTCCAAGTACGAGACCTATGTCGATCTCGAACCGGGGCGTTGGACACACGTTCGGATTGTGGTGGCGGGCTCCAAGGCTCGGCTGCATGTCGACGGCGCCAAGCAGCCGACCCTGATCGTTGGCGACCTCAAGCACGGCGCCGACGCCAAGGGCGCAGTGGCGCTCTGGATCGGCCCAGGCACGCTGGCCCATTTCAGCGGCGTGCGGGTCATGTCCTAGGGGTTTGATGAAGCGGCAGTATTAGGCGCCCTCCTTGGGGGCTTCTCGCTTCCGACGGTGTATACTTGGCGATGGACGGAAGACTTAAAAGCTTGCGTCAGCAAGGACGCAGGCGGCGTGGTGATATTTCCCGGCAGTATCACCTCTATGGGGCCGGCGGGGTGGTTCATGCGCCTCGGGAGACTCCAAGGAGGCCTCTGCCAAAGTTGATTTCACGGGGCGTTGGCGTGCGCGGAGCGAGGCCGGCGACGGTTGAAGGTCAGGCTTGCGACCGTCTGCCACCGCTCGCATTCTGAGATTTCCTTCTAAATCACCCTTAGTACCGGTGGGATCAGGAAGATGGCGGATAGCGCCCGGGCGGTATCGTAGAGCGCCGGCGGCGCGCACGGCAGAAATCTCGATGCTGATCGAGCTGACCATGCACATTAAGAATGCTCTTTCTCCCACACGCCGCCAAAGCGGATCGAGCGCAGCTTGACGATCTGGTCACCGCCGATGCCGGCAACCGGGATGGTCAAGTCCATGGCCTTGGCCAGAGCCGAGAAGCCGACGTCGCATGGCGTGACGGCGATCATGATTGGGAATGAGGAGACGCTAGAAAATTTCTAGCGCCGGATGTCCCTTTTTGTGCGGAGCAAGAGAGGCGGCGCCGTCTAACGGTTGTCAGCCTACGCGCCTTGCCACCCTTTTGCACGGCGCTCCGGACGACATTCTTGGCGGCTGGGCGCGCTGCGCACGCCCGTTCGATTTGCTGTAGCTTGAGGTCCCCATTTTGGGGCGACTGGGTTGGTTTCGACATGTGGTTGATGGCTGGTCGCGCGGAACGCCAGGCGCGACACCTGGCGTATGGTCTCCTTTCGCTGGCCTTCGTCCTTGCCTTGATAAGCGGCGTTGCGATGGCTTCACCACGGGCTGAGCGGCTTAAGGTCATTGGCGACCAGATCCGCGCGCATCACGGGCGGCTTTCGTCAGCCGATATCGAAGCGGCTGGCGCGGCCACGATAAATGCGACTGGCAGGAAACGGTTCTACGGCCTGTGGCGCACCCTCAGCTACTACCGCAACAACGGTCAACGCGCCGATTTCGAGCGTTGGGCGGCTCGCGTCCGCGCTGTCGCTGCGCGTGAACATGATCAGCCTCTTGCGGCCATGGTCACGGTGTTGACCACCTCAAAGGCCGCGACCGACGCCCCAGGGCGCAGGGCTGATTTCACGGCGTGGCAGCGCATCGCCAGAGAGAATGACGATGTCGATCACGTCATCGAACTGGAGCGCTTGCGGATCGCCGCCAGTCGGGATCAGTGGGCGAGTGCGACACGTACGGGCGCGCGGCTGCTCGACGCAACTCGCAACGAGCCCCTGGCCCAGCCGATAGTGGCCGAAGCGCACACGCTGATGTCTCGGGTGTTGAGCGAACTTGGCGATGACAACGGCGCCCTCGATCACCTTGCAGACGCGGCCGCAATCGATCGCCGGATCGGTTCGGCCACTCAGGATGCCGAACGGGTCTATAATTTAGCGCTCCTTGCGGTGAGGGCGCGCGAATTCGCCTCGGCGCAGATGCTGTGGCGGCTTCACGGCGACCTGATCGCCACGTCGGGCGGCCCCCGGGCCCCCTTCTTCAACGCCTATCTCTGCGCGGCGATCGCCGACGCTCAAGATGCGCCCCGGCGTGTTGTCGAATGCTTGCGGCCAGTCGCCCAGGCTCTGGACCAGGCCAACGATGGCTGGGCGGTCTCTGCGCTGCGACTGCGCCTAGCGGCCCGCGCCCGTATGGGGGACGTGGCCGATGGGCGGGCCGACCTTGCCCGCTTGCAGGCCGCACCCGCCGCGCGCGGACGCGATGCCGAGCAGTTGAGCCTGGCCTATCTTCTCCGGGCGGAAGGCCAGGGACTGGCGGCGTTCGACGCCTTGGAAAAATCCCGCGAGGAGACGCTTGTCCGCCTCCAAGACGACCACCAGCGCAAAATGACGGATATCGCCGCTGCCCTCCAAACGGCGTTGGACGCCGAGCGGGTAAAGGGCGAGCGCGCCGGACGCCAAGCCCAGTTCCAGAGCCGCCTGTCGCTCGCCTGGGGTCTAGTCGCCGGCCTGTTCGGGGTCATGACACTGGGCGCGGTGGCCTTCGTGCTCCAGCAAAGACGAACAGCCCGGGCGCTTGCTCAGGCTCAAGCCCGCGCCGAGGCCGCCAGCGAGGCCAAATCGACATTTCTCGCCACGATGAGCCACGAGTTGCGCACCCCCCTCAACGGCATGCTTGGCCTGGCCCAAGCATTGAAACTCGAGCCCCTCGAACCAGGAGAGCGCGAGCAGGTGGAGCTCATCGAGGACTCTGGGCGCAATCTTCTGACCCTGCTCAACGACGTACTGGACCTGTCCAAGATCGAGGCGGGCAAACTGCAGATCGCGCCCTTGCCCGCTGACCTGGCGCGCAAATGCGAGCGACTGGTCAGGATTCACGGCGTACTGGCCGCAGAGAAGGGCATCAGCCTGACTCTCGACATCGACGATACGCCACCGACTTTGATCTTCGATCCTGTGCGCGTGCGTCAATGCGTGTCCAATCTGCTGTCGAACGCCATCAAGTTTACCGAGATGGGCGGCGTGCTTTTGCGTCTGCGGTGCGAGTCCTCCGGCGACCATGAGGTGATGGCGCATATCTCGGTGAGTGACACGGGCATCGGCATGTCGCCGGAAACTTGCGCGCGGCTGTTCGGCGCCTTCGAGCAGGCCGATGCGACAACCGCACAGAGGTATGGAGGCAGCGGGTTGGGGCTCAACATCACCCGTCGACTGGCCAAGCTGATGGGCGGCGACGTCGCGGTCGAGAGCCAGGAGGGAGAAGGCTCGACCTTCACCTTGAGCTTCCGTTGCCAGCTCCCGCTAACGGAACCGCCGAGCATGCCGGAGGCGAATGAGGTCTCCGAGCCCTCGACGGCGAGTTTGAAGATTTTGCTGGTCGAGGATCATCCAGTAAACCGCAAGGTGATCGGGCTGATGCTGGCCCCGTTGGGATGCACCCTCGTCGAAGCCGAGGACGGGCAAATTGCGCTCGATCGGCTTGGCGCGGAGCCCTTCGATTTGATCCTCATGGACGTGAACATGCCCGTGCTCGGCGGCCTCGAAGCTGCTCGCCGTGCGCGCTCGGATCTTCGCCTCGACGCGATCCCGATCATCGGCCTCACCGCCGACGCCATGGACCATCAACGTCAGGCCTGCCTGGATGCCGGCATGAACGATGTGCTCACCAAGCCAGTGGACATGGCCGCGCTGCTGTCGGCGGTCGTCCGCGCGATGGAGGACGCAGGATCAGACAAAAAGCCAACAACCTGATCCTCGTTGCCGTCGCTTGCCGCCTTCGACGTAACCCCAGAAACACGACCTTTCGTCTCGAAAAGAGATTGGGCGAAATCGTCTGATCAGCTTGGCCCCTCGCCTCAAGCTTGCGACCATCTGCCGCCGCGCGCATTCGGAGACTTCGCCTTAAGTTCCCTCAATACGGGTGGCGAGGGGAAGATGGCCGATATTCTCATCGTGGACGACGATCCTCTCGTCCGTGAATATCTTTCCATGATGGTCGGCATCGAAGGCCACCATTGCGTCACCGCTGAGCACGGCGCCCAGGCTATCGAGCAGCTTTCCGTAGCCTCGTACGATCTGGTCATCCTCGACATCTTCATGCCGGTCCAGGAAGGCATCGAGACCATCATCGAGATACGCAGACGCTTCCCGTCGACCAGGATCATCGCCATGTCAGCCGGCGCCAAGTTGCTATCAGGAACCCAGGTGCTCGATTTTGCGTTGCAATTGGGGGCCGACGAGGTGCTGCTCAAGCCGTTCAGCCTCGACGCTTTGCGCGCCATCTCCGCTCGCGTAATCGCGATGAGTTCAGAAAAATCCTTGGGGAAGGTCAAGGAGAGAGTTGGGAGCTAGAGCGCTCACGAGCGCCCTGCCTATATGGCAGCGCGGTCGAGTTGCCGGTTGAATCCGGAAATCAGGCTTGACCGCGCTACTATCTGCCCTTGGGCGGCTTCAGGAACACGACCTTCGCGATGCAGATTCATCGAGTAATCGCCGGCCACGGTCGCGCGCAGCAAAACTGAGAAAAGACCCCTGATCGCGTGAAAGACCAATTCGGCAGCCCCCCTTTGGGTTGTCGGTGAAGTCCTTGAGCTTGATATCGGGGATGCCGAAGTCGAGGCTGGCTTCATCGCTGCTGCCCAGATCGAACTTGAAGGCGCCTTTGGCTACCGCCTTCAGGACCAGTCCACCGAGTTTGGCGGCCTTGGACGACAGGATGGGATGCAGTTGGCGGAAGAACTGGTCCAATCGACATGACGCCATAGAGGCTGACGAACAGATATGGCTCGCTTCTCGCAGCCAGGAAGCCCTTCAGAAACGTCGTTTTGCCCGCGCCCCAATCGGCCGGCGAGCATGACCGCGTAATGAAGCGGACGCGGATCATCGCAACAGGCGCCTAGGGCAGCCGCAACGGCGGCATTGGGATCAGCGGCGAGAGTCAAGCAGAGACGCTCCTTCCAACATTGCGCCGTTCTAGCGGGACAATCTCAGAGCGCACACTGGCGCTTGCCGATACGCGATCGAGGCTGGGCTCGCTGACGCCGCCCTCGCGGCTTTTTTAGCCCCAACTACCAAGACAGCCTCCCTGGCGTGTCTCTCCTTGCAGACATCGCTACCGGAGAGCCCTCTTGCCGTCCAAGACCCCGCCCCACCCTATCGACCAGCATGTCGGCGCGCGCATCCGTATGCGCCGCCGGCTCAAGAAGATTAGCCAGGCCCAGGTCGCCCAAGGCTTGGGCCTGACCTTCCAGCAGATTCAGAAGTACGAGCGCGGGACCAACCGCGTCAGCGCGTCGATGCTCTATGCGCTGGCCAATATCCTCGACGTTGGCCCGGCTTGGTTCTTCGAAGGCTTGCCAGCGACTGACAATGGCCTTGTCGTCGACCGGGCCGAATTGGAAACCGCCCGCGCAATCCAGGCCTTGCTGTCCTCGCCGGACGGGCTGGCGATCGCTCAACTCCTGTCGGGCCTGAAGAGCGAACGCCGCCGTCAAATCCTGGCGCTGATTGAGACCCTGGCTGAACTGGACGACGAGCGGCAGGTCGCCTAAGCGGACCGCCCTCTTCGCCCACGAACGAACGCCCGGTCGGTGGCCATGAACCGGGCCAGCATCGGCGCCACCAGACGCGCCGGTTCGGCGGGCTTGCCGCCGCTCTCGGCCGCTAGGGCCTGAGCGTAGGCGACGAGATCGCGGTGGATGGCGGCGGGGAGGTCGAGGGTCACCTTCACGGGTGTATCGTCCTCCAGCGCGCCGAGCTTCAGTTTTCCACTCATGGCGCCTTCCTTTCGTCGGCATAGGGTTCCAGGACGAGGTCTCGGGTCAGAAGCACCCGTAGCGGTGCGCCGGGCCGGATTGTGAGGGTCGGCGCGAGATCCAGGCTCTTGCCGACCATCTGTTGGCCAACGGAACTTGCGGTGTTAGCGCCGGCCCGGCGAACGGCGCGGGCGATGTCGCTCTCCTCGCTGGACGAGCCGACCTCGGCCCCGATGGCGAGCAGGGTGGAAAGCCCAGCCGCGGCCAGGACCCGGCCGCCATGGCGATCGACGCCATCCTGCAACCCGGCCATCCCCTGCTCGTCGGCGCCGGGCAGCTTGTCCAGAACGATCGACTTGCCCGACGGCAGGGTCAGGCGAGTCCACACCACCCTCAGCCGGCTTTGGCCAGCCTGAACCTGGGCGTCGTATTCGCCGGCCAGCTTCGAGCCCTTGGGGATCAGGAGATAGCCGCCGCCTAGGCTGTCGTAGACGTCTTGAGTAACCTGAGCGATGGCCATGCCTGGAGCGTCGGACCGCAGCCCCGTCACCAGGGCGGCGGGAATGATCGATCCGACCTGGAGTACATAGGGCGAGGCCGGCGCCTGGAGGCGCTCGACGCTGGTGAGACGCGCATCGCCCGCTATCGCCTTGTCTCCCGACGATGCGGCCACCGGCTCCAAGGCCGCGGCCGAAACAGCCTCGCGCGCGCCCTGAGCCACCGCCGCCACGAAGAGGCCGCTCTGGATCGCCGCTCTACGGACTTGGCGCTCGGCTTCGACCCGCGGATCGACCACCGGCGGCGCCTGACCTACGGCCGGCGCATTCGCGCCCGCGACCACCGGCGCCGTCTTGGCCTCCTCCTCTCGGGCCCGCGCGGCGCTAAGCATGGGCCGGCCCAGATCCCCCGGCAGCGGCGGTCCCAGGGCCGGCGTGCCGGCCGGCCCGACGTAGCCGCGCGGCAAGGCGGTGACGGTCTCGGGCGGCTGGGCCGTCGTCAACTTGGCCTCCGCGGGCGCTGCCTTGCGCTTTTCCATTAGCGACCAGCCCAGCGCGCCGGCGACACCGGCGATCAGGACGGCGCCGACGATGACCAGAGCCCTGCGCGAAACCCGCGCGACAGGAACCTGGGGGCCGCGGAGGCGCAGGGTCTTGGCGATGGCCTCTTCGGCCTGGTCGGCGTCCTGGCTCATTGGCCTGCCTCCTTGACGAGGGAAAGGCGCGTCAGGCGCACAGCCTGGGCCCGATGCTTGGCGCCTAGGCGCAGTTCGGCGCGATCGAGCAGGCGATCGACGACGATCCGCCGGCCCTCGATCCGGTAGTTGACGAGTTCGGCGGTCTTGCCGTCGGGGCCGATGCGGTAGAGCGGCGGCAGGTCGTCCATCGCCACGGCCGGGCCGAAATCGACGAAGAGGCGGTGGCCATCGTCCGACACGGCCACCGGCCGCCAGTTCGGATGGGCGCCGCTGATCCGATAGGCGGTATTGAGCGGCCGCGCCGGGACCGCCGGCGCCAAGACCATATCGGGCACGACGACCGGAACGATCGAAGGCGCCACCGCCGCTTCCACAGCCGCCACATATCGCCAGGACACCTGCGACAGCCAGGTCCGGGCCGAAGCACGAAGCTCCAGATGGTAGGTGCGCCGATCGGTGTTGATGATGAGGTTCGTGGCCAAGCCCGAGGCTGTGGGCTTGATCATGACGTGAACGCGTCGACCAGCGCCCTGGCCGCTGATCGTATCGCCGATCACCCAGCGGGCGGTGTCGCCGGCCGCTACCGGTCCCGAGCCGACCAGGGCCTCGCCGGGCTCGAGCACGATGTCGGTGATCCGACCCGGCGTGGCGATCACCGGATAGACCGCCTCCTCGCGGTAGTCGAAGCGCTTGGCGCCGCCGGGGACTTCCAGCTGGGCGGAGGGCGCGGCCGCACAAGGGCTGGCCAGCACCAGCCAGACCATCAGGACAGAGCGGGTCATGCGCCGAACTCCTTGGACCAGGCGATGCCAGAAACGAAGACGCCCAGAGGATTGGACCGCAGGCCTTCGGGGGTGCGAGGCGGGACGAGATTGATGGTCAGGATGGCGGTCCAGCGCTCGGTGGCGGCCAGCTGCCCCTCAGCGTAGCGCTGCTCGGTCCAGGCGACCCGGAAGCTGCCGGGGGTGGCGCGCACCACGCTACTGACCGTGACCACCACCTGGGCGCGGCCAACCTGGGCGAAAGGATCAGCACGCCGGGCGTAGTCCGAAAGGACCGCAGCGCCGGCTGCGTCGGTGAAGTCGTAGGCCCGAAGCCAGGCCTGGCGCATGACGACCGGGTCGATGGAAACAGCGCGCACGTCGGTGATGAACCGCGCCAGGGTCCAGGCGATCATCGGGTCGGTGGGCCTGGCGCCCTGCACCGCGGGCGCGACGATGCGCGGCTCGCCCAGCCGATCGACCTCGACCACCCAAGGCGTCACCGAGCCGCGAGTCGCCAGCCAGGCCAGACTCCCGCACAGTGCGGAGTTGGCCATCAGCAGGCCCAGCGCCGCCAAGCGCCAGTTGGCGGCCTGGACGCGGGCGGAGCCAATGCGCTCGTCCCAGGCTTGGCCCGCGCGCTGGTAAGGGGTTTCCGGCTGCGGTGTCGCGCCATAGCGCTCCGCGCCCTTAAAGGGGTTCATCCTAATCCTCCTTCAGGCTGGGGGCGGCGTCGCCGCCATTGTCATGAACCCCGCCGATCGCATAGGCGGCCATCTCCGCGCCGCGGGTCAGGGCGTGGCGGTCGGCAAGCTGCCGAGCCCAGACGGGGGCCATTGGCGCGCCGCTACCGCCCTCTCCGCCGCCGCCCTCGTCGTCGCTGCTGGCCTTGGGGGGCGGCATGGTGAAGCCAGAGCCGCCTCCCCCGCCGCTGTCGCCAGGCGGCGGCAAGCGCGGCGGACCAGAGGGCCCTCCGCCGCCGTCTGGCGGCGGCAGACGACCACCCGCAGCGCCGGCCGCGCCAGCCGCACGCGCGCCGCCGAACCCGCTGAACGACATGCCCGAGACCGCCCCGGCCGCCATCTGGGCAGCGCCCGCCGCGGCCATGGCCATGCCGGCCACGGCCATGCCGGTGCCGACGGCCGCGCCCGCGCCCAGCTGCGGCGCCCCGGAGACCAGGCCCGAAGCGATGCCGGGACCAAAGATCGAAAGGCCCAGAAGGGTGAGAGCCGCCAGAGCCATGGCCAGGGCGTCCTCGATCGTCGGCTGGCCGGCCGCCTGGCTGGTGAACTCTGAAAACAGGGTCGAGCCGATGCCGACGATCACCGCCAGCACCATGACCTTGACGCCCGAGGCCATGACGTTGCCCAGGACCTTTTCGGCCAGGAACGCGGTGCGCCCGAAGAGACCGAACGGCGCCAAGACAAAGCCGCAGAGGCTGACGAGCTTGAACTCGATCAAAACCACGAAGATCTGCACGGCGATGACGAAGAACGAGACGATCACCAGGAGCGCCACGATCAGAAGGATCAGGATCTGAACGGCGTTTTCGAAGAAGCCGGGAAATCCGCTCAGGTCGTTGGCCGACTGCAGGATCGGCTTGCAGGCCTCCAGGCCCAATGCCGCAAGCTTGCCGGGCCGCAGAAAATCCTCAGCTGCGGTTCCCACCCCGCCCGCCTTGAGGCCAAGGCCCGAGAAGCTCGACAGTACGATGCCGGTCAGGGTGTGGAAGTTGCCGATCAGGAAGGCGAAGAAGCCAACATAAAGGGTCTTCTTGACCAGCCGGGCGAGAATGTCCTCGCCATGAGCCCAGGCCCAAAAGAGCGCGGCCAGGGTGACGTCGATGGCCACCAGGGTCGTCGACAGGAAGGCGACCTCCCCGCCAAGCAATCCAAACCCGCTGTCGATGTAGCGGCCGTAGGTATCGAAGAAGCGGTCGATGACGCCGGTGTCGCTCATGGCCGGGCCTCACCGAAGAAGTGGGCCCGGGCGCGCGCCCAGGCCTGGCGGCAGGCTGGATCGTCCTTGGCCGCCTCACCCAGGTCGCGGCAACGTCCAAGCTCGGGATCGCCGCGATAGCCAGCGACCTCCATCCGCACCGTGGACGCAGGCTCATGCCGCCCCCGAACCGTGACCACGACGGCGCCGATCAGGATCCAGGCCCCGACGCTAAGACCGATGGCCCACCTCATTGCGAGCCCGATCCCATGAACTTGGCGAACCTGGCCTTGGCGTCGGCGCGGGCGGCTGCTTTGTCGGCGGCTTCAAGCGCCTGGGCGCGACCTTGGGCGGCGGCCAGGGCGATGAGGTCGGCCAGCATCTGCGACTGCAGTGCCAGGAGCTGGTTGCCGGCCTGGGCGGCCTGCAGGCCACCGACCGCGCCTTGGCTGGCGCCGACCAGGGTGGTGAGCTGGTCACGGCTGGCGCCGAGGCCTTCGACGACGCCGGCCTGAAGCTTCAAGGCGTCCTGGAAGCCGGCCATCGCCGTCGTCCAGCGCGCGTCGGCCCGGGCCGTCAGGTCGGCGTCGGAGGCCGACAGCGAAACCGCGCCGAAGTTGGTGGTGAAGGCTTTCTGGATCGAGGCGACGTCATAGGCCAGGGCCTGGGCCTCGCCGAGAAGCTGGCGCGTGCGGTCGACCTGCGCCTGCAAGGTCGCCAGCGTCGAATACGGCAGGCTGGCCAGGGTCTTGGCCTGGCCCAGCAGCATCTGCGCCTCGTTCTGCAGGGAGCTGATCTGGTTGTTGATCGACTGCAGGGCGCGGGCGGCCGTCAGCACGTTCTGGACGTAGTTGGTCGGATCGAAGACGACGATCCGGGCCTGGGCTAGCGGCGGCGCCAGCATCAGGCTGGCGGCCGCTTGCGCGGCCAAAAGCGCCGCCGCCAGGCGGCGTCGGGAAAGGGTCATGGCAGGCTCTCCGGGAAGGAAGGGGAAGCGCCCGCCGCCCCCGAAGTCAGAAGGTCGGCCGCCCAGGGGAGGCCCCGCAGGTTCAACCAGGCGGCCGCAAACCCCTCCCTGCCCACCGCCGCGAGCACCGCGCCGATCGCAGTCTGGTCGGCCTTGGAAGAGGCCGCGCAGAACGCCAACGCCACGGGGCCAAGGCCCAGGTCGAACAGACGATCGCCGACCCGCGATTGCAGGTAGTAGTCGCGTGTGGGCGTGGCCCGGGCGAGGATCTCGATCTGGCGCTCGTTCAGACCAAACCGGCCGTAGGCGGCCGCGCCCTGCGGCTCCATCGCTCGCGGGTTGGGCAGGAAGATCCTTGTCGGGCAGCTCTCGACGATCGAGGCGGCGATCGGGCTACCCGTCACATCAGCCAGCGACTGGGTGGCGAAGATCACCGAGGCGTTCTTCTTGCGCAGGGTTTTCAGCCACTCGCGCAGCTGGGCGCCGAAGGCCGGGTCGTCGAGCGCCAGCCAGCCCTCGTCGATCAGGATCAGGGTCGGGCGACCATCGAGCCGGCGGCCGATGCGATGGAAGAGATAGGTCAGGACCGCGGGCGCTGCGGCGCTCCTGGCCAGACCCTCGGTCTCGAAGACCTGGACGTCGGCGCTGCCCAGGGCTTCGCCCGATCCATCCAGCAGCCGGCCGAACGGACCGCCCAAAATAAAGGGGCCGAGGGCAGCCTTCAGGGGCTGACTGGCCAGCAGCGCCACTAGGCCCGTCAGCGTCCGCTCGGCGACCGGCGCGCTGGCCAGACTGCCAAGCGCGGTCCACAGATGGTCGCGGACCGCCGGGGTGATCCCCACGCCCTCGCGGGCCAATACGGCGGCCAGCCAGCCGGCCGCCCAGGCTCGCTCCTCGGGATCGTCGATCCGCGCCAGGGGCTGGAGCGCCACCGCCCCGCCCTCGCCGGAGAGGTCGTGGAAGTCGCCACCCATGCCAAGCGCCGCGGCGCGGCTTGAGGCGCCGAAGTCGAAGGCGAAGATCTGGCTCTTCGGGTAGCGGCGAAACTGCAGGGCCAGCAGCGCCAGGAGCACGCTCTTGCCCGCTCCCGTCGGCCCCACCACCAGCGTGTGACCAACATCGCCGACGTGGAGGCTCAGCCGAAACGGCGTAGAGCCAGCGGTTCGAGCCAAGAGCAGCGGCGGGCCATCGAGATGGATGTTGCGCTCGGGCCCAGCCCAGACCGCCGACATCGGCGCGATGTGAGCCAGATTGAGGGTCGAGAGCGGCGGCTGGCGGACGTTGGCGTAAGCATGGCCAGGGATCGTCCCGAGCCAGGCCTCCACCGCGTTGACGCTCTCGCGGATGACGGCGAAGTCCCGGGCCTGAATGACCTTTTCGACCAGCGCCAGCTTGCTGTCGGCGACTGCAGGATCCTCGTCCCAAACCACCAGGCTGGCGGTGACATAGGCGTAGGCGACCGCATCGCCGCCGAGGTCCTGCAGGGCCAGATCCGCATCGACGGCCTTGTTGGCCGCGTCGTTGTCAACCAGGGGCGACGGCTCCTGGGTCAGAGCCTCGCGCAGCAGAACCAGAACCGACTTGCGCTTGGCGAACCACTGGCGGCGGATCTTGCCCAGCAGGGCCGCAGCATCGGTCTTATCCAGGCACAGGGCCCGGGTGCTCCAGCGATAGGCGATCCCCAGCCGGTTCAGCTCATCGAGCAGGCCAGGCGTCGTTGCGGCCGGAAAGCCGGTCAGGATCAGGACGCGCAGGTGCGCCCGCCCAAGCCGGGGCTGCAGGCCGCAGGCCAGCGGCTCGGTGGCCAGCAGCGCATCCAGCTGCATCGGCGTCTGGGGGACCGCCACCCGCTGGCGCACCGTCGAGATCGCCCCGTGCAGGAAGCTCAAGGTTTGAGCGTCATCAAGCCAGCCAACCTTGGGCATCAGCCCGTCGAGCAAGGCCAGCAGACGGTCGGACCGGTCGACGAAGCCGGAAAGCTCGGCGCGCCAATCGAGCCCTGCCCCCGCCCGCCCTTCGACGAAAAGGCCCTCGACCCGACCTCGGCGATCGGCCGGCGGCAGATAGGTCAGGGTCAGGTAGTAGCGGCTTTCGAAGTGCTCGCCGGTCTCGACGAAGGCGGCCTTGCGCTCGGCCTCGACGAGGGTCGAGACCGGGTCTGGGAAGGCGCTGTCGGGATAAGCGCCGATCGGATCGCGGCGGGCTTCCACGAAAATCGCCCAGCCCGAGCCCAGCCGCCGCAGCGCGCTGTTCAAACGCGCCGCCACCGCGGCGACCTCGGCGTCCGTGGCCGAATCCAGGTCCGGCCCACGAAACTCCGCAGTGCGCTGGAACGAGCCGTCCTTGTTCAAAACGACGCCCGGCGCGACCAGGGCCGCCCATGGCAGGAAGTCGGCAAGGCGCGCGGGCCGACGGCGATATTCCCGAAGATCGAGCATGGCTCAGACCTCCAGGTAGGCCGGCAGCCGGACGTGCCGGCGACCGACATCGAAGATCTGCGGGTCGCGGCGGGCGGCCCAGACCGCCAGGCCATGGCCGACCAGCCAGACGGCCAGGCCGACGATCCAGAGCCGCAAGCCCACCCCCAGGGCCGCGGCCAGGGTGCCGTTGACCAGGGCGATCGCGCGCGGGGCGCCGGCCAGCAGCATCGGTTCGATCAGGGCCCGATGGACGGGTGCGGCGAACCCGTGTCCGCGATCGCCGGCCATCAGACCAGCGCCCCGCCGCCGAAGCTGAAGAACGACAGGAAGAACGAGCTGGCGGCGAAGGCGATCGACAGGCCGAAGACGATCTGGATCAGCTTGCGCGAGCCGCCCGAGGTCTCGCCGAAGGCCAGGGTCAGGCCCGTGACGATGATGATGATCACCGCGATGATCTTGGCGACGGGGCCCTCGATGGACTCCAGGATCCGCTGCAGCGGCTCTTCCCAGGGCATGGAGGAGCCGGCGGCCTTGGCCGACGAGGCGACCAGCAGGGCGGCGATGGTCAGGGGCGGAACGCCCCCGCGGCAGTCGAGCATGGAGCCGGCGAGCAGGCGTGCGCGCAGGCGCGAGGGTTCTCGCGTGGACATCTTCAGAAACTCCGGGGGTTTAGGGGCGGGATCTCAGGCGGGGCTGAGCTGGTAGGCGCCGTCGGGCGCGAGCCCATCCAGGCGCGCGAGGTCCGAGAGGCGCCGCTGTCGGCCCCGCCCCTGCAGGACCGCGATCAGGTCGATGGTTTCGGCGATCAGGCCGCGGGGCACCACGACCACCGCTTCCTGGATCAACTGCTCCAGGCGCAGCAGCGCGCCCAGCGCCGAGCCCGCATGCAGGGTCCCCACACCGCCCGGATGGCCCGTGCCCCAGGCCTTGATCAGGTCCAGGGCCTCGGCCCCGCGCACCTCGCCGATGATGATCCGGTCGGGACGAAGGCGAAGGGACGAGCGCACCAGATCCGCGAGGCTGGCCAGGCCTTCACGAGTGCGCAGGGCCACCTGGTTCTCCGCCGCGCACTGCAGCTCGCGCAGGTCCTCAGCAATAATCACCCGGTCGCCTGAGGCGGCGACCTCGGCCAGCAGAGCATTGACCAGGGTGGTCTTGCCGCTGGAGGTGGGGCCTACCACCAGGATGTTGGCGCGGATGGCCACCGCGTCGCGCAGCACCCTGCCTTGCTCCTGGCTCATGACGCCGGCGCGGACATAGTCGGCCAGGGTGAAGACCAGGCTGGCGGGCTTGCGAATGGAGAAAGTCGGCGCCGCGACCAGCGGCGGCAGCAGGCCCTCGATGCGCTCGCCGGTGCCCGGCAGCTCGGCCGACAGTCTCGGCCGGCCGGCGTGGATCTCGGCGTCGACATGGTGAGCGACCAGGCGAAGGATCCGTTCGGCGTCGGCCGGCCCGATCGACAGCTCTGCGTCGATCAAGCCCGCATCGAAGCGGTCGATCCAGACCCGGCCATCGGGGTTGAGCATGACCTCGGCCACGCCCGGGTCCTCCAGCCGCGCCAGCAGCAAAGGACCCAAGGCGGTGCGCAGCATCTGGCGGCTGCGCTCGCGTCCGGTCTCGGTTTCGGAATGGTCCACGGCGGGTCCCCGTTGCTTACGGGGATGAGTAAGAAGACGCAGGATCGGCCGATCTCAACAGCCAAATCGGCAGATCGCACTCTGGCGTACAAAGACAGGAAAACGGCGAAATGACCGCGCTCGACGCCGTTGCTTCTCGGCCGCGGCGTCGAACGCCAACAACGACCAGATCGCCGCCAGCCGCCTGAGCCTGATGCGTTCGCAGCGAAGCGACGCAAACAGCTACGCCAAGAACCTCAGATCAAAGCGCTACGGCTCGACGAACACCTTGGCGTTGCGGATGGCCGCCAAGGCGTGATCGCGCATCACCCTTTCGGCCGCCGCCGCATCGCCGGCCAGCAAAGCCTCGAAGACCTCGTGGTGCTGAGCGTGAGCGGCCCGCAGATGCAGGAGTTCGCCTCGCGGATCGTTCAGGTCGAGCGCCAAGGCGTCGGCGCTAGCGAACGGCAGGCCGTTGTTACGAGCCAGGGCGCTCACAATGGCCGAATTGCCCGCAGCCTCCACCAGGATTGCGTGGAAAGTCAGGTTGAGCGCGTGATAGGCCTCGATCGCCGCTTCATCGAGAGCATCGCGGTCCAAAAGGGCGTCGCCGTCTTGCAGACAACGCCGGAGCGTTGCGGCGTCTTCGGGCGACAGACCCCGGTTGGCCGCCTGGGATGCAGCCAGGCCTTCCAGAACGCCCCGCACCTCGATCGCCCCGCGAATGTCCATCTCCGAGGGTCCGCGCGCCGCATATCCTCGCGCGCCTAGCTTCACCACAAGACCTTCCTGCTCAAGTGTCCTCAGGGCCATGCGAACCGGCATTCGCGACACGCCAAGGGCTTCCGCAGTAGCGATTTCCGCGATCCGCTCACCGCGCTTCAGCTCGCCCGAGGCGATCATCTTGCGCAGCGATACGATCACCCATTGGCCGGGCTTCATCTTGGGCATGTCCATCATCGACCAGACTATCTGTCCACGCTCGAGCAGCAAGAAGAATGGATCCAATCACTTGACACCGATCCTTACGACGCCCCTATTGGATCCAATACGAGCGACACAGGTTGCCGCCGGGAGGAAGCGAGCATGGGTCCACAGAAGGAAGCGCCGGGGACGACCTGGCCGAGAAACGCTTGGTATGTGGCCTGCACCCCTGACGAGATCGCGCAAAAGCCCCTGGGCCGGCAAATCTGCGGCGAGCGCATGGTCTTCCATCGCGGCCGGTCCGGCCAGGCCGTGGCCCTGGAGGATTTCTGCCCGCACAGAGGCGCGCCGCTGTCTCTGGGCTTCGTGCGCGACGGCGAGCTGGTCTGCGGCTACCACGGCCTGAGCATGGACTGCGACGGCCGTGCGGCCTCAATGCCCGGACAGCGGGTGACGAGCTTCCCGACCATTCGCGCCTTCCCCGTGCTGGAGCGCTACGGTTTCATCTGGGTCTGGCCAGGAGAGGCCGATCAAGCCGACCCCGCCAAGCTGCATCACCTGCCCTGGGCCGAAAGCCCCGACTGGGCCTATGGCGGCGGGCTCTATCACATCGCCTGCGACTACCGGCTGATGGTCGACAATCTGATGGACCTCACGCACGAGACCTATGTCCACGCCTCCAGCATCGGCCAGAAGGAGATCGACGAGGCGCCGGTAAACACCCGCGTCGAGGCCGACCAGGTGGTCACCAGCCGGTTCATGGAGAAGATCGCCGCGCCGCCCTTCTGGCGCATGGCCCTGCGCGGCGCTGGCCTTCCCGAGGACGCGATCGTCGACCGCTGGCAGATCTGCCGCTTCTCGGCGCCCAGCCACGTGATGATCGAGGTCGGCGTGGCGCTGGAAGGCCTTGGCGGCTACGACGCGCCGGCTGACCGGAAGGCCTCCAGCATCGTGGTCGACTTCATCACGCCCGAGACCGAAACCTCACACTGGTACTTCTGGGGCATGGCCCGCAACTTCGCGGTCGAAGACACGGCCCTGACCAACACCATCCGCCAGGGCCAGGCCAGGATCTTCGGCGAGGACCTGGAGATGCTGGAGCGCCAGCAAGACAACCTGTTGCGCCATCCCGACCGCCGCCTGCTGAGGCTGAACATCGACGCCGGCGGCGTGCGCTCTCGCATGATGATCGAGCAGGCGATCGCGGCCGAACTTGCCGCCGCGACCTGAGGCGTCCACTGCGCAGCTATCGCGACTTCGCGCATGAGATCGTGGCCGGCTCGGTCCGGCTTGACCTTCGCAAGGCAGGAGCGGGACGGCGCTCGTCGCAGCCATCACGTTCCAAAGAGCTGAGCTGCGCCACGAGCAGAAGCTCTAGCGGCTCCAGAAAGGCGACTTTCACGGTCATGCAGGGTTAAGCGGGAGCTGATTGCAGATCGGACACCAATGCCTGCTTCGGCTGGCGGCCAGCTGGCCGCCAGCCGAAGCAGTCTACCAGCTGTAGCGCAGTGTCGCCGTCACCGTGCGGGCGGAGCCGAAGTAGCAGCTGTTGTTGAACGGACAGGCCGAGATGTGCCGCTTGTCGAACAGGTTGGCCGCGTTCAGGGCCGCCTCCCAGCCCTTCAGGTCGGCCGAGGCCGCGCCCAGGTCGTAGCCGATCAGAGCGTCGACCAGGATGAAGCCGTCGGTGTGGAAGCGCTGGAAGGTGGTGACGTTGTTGATCACCGCATAGGTCGTCGTGCCGTCCGAACCGCCGACATAGCGTAGGCCCCCGCCCAGGCGCAGGCCCGCCGCCGGGCCCGCGGCCCGGCCGGCGCGGCCCAGGTCGTAGGAGACGAAGGTCGAGCCGCCCCACTTCGGCACGCCCAACTGGCGGGTGCCCGTGGTGGTCGGGGTGCCACTGTTAGTGGCGGTGGCCGCGATGGCCGGCGCGCCCTGGGTGATGATCGCGTCGGTGTAGCTGAGCGCGGCGACCACGTTCAGGCCGCGCGAGACCTCGCCGCGACCTTCCAGCTCGACGCCGCGCACGCGGACTTCGCCGATCTGGATCTGCGAATTGGCCGGGATGCCGTTCGTGCCGGCCTGCGGATCGGCGACCGGAACCTTGCGGCGCTCCAGCTCATAGGCCGCCAGGGTGAACAGCGCGGACGTGCCCTTGGGCTGATACTTCAGGCCTGCCTCGAGCTGACGGCCGGTGACGGGCACGAAGGCCTCGCCCTGCCAGGTCGTGCCCGCCTGGGGCTCGAAGGATTCCGAGTAGCTGACATAGGGCGCCAGGCCCGCGCCCAGCTCGTAGAGACCGCCCAGACGCATGGTGAAGGCGTTCTGCTCCAGCGTGCTGGAGGTGCTGTTCTTCTTGTTGTCGGTGATCTGCTCGTACCAGTCGTAGCGACCGCTGGCGATCAGTTGCAGCCGGCCGATGGTCATCTGGTCCTGCGCGTAGAGGCCCTTCTGCTCGCGACGGCTGTAGGTGTTCACATAGGCCGACGACAGGACCGTAAGGTCCATGCTGGGCAGGGTTCCGCCATAGGTCGGGGCGAACAGCGACAGGTTGGGGATGCTTGTCAGCGGATTGCTGGTCTGGCCGGTGTTGAACTGCTGGAAGTTCTCGCC
>NZ_JBWKNI010000007.1:94882-324640 GCF_059415485.1 Caulobacter sp. GW821-FHT10C03 | reverse complement strand
ACCAACGTCTCGTTCGGCGACAAGGTGATCGGCACCAACCACACCCTGCCGACCAAGCTGGCGGCCCGCTACACCGGTGGTCTCTGGGTGGGCAAGTTCATCAAGACCTGCACCTACCAGAAGGTGCTGACCGACGAGGCCTCGGCGCTGGTCGGCGAGTACTGCTCGCGCCTCTGCGCCCTGGAAGGCTTCGCCGGCCACGGCGAGCAGGCCAACATCCGCGTGCGCCGCTACGGCCATCGCGAGGTGCCCTACGCCGGCGCGGCCTCGCCCGTGCTGGCGGCGGAATAGGGACGGGTAGGGCGATGGAGCTGCCCCCTCTTGTGTTGCCAAGTACGCCGTCGTTCCGGCTGGACGGCCGCCGGGCTCTGGTGACTGGGGCGGGGCGAGGCATCGGCCTGGCCGCCGCCGCGGCCCTGGCCGACGCCGGGGCGGCCGTCACGCTCGTCGCCCGCTCGGCCAGCGAGATCGAGGCGGGGGCCCAGGCGATCCGCGAGCGGGGTGGAGCGGCGCAGGCCCTGGTGCTGGACGTCGGCGACGTCGCGGCGGTGACGGCCGCCATCGCCGCGCGCCCGGCCTTCGACATCCTGGTCAACAACGCCGGGACCAATCGGCCCAAGCCGTTCGGCGAGGTCACGGTCGAAGACTACGACGCCGTGCTCGACCTCAATCTCAAGGCCGCCTTCTTCGTGGCCCAGGCTGTGGCCAGGCGGATGGTGGAGCAGGGCGCCAAGGGCTCGATCATCCACATGACCTCGCAGATGGGTCATGTCGGCGGTCCCAACCGCACCCTCTACTGCGCCAGCAAGTGGGCGCTGGAGGGCCTCTCCAAGGCCATGGCGCTGGACCTGGCCCCGCACGGCATTCGGGTCAACACCATCGCTCCGACCTTCATCGAGACCCCGCTGACCAGGCCGTTCTTCGAGGACCCGGCGTTCCTGGCCAGCGTGCTCGCCAAGATCAAGCTCGGGCGTCTCGGCCAGGTCGAGGACCTGATGGGCGCCATCGTTTTCCTCGCCTCCGACGCCAGCGCCCTGATGACCGGCTCCTCGCTGGTGGTCGATGGCGGCTGGACCGCAGATTGAGTTCAAGGATCACCGTATGAAGCTCGCCACCCTGAAGTCCGACACTTTCGACGGTCGCCTGGTCATCGTCTCCCGCGACTTGAAGACGGCCGTCTTCGCGCAGGCCGCGCCCACCCTGCAGGCGGCGCTGGACCGCTGGGACGCGCTGGCGCCGGCGCTCCAGGCCCAGTCCGAGGCCCTCAACGCCGGGACCGCGCGGGACGCCTTCGCCTTCGATCCCACGCAGGCCCTGTCGCCGCTGCCGCGCGCCTACCAGTGGCTGGACGGATCGTCGTTCCTGGCCCACGGGCGGTTGCTGGACAAGGCATTCGACATTCCGCCGATCCCCCAGGCCGACGTCGTGCCGATCATGTACCAGGGCGGCTCCGACGCCTTCCTGGCCCCGACGCAGGACGCGCCGTTCGTCGACGAGGCCGACGGCATCGACTTCGAGGCCGAATACGCCGTCGTCACCGGCGACGTGCCGATCGGCGCGACCGACGAGGAGGCGCAAGGGGCGGTTCGCCTCGTGCTGCTGGCCAACGACTGGAGCCTGCGGGCGCTCCAGCGCTTCGAGATGATGCGCGGTTTCGGCCCCATCCACGCCAAGCCGGCCACCGCCTTCGCCCCGGTCGCCGTCACGCCCGACGAGCTCGGTCCCGCCTGGACCAACGGCCGGGTGGAGCTGCCGGTGCAGGTGGCCTGGAACGGCCAGCCGTTCGGCCGGCCCAGCGGTGCGGCCATGGACTTCACCTACGCCAAGCTCATCGTCCACGCCGCCCGCACCCGGGCGCTGAAGGCCGGGACTATCGTCGGCTTCGGCACCGTTTCGGAGGGCGCGCCGGACAAGGTCGGCTCGGCCTGCATCGCCGAGCGGCGCGGCTGGGAGGTGATCCAGCACGGCGAGCCGAAGACCGGCTTCATGCGCTTTGGCGACACCGTCCGCATCGAGGTGCTGGACGAGGCCGGCGCTTCGGTGTTCGGAGCGATCGAGCAGAAGGCGGTCCAGGCGAGAGCCTGAGAGCCGTCCCCAATAACGATAAGCGCGACAAGAAGCGTAAAAAGGGTCGAGGAAATGGTCGGCAAGGTTCTGGTGATCGGCGGCGGCATCGCCGGCATGTCGGCGGCGATCCTGCTGCGGCGGAGCGGGGCGGCGGTCGATCTGGTCGAGATGGATCCGGCCTGGCGCGTCTACGGCGCCGGCATCACCATCACCGGGCCGACCTTGCGGGCCCTGCGCGCCGTCGGCGTGCTCGACGCGGTGCTGGCCCAGGGCGCGGCGTGGAGCGGCGGCACGGTCTTTTCCAAGACCGGCGAGTTCATCGCCGACCTTTCGACAACCCCGGTCGAGGAAGGCATCCCCGCCACCGGCGGCGTCATGCGGCCGGTTCTGCACGCGGTGCTGTCGGAGACGACCCGGCAGGTCGGAGTCGATGTCCGGCTCGGCGTAACGGTCAAGGCCCTGCACCAGGCGGGCGAGGCCGTCGAGGTCGCCACCAGCGACGGTGAGAAACGGTCCTACCACCTCGTCATCGGCGCCGACGGCATCTTCTCGACCACCCGCAAGGCGATCTTCCCCGACGCGCCCGAGCCGCGCTTCACCGGCCAGGCCTGCTGGCGGCTGCTGGCCGAACGCCCGCCGGGCTTCGACCGCTCGCACTTCTACATGGGCGGCGACCGCAAGATCGGCTTCAACCCGGTCTCGCCCACCCACATGTACATGTTCCTGCTGGAGCGTACGCCCGACGATCCGTGGATCGAGCTGGCCGACCAGCCGGCGCGGCTGCACGCCCTGATGGACGGCTTCGGCGGCATCGTGCCGGGGATCCGGGAAGGGGTGCTCGCCAACCCGACCATCAACTACCGGCCGCTGAAGATTCTGCTGCAGCCGCCGCCCTGGAATGTCGGAAGGGTGGTGCTGATCGGCGACGCCGTCCACGCCACCACCCCGCACCTGGCCTCCGGCGCCGGCATGGCCGTCGAGGACGCCGTGGTGCTGGCAGAGGAACTGGCGCATGGCGGCGAGGTCGAGGCCGCGCTCGAACGCTTCACCGGCCGCCGGTTCGACCGCTGCCGGATGGTGGTGGAGAACTCCGTCCGCCTGGGCGAGCTGGAGATGACCGGCGGCTCGCCGCAGGAGCACAACACCCTGATGGCCGCCTCGATCACGGCCCTGCGCCAGGCCACCTGACCCTTTTTCCGCGTCGTCTCCGACCTGGCCCGCCCCGCGACCCCGCCGGGCGGGCGCCTCTTTTTGCGCGCCCGACCGGCCCCCAGCCGCCGCCCGCCGCGATACCTCCAATCCGAACAATGGATTTCTCGCCGCCGCGCCCGGGTGGTCTGTTCGCAGGGAGAACAAGAAGCCAGCGGGGAGGACGGCAAGGCGCAGGGCGCCGCGTCCGGACCCGTTCACGGAGTAGGGCATGGCGATTCTGGGTGTCGAGAGCGCGATTTTCGGCGTGGACGATCTTGAGCTCTGTACGCGGTTCTGGACGGACTTCGGCCTGACGCCGCTGTCGCGGACCGACGACGAGAGCGTGTTCGAGGTGGCCAGCGGGTCGAAGATCGTGGTCCGCCGCCGCGGCGACCCGCGCTCGCCCGCAACCTATGCCGGCAAGGTCGGCATGCAGGAGACCATCTGGGGCGTGGACACCCAGGAGTCGTTCGATGCCCTGGTCGCCGATCTGTCGCGCGACCGCGAGATCAGCTTCGACGCCGACGGCGCCGCCCACTTCTTCTGCGACGACGGCATGCCGATCGGCCTGAAGGTTTGGAACAAACGCCAGGTCGTCTCCCAGCCCGACCCCGTCAATGCGCCGGGGAACATCCAGCGCCTGAACCTGCACCGCAAATGGCGTCGGCGCTGCCTGCCCAAGACCATCAACCACGTGGTCTTCTTCGTGCACGACTACGTGGCCAGCCTGGAGTTCTTCATCGAACGCCTGGGCTTCCGCTACACCGACCATTCGCGCGGCGCCGGGGCCTTCGCCCGCGCCGACGGGACCCATGAGCACCACAGCATCTTCTTCGTCTCGACGGCCCTGCCGGTGGCCCCCGACGATCCGGGCTTCATGCACATCGCCTTCGGCCTGGAGGACATCGACGAGCTGATGCTGGGCGTGAACCAGATGCAGCAGAAGGGCTGGACCAACACCAGCCAGAACAGCTCCGGCGGCCTGTCGCGCCACCGCATCTCGTCGGCCATCTACTACTACTTCGACAACCCGAACGGCGGCGAAGCCGAGTACCACGTCGACACCGACTATCTCGACGACAACTGGGTTCCGCGGGTCTGGGACTGGAAGTTCGGCTCGCTGCTGTGGGCCACCAGGACCCCCAGCTTCTGGGAGGGCGAGGTCGCCTGGGACATGCAGTTCGACGCCGACCGTCGCTCGCTCGAGCCTTTCCGACGCCCCGGGGGCGTCGGCGACAAAAACGGAAATCTTCCGGACAAGCTCGACACGCTAACTGAGGAAGACGAGCACGCGATCTAGAGCGCGACAGCCTGGGCCGACAACGGTTCCGGCGACTGTCGCGCTCCAGAGAACAAAGACGGGCTCGCGACAAAAGACATTAGAGAGGGACAGTCAGTGACCACGTCTTCCGCCCCAGCCGCCCGGCGGGCCGGGCCCGTCCAGGGCCTCAGCCTGCTTCTGCCCGTGACGCTTTCGGTGATGGGGGCGCTGCTGGTGGCGCCGATCATCCCGCAGCTGATGCAGGCCTTCGCCCATGTGCCGGGCATCGAGTTCCTGGCGCCGATGGTGGTCACCATGCCCTCGCTGTGCATCGCCCTGTTCTCGCCGCTGGCGGGGATTCTGGGCGACTCGGTGGGCCGCCGCCGGCTGCTGATCTGGTCGATGGCGATCTACGCAGCTTTCGGCGTCGCCCCGTTCTTCCTGCGCGACCTCTGGGCGATCCTGGCCACCCGCGTGGTGGTGGGGATCATGGAAGCCGTGGTCATGACCCTGTCGACCACCCTGATCGCCGACCTGTTCCGGGGCGAGACCCGCGACCGCTGGCTGGCCGCCCAGGCGGGCACGGCCTCGGTATCCGCCGTGCTGTTCCTGATGATCGGCGGGGCGGCCGGCCGGTTCGGCTGGCACGGGCCGTTCCTGGTCTATCTGTTCCCGCTGGTGCTGATGGTCGGCGTGATCGCCTTCACCTGGGAGCCCTCGCGGCAGGAGGCCGCCGGCGAAGGGGAGGGCGAGGAGGCCCAGCGCCCGTCGCTCAGCTGGGCGGGCTTCCCGTGGAAGTTCATGCTCGGCGTCTGCGCCGTCACCCTGTTCGCCGCCACCATGTTCTACACCGTGCAGATCCAGCTCAGCACGGCGCTGTTTGCCCTGGGGGTGAAGGATCCGGCCCGCATCGGCCTGCTGACCGCCATCGCCAGCCTGGCCGTGCCGCTGGGCACCCTGTCATTCTGGATCCTGTCGCCGCGCCTGCCGCTGCGGGGCCTGATGCTGCTGGAGTTCGCCCTGCTCGGCGTCGGCTTCATCCTGATGTCCCACGCGTCCAACGAGACCACCTTCGTGGCCGCTTCGGCCCTCAACCAGATCGGCGGCGGCATGATCCTGCCGACCATGCTGACCTGGGCCACGCGCGGCCTGCCGTTCGCTGTGCGAGCGCGCGGCATGGGCGTGTGGCAATCGACCTTCGCCCTGGGGCAGTTTGTCTGCGGCCTCTTGGTGCCGCTGATCGGCAAGTCGGTGGGCGGCATCCTGCCGACCTTCCAGGTGATCGGGGCGGCCAGCCTCGTCGCCGCCGTCCTGACCCTGGTCGCCATGCTGGCGGCCAAGGGCGGCAAGCCGCAATCCATCGCCCAGGTGAGCCTCTGATGAGCCAGTTCAAGTACGGCTTCCACCATGGGGGCGTCAGCGTCCCCGACCTCGACGCCGCCGTCGAATGGTACGACCGCGTCCTCGGCTTCAAGGTCGAGCGCCGGTTCCCGATCCCGACCATCCCCGCCCAGGTGGCGATGATCGCCAACGGGGCCTTGCGGATCGAGCTGTTCGAGGTGCCGAACGCCGCGCCTCTGCCCGAGGACCGCCGCATCCCCGACCGCGACGTCCACACCCACGGCAACAAGCACGTGGCCTTTGTCGCCAACGACGTCGTCGCCCTCTCGGAGGAGCTGAAGCAGCGCGGGGCCGACATCGTCTGGGTCAAGACCATGCCGCACGGCTCGGCCTGCTTCATCCGGGATCTCGCCGGCAACCTGATCGAGTTCGTGGAGGGGCCGATCCCCGCCGGGGAAGCCGGGAGCCTCTGAGCGCATGAGCACGCTTCTCTCCAACCGCCTGGCCGGCAAGGTCGCGGTCGTCACCGGCACGGGCGCCGGCATCGGCAGGGGCGTGGGCCTGATGTTCGCCCGCCACGGCGCGCGCGTCGTCGGCTGCGACATCGACGCCGCCGCCGCCGAGGCCACCGCCGAGCAGGCGAGGGCGGAAGGCCTGGCCTTCGACAGCCTCCACCCCTGCGACCTGACGACCGAGGAGGGCGCCCAGGCGCTGATCGACAAGACCGTCGCCCTGCACGGCGGGATAGACATCCTGGTCAACGCCGCCGCCATGGGCGTCTTCGCTTTCATCGACGACATGACCTACGCCGATTGGCGCAGGACCCTGACCGGCGAGCTCGACATCGTCTTCCTGGCCTGCAAGGCGGCCTGGCCGCACCTGGTGGCGCGGGGCGGCGGCTCGATCGTCAACTTCGCCTCGGCCAACGCCCGCCAGGCCCTGCAGGGCTCGGGCGCCCTGGCCCACTGCGCGGGCAAGGGCGGGGTGCTGGCCATGACCCGGCAGCTGGCGATGGAGGGCGGGCCGCACAGGATCCGCGCCAACACCATCTCGCCGGGCCTGATCGTCACGGCGGCCACCGCGCCGGTCGTCGCCGACCCGGAATTCGAGGCGCAGGTCCTGCGCAAGAAGATGATCAAGCGCCTGGGCCAGCCCGAGGACGTCGCCTGGTTGGCGACCTTCCTGGCGTCGGACGAGTCCAGCTGGATCACCGGCGCCGACCACGCCATCGACGGCGGCGCGACGGCCTGGTGAGGGCCTGACGAGACCCGGCGCGACGCTCATCCGTCGCGCCGATGGCGCCTATCCGAAGCAACGTTTTGTCGCCGAACGATGGTCGTCATAGCCTTTGCAGACAAAGGGATAGGCCGCCTCGCACCGCGCGTCAGACGCGGGCGGCGGCCGCAAGGAAACAAGGGGAATGCAGATGCGAGTCAGCTTGCTGACGTCGGTCGCCATGCTCGCCGCGCTGAGCGCGGGCGCGGCCATGGCCCAGGACCAGAAGTCCGCCGATACTGTCGAGCTGGGCGAGGTGGTCGTCACCGCCCAGCACAAGAACGAGACCATCCAGAAGGCGGCGGTGAACGTCACCGCGCTCGGGGCCGAGCAACTGGAGCGCGCCTCCGTCGTCCAGGCCCAGGACCTCAACCGCGTGGCCCCCGGCATCCAGATCAGCCAGGGCGGTCCCTCGACCCAGATCTACATCCGCGGGGCCGGCACCTACGGCACCAACATGTACGCCGATCCGGCCGTGGCCTTCAACGTGGACGGCGTCTACATCGGCCGCCTGCCGGCCACCGAGGGCGTGTTCTACGACCTCGAGCGGGTCGAGGTGCTGAAAGGCCCGCAAGGCACCCTCTACGGCCGCAACGCCACCGGCGGCGCCGTCAACATCATCACCGCCAAGCCGAAGTTCGACTTCGGGGCAGGGGGCTCGCTGGAGGTCGGCGACTACAACCTGCGCCGGGCCGACGCCTATCTGAACGTGCCGGTCAGCGACACCTTCGCCCTGCGTATCGCCGGCCAGAGCGTGCGGCGCGACGGCTACCTGTCGGACGGCTACGACGACGCCAATGTCGACGCGGTCCGCGTGAAGGCCCTCTGGGCGCCGACCGACGACGTCTCGCTGCTGCTGGGCGCCAGCTACGCCCAGATCGGCGGCAAGGGGCCGGGCGCGGTGCCCGTGCCGCTGGTCGATCCCGACAATCCGTGGACGGGTCCCAGCACGGCGGCGGCCAACGCCTACCTGCTGTCCAACACCGGTCCGCCCTCGGCCCTGATCGCCTCGATCGGCTCGGACGGCTATGTGAACAACAAGTTCTACGCCTTCGGCGGCGAGCTGAACTGGCGACTGGGCTTCGCCGACCTGACGGTGATCGCCAACCAGACCCGCCAGGACGCCGACTACGTCACCTATCGCCCTGGCTTCTACTTCTCGCCCAACGACCACCAGATCCAGCGCTCGCTGGAAGCGCGCCTGTCGGGCGAGGCGGGCAAGCTGAAGTGGGTCACCGGCCTCTACGCCTACAAGGAAGACCAGCGCACCGACTTCACGGTCAACCAGGGCGCCTTCAACAAGAACCGCGTCGTGCTCGACAGCCTGACCGACGCCTCCTACGCCGCCTTCGGCCAGGGCACCTACAGCGTCACCGACGCCTTCCGCCTGACCGCCGGCCTGCGCTACACTCAGGAGACCAAGACCCAGCACGGCACGCTGGCCGTGGGCGGGGTGTCCAGCTCGAGCGTCGCCAACTCCACCTACTGCTCGGCGACCAACCAGGGCACGTTCTCGACGACCTACGTCTACGAGGGCGACACGACGGCGACCGACACCTGCATCTTCCCGGTGGCGGGCGACAAGACCTGGCGCTCGACCGACTGGAAGCTGGGCTTCGAGTACGACGTGGCCAGGGACTCGCTGCTCTACGGCTCGGTCAGCACGGCCACCAAGGCCGGCGGCTTCTGGGCCGCCCTGGCGCCCAACACCTACGAGCCCGAGAAGCTGACGGCCTACGCGGTGGGCTCCAAGAACCGGTTCCTCGACCGTCGCCTGCAGGTCAACGCCGAGGTCTTCTACTGGGACTACAAGGACCACCAGGAAAGCCACCTGGGGCCGATCGTCAATCCGCCCGCCGGCTTCACCAACATCACCGAGAACTCCGGCAAGGCCGAGATCTACGGCGTGGATCTGGACACCCAGTTCAAGCTGACCGCCCGCGACCTGCTGACCGCCAACGTCCAGTACCTGCACGCGACCTACAAGGAGTTCAGCTACACCCGCTCGGCCTCGCTGCCGGCGGCGATCACCAGCTGCGCCACCACCACCCAGACCTCGGGCGACTACACGCTGGACTGCTCGGGCAAGCGCATGCCGCGCACGCCCGAATGGCTGGTCAACCTGGGCTACGAGCACCGCTTCGATCTGCCCAACGGCGGCTCGATCACGCCCTCGGCCCACACCACCTGGTCGGCGGCCTACTGGCTGGCCATCGACTACGTGCCCAACGAGCGCCAGCCGTCCTACTGGATGCACGACCTCGACGTCACCTACGCCGCGCCCGGCGGCAAGTGGTCGCTGGCCGCCTACGTCCACAATGTCGGCAACGAGGCCGTCTTCACCGACGCCTATCTGCAGCCGTTCACCACGGGGATCTCCTACAGCGTCCTGCGCGCCCCGCGCACCTGGGGCGTGCGGCTGTCGGCCAAGTACTGATCGCTCTCGATCGAACTTGCCGGGACGCGTCGCGGGGGGCGGCGCGTCCCGTTTCTTTTTCGGCCGCGCTATCGGCGCCGCCGATGGCGGCCATGGGCAGAAGCGCTTTTTCCGTTTCCGCGCGCCCCCTTAAGACCGCTGGAACCCACCAGGAGACCCTCAGGATGTTCGAGTACTTCCCCGGCAACTACGTCTGGAACCTGTCGGTCTGCATCGCCCTGGAGTCCGGCGGCCAGGTCGGCGAGGTCGACGCCATGTGCCGCCCGATCCGCGAGGCGGCCACCCGCGGCGAGGACGCCGGCACCGTCGAGTTCATGGAAAGCTGGGCGGCCATGGCCGACACCCTGTGGGACCTGGCCCAGGAGGATCTCGCGGCTGGCCGTCGCCTGTCGGCGGGGCCCAAGCTGCTGCGCGCGGCCCTCTACTACTTCACCGCCGAGCGCATGCAGAGCCGGGGTTCGGTGCGCCGCGTCGCCACCTACGCCCGCGCGCTGGAAGCCTTTTCGCTGGGCTGCGAGCACGGCCGCCAGAACTGCCGTCGGGTCGAGATCCCCTATGAGGGCGGCGTGATCGCCGGCCTGTTCGTCCAGGCGCAAGGCGTCGACGGTCCCGCGCCGTGCCTGGTGCAGGTCAACGGCCTCGACAGCGTCAAGGAACTGCTGTTCCTCAACCGCGAGCCCGACGCCCTGGCCGCGCGCGGCGTCTCCTCGTTGATCATCGACCAGCCGGGCACGGGCGAGGCCCTGCGCCTGCACGACCTCAAGGCCGTGTTCGACACCGAGCGCTGGGCCTCCAAGGTGGTCGACTGGCTGGAGACCGTTCCCGAGGTCGATCCCAAGCGCATCGGCATGCACGGCGTGTCGCTCGGCGGCTACTACGCCCCGCGCGCGGTGGCCTTCGAGCCAAGGTTCGCCCTGGGCGTCGTCTGGGGCGCCAACCACAATTGGGGCGAGATGCAGAAGCGCCGCCTGGCCCGCGAAGGCGACATGCCCGTGCCGCACTACTGGGAGCACGTGCGCTGGGTCTGGGGCGGCGAGACCGTCGATGACTTCATGGCCATCGCCGAGCAGGTCACGCTGAACGGGGTGATGGAGAAGATCGCCGTGCCGTTCCTCGTCACCCACGGCGAGAACGACCGCCAGATTCCGCTGGAATACGCCCACCAGAGCTACGACCAGCTGACGGCCAGCCCCAAGCGCGACCTGAAGATCTTCGGGGCCCGCGAGCAGGGCGTCGAGCACTCCAGCCTCGACAACGTCGCCAACGCCCGCGACTGGATCGCCGACTGGGTGGCCGAGACGTTCGCGGCGATGAAGGTCTAGAAAAACCTCTCCCATGGGGAGAGGGAGGGGCCCGCGCCGTAGGCGTGGGAGGGTGAGGGGGTAAGACGTTGGCCGTCCTATCCCCTTCGACTCTGCCTTGTCCGGAAAGGTCCCTAACCCCTCACCCTCCCAGGCTATCGCCTGGGCCCCTCCCTCTCCCTAGGGGAGAGGTGAGTCACCCTCGTCAAACTTCACCCGCGCCTGGCGGATCGCCGCGTTGTGCGCGCGCACCCAGTCCATCAGCCGCTCGACCTCGGCCAGCAGCCCTTCGCCCAGCGGCGTGATCGCGTAGTCCACGCGCGGCGGCACGGTCGGGGTGATGGTGCGGCCGATCAGGCCGTCGCGCTCCAGGCTTCGCAGGCGCAGGGTCAGCATCCGCTGCGAGATCGCGCCTTCCCACGACAGCACGCCCACCAGCCGCCGCAGCGTCGCGTGGCGGAAGGTTCCGCCGCGCAGGATCAGCAGCAGCAGCAGGCTCCAGCGGTCGCCGACCCGGGCGAACACCTCGCGCATGGGGTCGCTGCGGTCGCCGCCGTTGCGCGCCTGGTCGGCCGCGAGATCCGCCAGCGGCCGGATCGCCGCGACCAGGGCATCGCCCTTGAAATCGACCTTCAGGATACGGCCGATCTCGGCCTGGACGGCGTCCAGGGCGCGCGGCGGCTGTTGAGCGTCCATGCGGCGAATCCTCCCGAGGATGGGAACAATAATGTGCCGTCTTACGGCGAAAAACGCCTCGCCCTATCCCTCCTTCGACGCCCGCGCAGACGGGCTCGATCAGAGGAGGACGCAGCCTTGGGCTCCCTTGCGGACAAGACCGCCATCATCACCGGCGCGGGCGGCGGCATCGGCCTGGCCACCGCGCTGCTGCTCGCCGAGCGCGGCGCGCGCGTCGCCGTCGCCGATCTTCGCCTGGAGGCCGCCGAGACCACGGCGCAGGCCGTGCGCGACGCCGGCGGCGAGGCCATCGCCTTCCAGGCCGACCTGGGCCTCGAGGCCGACGGGATCGCCCTCGTCGAGGCTACCCTGGACGCCTTCGGCCGCATCGACATCCTGCACAACAACGCCGCCGACCTGGCTCCCGAAATGAGCCCCGGCTTCGACGGCGACGTCGAGAGCACTTCGACCGAGGTCTGGACGCGGGCCTTGCTGGTCAACGTCCGCGGCACGGCCCTGATGTGCAAGGCGGTGATCCCGCACATGGTCGCGGCCGGCGGCGGTTCGATCGTCAACACCGCTTCGAACCTTGGCCTGCAGGGCAACATCGTCCAGGTCGCCTACGGGGCCTCCAAGGCCGCCGTGCTGCAGCTGACCCGCTCGATCGCCGCCTCGCACGGCCGCAAGGGGATCCGCTGCAACGCCGTCTCGCCGGGCCTGACCCTGACGCCGGCCGTCGCCGCCCACATTCCCGACAGTCATCGCCAGGCCGTCGAGGCCGAGACCCTGACCCCGTATCTCGGCGAAGCGCGCGACATCGCCGCCGCGGTCGCCTTCCTGGCCTCCGACGAGGCCCGCTACGTCACCGGCCACAACCTCGTCGTCGACGGCGGCACCGCCATCCACGTGCCTGGCTTCGAACGCCTCCAGAGCCTCTGGGCCTAAGGAACCATCACATGAGCAAGACCTACGACGTCGTCGTCATGGGCGCGGGCCACAACGGCCTGACGACCGCCGCCTACCTGGCCAAGGCCGGCAAGAAGGTGCTGATCCTCGAACGCCAGCCGTTCCCCGGCGGCGGGGTGGTGACGCGGGAGATCAACTCGCCCGGCTACCGCCACGACCTGCACTCGTCCTGCCACATCATGATCCAGGGCAACCCGCTGCTGACCAACGACGAGCTGGGCCTCTTCAGCAAGTTCGGCTTGAAGTACAATTACTCGGACGTGCCCTACGCCAGCATCTTCCACGACCAGGAGACGCTGATCACCTACAAGGACCTCGATCGGTCCTGCCAGCAGATCGCCCGCTATTCCGAGAAGGACGCCGAGACCTATCGCGCCTTCGCCCTGCGCAGCATGCAGATGCTGCCCATGTTCGTGTCGGGGCTGTACGCCCCGCCGTTCCCGATGGGCGCCTTCATCGCCATGCTCGACCAGAGCGAGGAAGGCCGCGAGATGCTCGACGCCATGAGCCGCAGCTCGCTCGACATCATCGACAACGCTTTCGAGAACGACCGGGTCAAGATCCACCTGCTGAAGCTGGTGACCGAGAACCTGCAGCTGCCCGACGAGCTGGGCACCGGCATGGGCATCTATCTGATGCCCGGCATCATCCACACCTACGGCGTCTCCCAGCCGGTCGGCGGCAGCGGCGGCCTGACCGACGCGTTGGTGCGCTGCCTGGAGCACTATGGCGCCGAGATCCGCTGCGAGGCCGAGGTCTCGCGCGTCATCGTCTCGGGCGGCAAGGCGACGGGCCTGGAGCTTGCCGACGGCGAGCAGGTCTTCGCCAAGGACGGCGTCATCGGCGCCATCCACCCGCACCGCCTGCGGCAGTTCGTCGAAGGGGTGGCCGAGCCGGTGCTCAAGCGCGCCGAGCGGGTCAACACCTCGACCTTCAGCCTGTTCGTCAGCCACTACGACCTGAAGAAGCAGTCGACCCTCTACGCCGGTCCCGAGGTGCAGACGGCGACCATGCTGGAGTACTTCACCTTCGATCGCCTGGACGACCTGCTCGATGACTTCGACGCCCTGCGCCGCCGTCGCCTGCCGGCCCGGCCGCTGACCGGCGGCGGCGACGAGACCCACGCCGACCCCAGCCGCGCGCCGCCCGGCGGCGGCATCTGGCACGCCATCACCATGTCGCCCTACGACCTGGCCGACGGCGGCCCTTCGCGCTGGGACGAGATCAAGGACGAGGTGGCGGCCAAGAACCTCAGCTTCTACCAGAAGTTCACGCCCAGCCTGACGGCCGACAACATCATCGCCGCCACCCACTGGTCGCCGCTCGACATGGAGCGCAGTTCGCCCAACAGCTTCGTCAACGGCGACATGCACGGCGCTGCGCCCTTCATGTACCAGACCGTCGCCCACCGCCCGACGCCGGACCTCGGCAACTACACCGTCCCGGGCGTTGAGCGGCTCTATCTGGTCGGGCCGTTCCAGCATCCGGGCGGCGGCGTCTACGGCGCGGGCCGGGCCACGGCGATCAAGATGTTCGACGACCTCGCCATCGACTTCGACAAGACCGTGAGCCGGTGAGCGCCATGAAGATCTACGACGCGACCAACAAGGAGCTGATGGCCGTGGCCTCGATCGCCCGCGACGGCGACGACCTGGTCATCAAGGGCAAGATCTTCGGCGCCATGCCGATGACCGCCAAGCTGAGGCCGGAAGAGGCGAGGGCGGCGCTGAAGCTGCTCGACGCCAAGACGGTGCTCTTCCTGCTGACCCTGCTGTTCCGCAAGTCCAGCAAGGCCTGAGACGGGATGACGGGGAGGGCTTCGGCTCTCCCCGAAACCGCTGTTACTCGATTGAAACACACCCCGCCTTCGCCGATGGCTGGTACCCCTCCAATCGCTTTGACCTTAAGGGCCTCCAGCCCCCAGCCTCCCTGCCAACGCCGCGCTCGAAGACGGCGTCATGCATAGAGGGAGGGACTTCGATGAAAGTCGCTTTGCGGGCCGGTGCGGCCCTTGGCGTTCTGCTCGCGGCCGCCGGCGCGGCCCATGCCCAGGGGGCTGGCAAGGCCCCTGGGGCTGATGACGGGACCCAGCTGACCGAGGTCGTGGTCACCGCCGAAAAGCGTGAGACGACCCTGCAGAAGACGCCGCTGGCCGTCAGCGCCATCAGCGGCGAGGCGCTGCAGAAGCAGGGCGTGACCGGGATCAAGGACGCCATCGCCCTGATCCCCAGCGTCCAGATCCAACAGGCCAACACCGGCGCCAGCTTCTACATCCGCGGCATCGGCGCGCGTGGCGCGCTCGACCTGCCGACCTCGCCGGTGACGGTCAGCTACGACGGCGTCGTCCAGCAGCGCAACGAACTGACCGGCGTGGCCATGGCCGACATAGAGCGGGTGGAGGTGCTGCGCGGTCCGCAAGGCACGCTCTACGGCCGCAACGCCAACGCCGGCGCGGTCAACGTGCTCTACCGCAATCCGGTGCTGGGCGAGTTCTCGGGCGGCGCCAGTCTCCAGGTCGGCAACTACGACGCCCTGCGCACCGAAGGCGTGATCAACCTGCCGCTCGGCGACAAGGTCGCCCTGCGCGTGGTCGGGGGCAGCAATTCGCACGACGGCTACCTGTCCAACGGCCTCAATGACGCCGACGAGAAGTTCGCTCGCGCCAAGCTGCTGATCGCGGCGAGCGACGACCTGCGCTTCATCCTGTCGGCCGAGCGCCAGCAGGCCGGCGGCCAGGGCTCAGGCAACGTGCTGCTGCCCACCAGCAGCCGCAGCGATCCGTGGACCGCCCCGTCCTACGGCAGCCTCTACACCATCCCGGCCGGCGCCGCCGTCTACTGCAATCCCAATTGCGACGCCGACTACAGCATGAAGAACACCACCCTGCGCGGCCAGGCCGACTGGGACCTGTCGTGGGCGCGGCTGACGACGATCCTCGGCCACCAGGACTTCGAACGCACCTATCTCCAGCCGTTCTCGGGCACCTGGGAGAAGGACACCCTGCCGGCCAAGCAGGACAGCGCCGAGATCCGCCTAGCCTCGCCGGCGACCTCGCCGATCTCGTGGGTGCTGGGCGCCTTCTACCTGAAATACGACGGCTCGGGGCAGTTCCGGATCAACTACACCTTCGACGAAGTCCGTTCCTTCGACCGCAACGTCAGCAAGACCTCGGCCGCCTTCGGCCAGGTGATCGTGCCGCTGAACGACCGCCTGCGCCTGACCGGCGGCCTGCGCTACACCAAGGACGAGGTCGACGCTCTCAACAGCAGCGGCACCCAGGCGTCCTACGCCGCGGGCAGCCTGACCTCGGCCGGCGCGGTGACGAACAGCTACAGCAAGCTGACCTGGAAGGCCGGCGCCGAGTTCGACCTGGCGGCCCGCTCGCTGGTCTACGGATCGGTCTCGACCGGCATCAAGGGCGGCGGCGTCAACGCCAGCGGGATCACCTATGGCCCCGAGGAGATCACCGCCTACGAGCTGGGCAGCAAGAACCGCTTCCTCGACAACCGCCTGCAGGTGAACGCGGCCGCCTACTACTACGACTACACCGGCTACCAGCTGTCCTATTACTACTATGTCGGCCTGGTCCCGACCTTCCTGACGGCTAACGTGCCGGGCAAGACCAAGGTCTACGGCGTCGAGCTGGAAGGCAGCTACCTGCTGACCGGCGCTGACCGCTTCGACGGCAGCGTCTCGTGGCAGGAAAGCAGCTTCGGCAATGCTTCGGTGGCCACCTCGTGCTCGGGCACGACCTGCACCATGACCGACCTGACCGGCCGGCCCCTGCCGCGCACCCCGCGCTGGACGGTGACGGGCGCCTATGAGCACCGCTTCGACCTGGCCAGCGGGGCGGCGATCACCGCCCACCTCGACGCCCAGTGGAAGTCGAGCTACTTCGTCGACCTGCTGCGCTTCAACAACTCGCTGGCCAAGTCCTACACCCTGGCCAACGCCCGGGTGACCTATGACGAGCCCGACGGCAAGTGGTCGATCGGGGCCTATGTCAACAACATCGGCGACAAGGCCGTGCTGGAGCAGGCCAACACCGCCGGTCCGGTCAACGTCTACGGCGTGATCGGCAATCCGCGGACCTACGGCCTGGTGCTGACCGCGAAGTTCTGACCGGAAGGGCGGCCTCGCTTGGGGGCCGCCCGACCTCTCCGATCAGTAGCCCGCCGTGAACCGTGCCCCCACGTGGCGCGGCGTTTCCAGTTCATCGACGAGGGCCACGGCGTAGTCCTCGAACGAGATGGCGCTCTTGCCGTCGGCGTCGAAGATCAGGTCGTCGGCGCCCAGCCGGAACGTGCCGGTGCGCTCGCCGGGCGTGAAGAACCGCGACGGGCTGAAGAAGGTCCAGTCCAGGTCGCTGGCCCGCAATTGTTCCAGGAAGGCCCAGCCGGCTCGCGCCTCCGGCTTGACGTGCTCGGGAAAGCCCGGCCCATCGACCTCGCGCACGCCGGGCGAGACCCACAGGCTGCCTGCGCCGCCGACCACGACGTAGCGCTTCACGCCCGCCCGCCGCACGGCCTCGATCAGTCCGGCAGTGTCCACCGACGTGAACTTCATGGCGCTGACCACGGCGTCTGATCCGCGTAGGGCCTGTGCGGTCGCATCGATGTCGGCGGCGTCCAGCGCCTGGGTGGTCACGCCGGGCAGGGCGGGCGTCATTTCCGGATGGCGCGACAGCGCCGAGACCGCGTGGCCCCGATCGGACAGCTCCTTCAGTATCCTCGATCCCGCCGCGCCCGTGGCGCCCAGCAAGGCGACCTTCATGGTTTCGTCTCCCTCGTCTTGTTGAGGCGTCAGCCTAGCCTTGGCTCCTTGCTCGCCGCGCATCGCTTTCCTGGCCGCCAGCTATCGGATCAGGCGATTTGACCCTTCGCTGCGCGCGCCCTTTCAAGGGTACGAGGAGAACCGGCCGCAGCGCCGGAGGGGAGGGACGATGCCGAGGATCACCGTCATCGACGCGCGAGGCGTGCGCCGCGAAGTCGAGGCCCGCGCGGGCGCTTCGCTGATGGAGGCGGCCGTGCGCGCCAACGTGCCCGACATCCTGGCCGAGTGCGGCGGCGCGCTGTCCTGCGGCACCTGCCACATCTATCTCGACGAGGCCGGCTTCGCCCTGGTCGGCGCGCCGGAGGGCGGCGAGGCCGACCTGCTCGGCTTCTCGGACTATCGCCGGGAAACCTCGCGCCTGGCCTGCCAGATCATCGTCACCGACGTCCTCGACGGCCTGGTCGCGACCACTCCCGAAAGCCAGTACGGATGACCGCGCGACCGCCGCCGCGCCGGGTCGTCACCGGCCACGACGCCCAGGGACGCTCGGTGATCCAGCAGGACGCCGGTCCCGCCCTGACCCGCCGCATCGGCGCGGACGGGCCGGTGTTTCACGAGATCTGGCGCACCGAGGATCCGGCCTGGGGCGCGGCCTTCCGCGAGCCGACGCCGGAGGACCGCCTGACCCTGGCGCCGCCGACCCGCGGCACCCGCATCCGGATCATGGACATTCCGCCCGAGGCCGAGCCGATGACCCTCGAAGCGGCCCAGGCGCAGTTCGCGCAGATCGGCGGCGCCCACGCCCTGACCGCGCTCGACCCGGCCGCGCCGCATCCGCTGATGCACCGCACCCGCTCCATCGACTACGCCCTGATCCTGGAGGGCGAACTGGTGCTGATCCTGGATCGCGAGGAGACGGTGCTGAAGGCGGGCGACGTCGTGGTCCAGCGGGGCACCAATCACGCTTGGTCCAATCGCGGCAGCGGCCCGTGCCGCGTCGCCTTCGTGCTGGTCGACCAGGCCGACAGCGAGGCGGTGCGATGACCGCCGACGCTTCCACCCAGGTCCTTCAGGGGCTTTTCGGCCTGTCCGGCAAGACGGCCCTGATCACCGGCTCGACCCGGGGCATCGGCCTGGCCATGGCGCGGCTCTTCTCCCAGGCCGGGGCGCGGGTCGTGATCTCCAGCGAGAGCGCCGACGATTGCGCGGCGGCCAAGGCTGAACTGGCGGGCGAGGGGCTGGCGGTCGAGGCCGTCACCTGCGATGTCGCCGATCCCGAGCAACTGGCGGCGCTGGTCGCGCAGGCCGAGACGCGCTGCGGACCCATCGACGTGTTGATCTGCAACGCCGGGGTCTCGCTGCACACGGGCTCGCTGACCGAGGCTCCCGACGCCGTCTACGAGGCGATGTTCGACATCAACCTGCGCCACGCCGTGCGGCTCTGTTCGCTGGTCGCCCCGGCCATGGCCGCGCGAGGCGGTGGTTCGATCGTGCTGACCTCGTCGATCGCCGGCCTGCGCGGCAACCGAGCCCTGGGCGTCTACGGCCTGACCAAGGCCGCCCTGATGCAACTGGCCCGCAATCTGGCCGTCGAGTTCGGCCCGGCCGGGGTGCGCTGCAACGCCCTCGCGCCGGGCCTGACCGCCACCAGCTGGGCCTCGGCGATCCTTTCCTGCCCGGAGGCGGCGGCCAAGCGCCTGGGCGCCACGCCGCTGCGCCGGGCGGCCGATCCCGCCGAGATCGCCGCGGCGGCGCTGTTCCTGGCCAGTCCGGCCTCCAGCTTCGTCACCGGCCAGGTGCTGATCGCCGACGGCGGCACGGTGATCTCCGACGGCGGATAGGGCGTGTCCGGGCAAGAACGAGAAACGAGGGGAGGCCGTGTGAAGAAGCCGTTGGTCGCGCGCCTGCGCACCTATCATCGCTGGATCGCCGCCGGCGCCATGCTGGTCCTGACCTGGATCGCGGTCACGGGCCTGGCTTTGATGCTCGACCTGCTGACCGAGCCGCATTTCCCAACCCCGCCGCCGCAGGCCGAACTGCCGCTGGAAGCCATGGTCGCGGTGGCGGCTGAGGGAGCGCGTCAGGCCGTCGCCACGACCGCGTCGCCCACCGAGATTGTCGTCAAGGTCGGCCAGGCCCAGGGGGCGCCGCGCCTGCTGACGGCGCAGGCGTCGAAGGGCGCGACGACCACCCGCGTCGTCGCCGAACCGCCCCGCCGGCCGCTCGGCGCCTACCTGCAGTTCCGCATCAAGCTGCACGTGCTGCTCGAACGCCTGCACCGGGGCAATATCCTGGGCCTGCCGGGCCAGTTCCTCAGCGTGCTGGGGGGCTTAAGCTTCCTGTTCCTGACCATCAGCGGCGTCTGGATGTACGTCGACCTGCTGCTCAAGCGCCGGCGCCTGGGGCGTCCCGGCCTGTTCCGGAAGGCGTGACCGCCATGCTCGTCAAGACGATCCACCGCTGGGTCGGCACGGGGGCGATGGTCTTCGTGGCCTATCTCGTCGCCACCGGCTCGATCATCGCCGTCAACGAGTTCGCCAATCCGGCCGTGTTCGGAAGCGGAGGCGGGCAGGGCGGCGCGGTTCGCAGTGAGGCGCAGCGCGCCGCCGACCGCCCGATCCCGTCGCCGCAAGATCTCGAGCGCATGACCGCCACGGCCCTGCGCGCCGCCGCCGACCTGCTGCCCGACGCCCAGCTGACCGGGGCCGAGGTGCGGCTCTACGAACGCCACGGCAAGGCCCTGGCCGACGTCACCCTGGGATCGGGCCAGCACGCCGAGCGGATCACGGTCGACGCCCTCAGCGGCGCCCGGGTGAAGGGCGCGGCCGAGGCCCAGGCCGCCGTGCGGCTCAACACCCTGCTGCAACGCTTCCACTCCGGCGCGATCGGCGGTCTGGCGGGCAAGCTGCTGATCCTGGCGACCGGCCTTTCCCTGCTGACCCTCTGCGTCAGCGGCGTCTGGCTCTATCTCGACATGGCCCGACGCCGCTGGGCCATGGGCCGCAGGGACATGTTCTGGGGCTAGACCGCGCTCGCCTCTCCGAACCTGGCGGCGGACCAGGGCGCGTCGGCGACGTCGAGCGCGATCAGCTCGAGGATGGGCGCCGGCGCGCCATGCCTTTCGGCCAGGCCGATGTCCGGCCGCGAACGGCGAACAGCGGGACTGGCGTTCGCGTCCGGCGCGGCGACGTCGTCGAGAGGGGCGGACACGGCTATTCCGCCGCGATCCGGCCGGGCGCGCCGGTCCAGCGGTTCTCGGGAACCGGCAGGCCCAGATGGCCGCGCAGGGTGTCGTGCTCGTACTCGGTGCGGAACAGGCCCTTGGCCTGCAGCAGCGGCACCACCTGCTCACGGAAGCGGGCGAAGTCGCGCGGACCGGTGACGTGGAAGATGAAGCCGTCCACGGCGCGTCCGACGAACCAGCGCTCGATCTCGTCGGCGACGGTCTGGGGCGAGCCGACGAAATTGGCTTTCCAGCGACCGAAGCGTTCGGCCGTCTGGCGCACCGTCAGGTTCTCGGTCTGGGCGGTGCGGACGATGCGCTCGGCATGGCCCTTGTAGCTGTTGAGGCTGAGCTGGCTGACGTCCGGGAACGGACCATCCAGCGGATATTGCTTGAAGTCGTGGTAGCCGAAGGCGCGGCCGAGCTCGACGAGCAGCTTGTCGATCTCGCGGCTGCCGGCCCGGGCCTCGGCGATGGCCTGGGCTTCTTCGTCGGTGTCGGCGATGATCGGAGCGATGCCCGGCAGCACGCTGATGTGGTCGGGATCGCGGCCCTGCGCCGCCGCGCGGGCCTTGAGGTCGGCGTAGTATTCCACCGCGTCCTCGAAGGTGTCGACGCCGGCGAACACGCCCTCGGCGATGCGCGCGCCCAGATCGCGGCCCGCGCCGCTGACCCCGGCCTGGAAGATCACCGGCTGGCCCTGTTTCGAGCGGCTCAGCGCCAGCGGTCCGGCCACCGAGAAGTGCTTGCCCTTGTGGTTCAGCGCATGCTGCTTGGTCTTGTCGAGGAAGACCCCGGCCTCCTTGTCGCGCGGGAAGGCGTCGTCCTCGTAGCTGTCCCAAAGGCCCTGCACGACATCGACGAACTCGCCGGCCCGCTCGTAGCGCACCGCGTGGTCGAAGTGCTCGTCGCGGCCGTAGTTGCGCGAAGCGCCTTCCAGGCCCGTGGTCACCACGTTCCAGCCCGCCCGGCCCTTGCTGATGTGGTCCAGCGAGCCGAACTGGCGAGCGACGTTATAGGGCTCCCAGTACGAGGTGGTCAGGGTGCCGACGAGGCCGATCTTCGAGGTCGAGACCGCCACCGCCGAGAGCAGGGTCAGCGGCTCCAGCCGGTTGAGGAAGTGCGGCGCCGTGTCGGGGGTGATGAACGGGCTGTCGACGATGAACACCAGGTCGAACTTGGCCGCCTCGGCCAGCCTGGCGTTGTCGATGTACCAGTTGATGTCGATGCTGGCGTCGCCGGCCAGGTCGGGATCACGCCAGCGGGTGTGGTCGGTGCCGACGCCGGCCAGGATCGCGCCGAGTTTCAGTTGGCGCTTCGCGTCATTGGTCATGATCGCCTCCATGTTGTCGCCGCAGGCTTAGCGACGCGCATGAAGTTCGAAAAATCAGCTCTTCTCATGAGCCGTATTCGAGCCGTTCAATCTCTGTGATCCGCCTGGGGTTTCCAGGCTTTCCGTCGCCTTATCTTCAGGCGGGGTCAGAATTACTGGGTCTGGAAGCGCGAGACGTTCGGCGGCGCGGGCCGCCGCCGAACGTCCAAAGCGTCTAGTGCGCGCCGGCGACCATCAGGATCTGCGCCATGGTGGTGGCGATGCTCTCGACGTCGCGGTCCTTGTTGACCTCCATGCCTTCCTCCAGCGAGTGGCCGCGGAAGGTGACGAAGCCCGCGCCCAGCGTCACCGCCGGCTTGCCCAGGCTCATCGGGATGTTGGCGTCGGTCGAGCCGGCCACATAGCCCATCGGCTTGCCCAGGGCGTCGCCGACGGCGGCCAGTTGCTGCACGAACGGCGTGGTGATCGCGGTCTCGCCGACCGGACGATCGCCGACCATCTTGTTGTCCAGGCTGATCACGCCGCGCTTGGTCGAGCGGGCGGCGTTCTCGGCCTCGACAGCCTTGGGCAGGATGGCGAGGTAGGCGTCTTCCACGGCCTTCAACTCGGCCTTGCCGGACGAGCGCATGTCCACCGTCATCGACACCGCGAACGGGATCGAGTTGACCGAGGTGCCGCCCTCCAGCAGGCCGATGTTGTAGACCGTGCGCGGATCCTCGGGGACCTTCAGCTGGCCGAACTGGCGGGCCGCGTCGGCCAGGGCGTAGGCCGGGTTCACCGTGCCGAAGTCGCCCATGCTGTGGCCGCCCGGGCCCTTGAAGGTGGTCTTGTAGCGCTTGGACCCGACGCCGCCGTTGACGATCACGGTGGGGCCGCTGGGCTCCAGCGAGATGAAGGCGTCGATCCTGTCCTTGTAGCGGCCCTTGAGGAACAGCTCCTTCATGCCGCGCAGGTCGCCAGGGCCTTCCTCGCCGACGTCGCCGACGAACAGGATGTCGCTCTTGGTCTGGATGCCGGCGGCGTTGATGGCGCGCAGTATGGCCAGGATCGAGCCCAGGCCCACGGTGTCGTCGCCGATGCCGGGGGCGTAGAGCTTGTCGCCGTCGCGGCGCACCTTGGTGTCGGTGCCGGCCGGGAACACGGTGTCGAGGTGGGCGGCGACCACCAGGAGACCGCCGCCGCCCGTGCCCTTGCGCAGGCCCATGACGTTGCCGGCCGCGTCGGTCTCCAGCTCGGTCAGGCCCTCCTTGGCCAGCATGGCCAGATAGGCCTTGCCCTTCTCGGTCTCGCCGAAGGGCGGGGCCGGGATCTCGGTCAGGGTGACGATGTCGGCCACGGTCTGGTCGTAGCCGGCGGCCAGGGTCGCCTTGGCGGTCTTGAAGCCCTTGCTCGCCAGCAGGGCTTTGGCCTGCTTGGTGAAGGGCGAGGTCGGGGCCGGCGGGCGGACGTTGCCGAAGTCGACCTGGGCCGCCGGCTTGGCGGGCGCCTGGGCGAGGGCTGCGCTTGCCGCGCCGGCGCAAAGGACGGCCAGGAAGGCCGCCGGGATCATGCGATGTTTCATGGGATAATCTCGATACTGATGATGGGGGATCAGAAGGTGCGGCGGACCATCACGCCCAGGGTGCGGGGCGTCAGGCTGACGACCTGGTCCAGCGCGCCGGCGGCCGAGGTGATCGAGACCGGGCCGACCGAGTTGGTCAGGTTCTGGGCGAAGGCGTAGGCGCCCCAGCCCTCGCCCTCGACGCCCACCCGAGCGCCCACGACCGTGTAGGCCGGGACCTTCTCGTAATAGACGTAGGTCGGACGGAACTGCGAGGCCGTGCCGCCGGTGTAGCTGGCGTCGAGGTGCACGAGGCCGTTCATGCCGTCGGCCACCGGCCAGGTGTAGTCGGCGTTCAGCGAGCCGCTGAACTTCGGCACGAAGGGCAGGCGGTCGCCGCGCAGGCCCGTCGAGCCCGACACCGTCACCGACGAGTTGGTCATGTCCTCGGTCAGCTTGGCGTCCGACACGCCGATGGCGCTGCTCAGGGTCAGGCCGGTCATCGGCCGCAGGGTGGTCTCCAGTTCCAGGCCGCGGATGCGGGCCGCGCCGGCGTTGGTGATGATGAAGAAGTTCGCGCCGACGTTGGCTTGCGCCTGCACCTGGATGTTGTCCCAGTCGATCTGGTAGGCCGACATGTTCACGGTCAGGCGGCGGTCGAACCAGTCGCTCTTCACGCCCGCCTCGTAGTTCCACAGGCTGTCGGGCTGGAACGCCACCAGGCCGCTGGTCAGGCCCGGGATGTTGTTGGCGCCGCCGGGGCGGAAGCCCTTCGAGGCCTGGGCGTAGACCATCAGCGACTTGTCGAATTCGTAGCTGACGTTGACGCGCTCGACCCAGCCCTTGGCGCTGGCGTCCACCTGGCTGAAGGCGGTGACCGGCGAGTTGGAGATGACGTTGCCGATGGTCACCGCGCCCGAGACGGTCTTGTCGTAGTCGAAGCGGCGGGCGCCGCCGGTCACCGTCAGGGCGTCGGTGACGTGATAGGAAAGCTCGCCGAAGAAGGCGGTCTGCTTGACGTCGTTGTCGATATAGCGCGCGCCCAGGGCGTCGAACGGCGTGACGGCCATGCCGGTCGTGGGGTCGGCGTGGGTCTGGATGCTGTCGACGTGGTCCTTGCGGGTCTCGTAGTAGACGCCGCCGGTCCAATCGAGCTTGTCTTCGAACAGGCTGCCGGCCATCCGCACTTCATTCGTCCAGGTTTCCAGGCTCATCGGCTGCCAGGAGACGGCCGGACCGCGGGAGTCCGCCCAGGCGGTGTACTGGCTCAGCTGGGCGCTGGAGCAGGTCGTGCCCGACAGGCCGAAATAGCGGCCGCAGGCGGCGCTGCTGGTGCGGTTGTTGGCGATGTTGTTGGTCCAGTCGCTGTTCCGCAGCATCTTCCATTTGTAGTAGGACGACGTCGCCGTCAGCGTCGCGAAGTGGAGGTCCCACTCGGCGGTGACGTTGTAGAGCGCCAGCTTGGAGTTGCTCTGGGCGATGGTCTTGCGGTCGGACTTGTAGCGGCCGGCGGCGGCCGACCAGCTCGACTGGCCGTCCACTTCCTCGTTCTGCAGCGCCGCCGTGGCGCGCAGCGTCAGGTCTTCGGTCGGGGTGAAGGTGAACATCAGGCGGCCGCCGCTGGAGGTCGAGCCGTTGATGTCCTGCTTGTTCAGCGGAACGCTGTCGACATAGCCGCCGCGCTCTTCGCGATAGAGCACCAGGCGCGCGCCCAGCTTGTCCTGGATCAGCGGCACATTGACCATGCCCTTGCCATAGAAGCCGCCTTCGCCGCCCTTGGTGGTCGTCGCCTGGGCCTCGACCGCCCCGGCGTAGTCGTTGGTGTCGGCCTTGTTGAAGATCACCCGCAGCGTGCCGCCCATCGAGCCCGAGCCATAAAGCGTGCCCTGCGGGCCGCGCAGCACCTCGACGCGCTCGACGTCGAACAGGTTGATGTCTGGCGTGGTCGAGCCGGCGTCCTGGGTGGTGCCGGTCGGACCGGTCAGCGGGGTTTCGTCGTAGTAGAGGCCGGTGGTGGCTTCACCGGCGCTGCGCACGCCGCGCAGGGTGATGCGGCGGTTCGACGGCGTGCCGCCGTCCAGCGCCAGGTTCGGCACCTGGCGGAAATAGTCGTTGATGCCGGTCGCGCCGATCCGGCTCAGCTGGGTCTCGCCGACGGCCGAGATGCTGAGCGGCGTCTCCTGCAGGCTGGTCGAGCGCTTCAGGGCGGTGACGATGATCTCGTCGACGGCCACGTCCGGCTGGACCTTTTCGGCCTCCTGGGCGTGGGCCCCGGCGGCGACCAGGCTGGCGAGCGCGCTGGTGGCCAGGGCCGCGCGGCGAAGCGTGCAAAGAGCGGTGCGGTTCAAGTTTATCCCCTTCGTTGAGGACCGGCCGTGAGCTCGGTTCCGGGCCGCAAGACGGGCGAGGGGCGTTTGCCCTTGCGACTTTTTTCGCCATTCGGCGCGAAGGCGCGGGTCTGGTCAGGCTGTGCGCAATTTGGGCGCCTGCTGATGAAATGGGCGGCGCGGACGGGAAACTGCGAGGCCTGGGGTGGTTCGCTCATCGCCAGGCGGCCAAGTTCGCTTAGCCGGTCCTCCCGGCGGCGGGAGTACGGGGTGTCCGGACAATCGAGTTTAAGTCAGGCGACCTTCGGCCAGGCGGCGCTCGGCCAGATCCGGCCGGACGACATCGACCAGGTCGTGCGGCGGCACGAAGGCGTGCTGCGGCGGTTCATCGCCCTGCGCGTCGGCGGCGGGGCTGACGTCGACGACCTGGTGCACGAGGTCTTCCTGCGCTTCGCCCGTCGTCCGCCCGACGAGGGCGTCGAGCGGCTGGATTCCTACCTCTTCCAGACGGCCGCCAACCTGATCCGCGACCGCGCCCGCCGCCAGCAGGTGCGCCGCCTGGCGGTCCCGGAGATCGAGGAGGCCGCGGCCTCCCAGGCGCCGGCGACGCCCGAGCAGACCCTGATCGACCGCGAGACCCTGACTGAGGTCCGCCGCGCCCTGGCCGACCTGCCCGAGCGCACCCGGCACGTCTTCCTGCTTTACCGGATCGACGGACTACGGCATCAGGCCATCGCCGACGCCCTGGGGGTGTCGATCAGCACCGTGGAGAAGGACGTGCGACGGGCCATGGCCCATCTGACCCGACGGGTTCGCCGTCCATGACGCCCGCGTCCCATATGTCCAACGAGGGTCTGGCCGACCTTTATGACGCGGCCGCCGCTTGGCATGAACGCCGGCGCGCACCGGGCTGGAGCCCGGCCGACGAGGCGCGCCTGACCGCGTGGCTGGAAGCCGACGCAGAGCATGTCGAGGCCTACGCCGCGATGGCGGAGGTCGAGGAGTTCCTGGACGACGCCGTCGCCGCCGGCGGGCTCGAGCGCGAACTGGCCGAGGCCCGAGCCGCTTTCGCGGCCGGCAAGGCCCGCCGCTCGCGCCGCGCCTTAGCCTTGATGGCGGCGAGCGTCGCCGGCCTGGCCGTGCTGGCGGGCGCCGGCGGTCTGGCCTGGCAGCGCGCCGGTGTTTCCGAACAGAGCTACGCCGCCGCGCCGGGCCAGCGCAGCGCGGTGGTCCTGGCCGACGGTTCGCACGTGACGCTCGACGGCGGCGCGCGGCTCACCGCCCGCATTGACCGGCGAGGCCGCGCCATCACCCTGGCCGGCGGTCGCGCCTTCTTCGACGTCGCCCATGACGTCGGCCGTCCATTCGAGGTCAGCGGCGGCGGCCATGTGGTGCGCGCCCTTGGCACGGCCTTCGAGGTCGACCTGGCCCCGGCCGCCGGCGCCTATCGTGTCGCTCTGCTGCACGGCCGTGTCCGGGTTTCCGGCGGCGAGGCTCAGCCCATCGAACTGGCGCCAGGCGAGGTGCTGGCGGCGGACGGGCAGGGGCGTGAGGCTCGCTCCTCCGCCGACGTCGCCGCGGCCACGGCCTGGCGCGAGGGCCGGCTGGTGCTGAGCGGCGAGGCGCTGACCGACGCCGCGGCCGAGATCAATCGTCGCGGCGGCCGCAAGATCATCGTGCGCGGCGCCGCCAAGACCCTGAAGGTCAGCGGCGCGTTCGGCGGCGACGATCCCCTGGCCTTCGCCCGCGCGGTGGCGGTGATCCACGGCCTGACGATCGGCGAGGCGGCCGACGGGGCGATCGTCCTTTCTCCCGCCAAGGACGCCGGTGCGGCGGCGGACTGACTGGGCGGCGCGGGCCTTCGCGGGCGCCGTGCTGCTGACCTCGGCGTCGCCGGCCCTGGCCGCGCCGCTTCGCTTTGATGTCCAGGCCGGGGCGATGGACGCCGCGTTGCAGGCCTATGCCGAGCAGACCGGCGTTGATTTGCTGTTCGCGCCCCAGGCCGTGGCCGGGCTGCGCTCGCCCGGCGGCCGCGATGTCGCCGAGCCCGAGATCGCGCTGAAGCGCCTGCTGGGCGAGAGCGGGCTGACCGCGCGCCGCATCGGACCCGGGGCCTTCGCCATCACGCCGGCCCCGCGGCCACGTTCGTCGAAGGCCGCTGGCCGCAAGTCTCAGACTGTTCCGGCGAGCGAGCCGGCCGAAGCGCTCGACGCCGTGCTGGTCCAGGCGCGCCGCCGTGATGAGCGCCTGATCGACGTGCCCGCCTCGGTCGCCGCGGTCTCGGCGGCCGATCTCGACCGGCTAGGCGGCGACGGCGTCCTGGCGCTGCGGAGGGCGGCGCTGGGGCTGACGGCCGCCGGCCAGGTCTCGACCGAGACCCCGACCCTGGTCATTCGCGGCCAGCGCCGGGCGACGGCCGGGGAGTCGGCCCTGTCGGTGATCACCTATGTCAACGAGGCGCCGCTGCCCAACAACGGCTCCATCCTGCCGTCCTTCGACCTGGCCGAGGTGCAGGTGCTGCGCGGGCCGCAGGGCGTGCTGTTCGGGCGCAACACCACAGGCGGGGCGCTGCTGATCCACACCGCCGAGCCGGGCCGCCCCGGCCATGCCGGGGTCACGGTCGGCTCCTACCGCCTGCGCGAAATCGAGGCGGCCGGCGATCTCACCCCGACCGGCGCGCCGATCGCCGCGCGCCTGGCGGTCTATGTTCTCAAGCGCGACGGTCTCGTCGAGAACCTCGGCGCCGGCGACGATCTCGACGACCGCAACCAGGCGGCCGCGCGGCTGTCCCTGGCCTGGCGTCCCAGCGGGCCGTTCTCGGCGCTGCTGGTGCTCGACGGCTTCCGCGCCGACGAGACGGGCAACGCCAACATCCTGTCAGGGACCTATCCCAACCCGCCCGACGTGACCGGCGGCGGCACGGGTCGCACGCCCGAGGCCGCGCCCTATTTCGACTGCGGCGTGGCGGGATGCGACATCGACATCGCGCTGGCCCGGCAGCGGGCCTGGGGTCCGCGCAAGACGCAGGTCGATCTCGCGCCCCGCTCGGACCGCCGCAACGACGGCGCGACCCTGCGGCTCGACTGGCTGGGACAGGCGATGAGCCTGCGCTCGGTCACGGCCTATCGGCGCAGCGTGCTCGACAGCGCGCTGGACTCCGACGGCTCGCCGCTGCCGCTCAATCAGCTTGTCCGCCACATCGACCTTGGCCAGCTGACCCAGGAACTGCGCGCCAGCGGGACAGGGGAGGGCGGCGCATGGCAGGCTGGCCTGTTCTACCTGTCGACGACGCCGATCGGCGTGCAGAAGAGCCTGTGGGCCAGCGCCGTCACCCCGACCAATCCCGCGCGCGCCGAGTTCCAGTACCGCCGCGGCGAAAGCCTGGCCGGCTTCGTCGACGCCACCCGCCGCCTGGGCCAGGGTTTCGAGCTGGAGGCGGGAGCGCGCTACACCCGCGATGTGTCGAGCGCCTGTCTGGTCCGCGTCGCCGCCCCGGCGCCGGATATCTCGGAAGAGGCCTGTGGCGACGCCGGACGGGCCCAGTCCTCGGCCCCAACCTGGACCCTGGGCCTGACCTGGCGCGGCCAGCCAAACCTGACGGTCTACGCGGTCACCCGTCGGGGCTACCGGGCTGGCGGGGTCAATGCGCCGGTGTTCGGCTCGCTGCTGTCGGCCTATCAGGTCTATGCGCCGGAAAGCCTGACCGACGTCGAGCTCGGCCTGAAATGGGCCGGCGGCGCGGGCGACTGGCGCCATCGCGTCGATGCGGCCCTGTTTCGCGGCTGGTCGCGCGACGTGCAGCGGGCGCTGTTCCCGGCCGAGAACTTCGACGGCGACGGGATCGCCGCCAACGATCCGCCCAGCTTCATCATCAACGCCGGTTCGGCGACCATCAGCGGACTGGAGCTGGGCTGGAGCGGCCGCCGGGGCGAGCGGCTGACCCTGTCGGCCTCGGCGACCCTGACCCAGGCCCGGTTCACCGCCCTGACCGTCCGGGCCTCGCTGGCCAGCCTGACGCCGACCGATCCGGCCTCGCTGCGCTTTTCCTATTCGCCGCCCTACACGATGCGGCTGGCGGCCGAGTGGCGGACGATCCAGTCGGCCCGGCTGGGACTCTGGACCCTCTGGGGCGACGTCTACCAGAGCGGCCGCGTGCGCTATGTCGAGCGGGCTCATGACAGCAACGGCCTGCAGCACGCCTTCGCGGTCGCCAATCTCGGCCTCGACGTCCGGCCGCCTGGGCGCGGCGACCTGACCGTTTCCGTCGCCGTCCAGAACCTGTTCGACGAGGTCTACGCCGCCGGCGGCGGGGCGATCACCCCGGCCGTCACGGCGACGACCCTGATCTATGGCGAGCCGCGCACGGTGTCGGTCGGCCTGCGCAAGCGCTTTTAGACGGCTGGGCCGCCGCCCAACGCCCGCACCAGGTCGACCGAGGCCTGCAAGCGCCGGGTCTCCAGCACCAGGGCCGAGCGTTCGGCCTGCAACGCCGCCGTCTGGGCGGTGACGACCTCCAGATAGTTGGCCGCGCCCTGACGGTAGCGGATCATTGCGAGTTCCTCGGTGCGCTTGGCCGAAGCCATGGCGTCGTCCTGGTCCTTGGCCTCGTCGGCCAGGCGATTGGACAGGGCCATCTGGTCTTCGACGTTGCGGAACGCCGCCAGCACCACGCCGCGGTAGTTTTCGGCGGCCTGGGCGTGGGCGGCCCTGGCGGCCTCGACCCCGGCCTTGCGCTTGCCCGCGTCGAAGATCGAGCCCGCCAGTTGCGGGGCCAGCAGCCAGACGGCGTTGGGCGCGCTGAACAGATCCACGCCGCCGTCCGACTGCCAGCCGGCCTGGCCGGCGATTGTCAGGGTCGGGAAGCGTGCGGCCTGGGCGACGCCGATCTGGGCGTTGGCGGCGGCGGCGCGGCGCTCGGCGGCGGCGATGTCGGGCCGGCGCTGCAACAGCACTGACGGCACGCCGACCGGCGTCTTGGGCACGCTCAGCGACGCCTGGACCGGCGGCAGATCGAAGCTCGAGGCGGTCTCGCCGACCAGGGCCGCGATGGCGTGCTCGTAGAGCGCCCGCTGGGCGGCCACGTCGCTGAACTGGGCCTTGGCGGTGGACAGCTGGTTCTTCGCCCGGCTGACGTCGAGGCCGGTCGCGGCCCCGCCGTCGTGGCGGATCTGGGTGAGGTCCAGCGCCTTCTGGTAAGCCGCGACGGTGTCGGCCAGCAGGCGCGACTGGGCGTCGAGGCCGCGCAGGGCCAGATAGCTGTCGGCCAGCTCGGCCTGCAGGCTCAGCCGCACCGATTGCAGGTCGGCGGCGCTGGCCTGCGCCTGCGCGCCGCTGGCGGCGACCTGGTTGCGCACCCGGCCCCAGAGATCGACCTCGTAGGACGCGCTGGCGACGGCCTGGCGGGTCGAATACTCGTCCACCCCGCCATTGCGCAGGGGAGCATTGTCGGAGCGGCGCTGGCGGCTGGCCAGGGCGCCGCCGTCGATCGTCGGGAACAGGCCCGATCGCGCCTGGCCGGCCAGGGCGACGGCCTGGTCATGGGCGGCGGCTGCTGCGGCGAGGCCGGGATTGGCCTTGGCCGCCCGCGCCTCCAGGTCGTTCAGCACCGGGTCGCCGTAGACGGTCCACCAGTCGCCGCGCGGCTGGTCGTCGGCCGGCGCGGCCGGGGTCCAGGGGCCGGCCTCCTTGAAGGCGACCGGCGCGGCGACGCTCGGTGCGACATAGGCCGGAGCGCTGGCGCAGGCGGCCAGGATCGAGGCCGCCGCCGAGACCAGCAGCAGGGCGCGCGCCTCAGCCCTTCGCATGGGCCGCTCCCTGGGCGGCGCCGGCCACCCGCACGAGGTCGCCGTCGGCCAGGGCCTCGGGCGGATTGTCGATCACCCGTTCGCCCGATTGCAGGCCCGCGCCGATCTCGACCTCGGTCCCCAGGTCGCGGACGATGGCGATGGTGCGCACCTTCACGCGGCCGTCGCCGCCGACCACGGCCACGGTCGGGCCGCCGTGCTTGAAGAGGATCGCGGTGGCCGGGATCCGCGTGGTGGTCGCCGCGGCCGGCAGCTTGAACGCCGCCTGGGCGTAGGCGCCGGGCTTGAGGCGGCCGTCGGGATTGTCGATCTGCAGCTCGACCAGCATGGCGCCGTTGCGACCCACCGACTGGGCGTCGTTGATCACCGAGGCGGTGAAGGTCTGGCCCGGATATTCAGGCACGCTCAGCTGCGCGCTCAGGCCGCGATGCACCAGGGCCGAATAGTTCTGCGGCACGCTGACATAGACCCGCATCCGGTGCTGGTCGGCGACGGTGAACAGCGCCGCATCGGCCGAGCCGCCCACCGAGATCAGCTGGCCGATGTCGGTGTTGCGGGCCGTGACCACGCCGTCGAACGGCGCGGTGATGCGCTTGAACGACTGCTGGGCCAGCAGGCGGGCCAGATCGGCCTGGGCGGCGTTGACCGCCGAGTTGCGCGCGGCCAGGTCGCCGGTCTTCTCGTCGGCCTCCTGGCGGGAGACGGCGTCCTGGGCGACCAGGCCCTCCCAGCGCTTGGCGGTCAGGGCCGACAGCCGCTGGTTGGCCTGGGCGGTCGCCAGGTTGGCGCGGGCCTGCAGCACCTGCTGGTCGAGGTCGGGCGTGTCGATCTCGGCCAGCACCTGTCCGGCCTTCACCCGCTGGCCGATGTCGGCGTACCAGCGCTTGAGGTAGCCGCTGGTCCGGGCGTGGATCGGGGCGGTGTAGAACGCCTGCACGTCGCCCGGCAGCACCAGGTCGGCGTGGCCGCCGCCGGTCACCGGGGCCAGGGCCACGGTCGGGATGGCCTGGTCGTGGGTCCAGGTCTTCAGCGACTGGTCGGCGTGGACGCGGGCGGCCAGACCCCCGGCCACCACGACGGCGGCCAGGACCAGTCCGGCGGCGCCGGCCAGCTTCAGCCGGCGGGTCGAGATCGCGCTTTTGGCGGGAGCAGCAGCTTGTTGATCAGGCATGGGACGATGCTCCGGTGGTCGGTCCGGCGGGAAGGGTTTGGTCGGCGGTCTTGCGGCCGTGGACGAGGCGGAAGACCACGGGCACGAACAGCAGGGTGGCGGTGGTGGCGAAGATCAGGCCGCCGATGACGGCCCGGCCCAGGGGGGCGTTCTGCTCGCCGCCTTCACCCAAACCAAGAGCCATCGGCGCCATGCCGATGATCATGGCCAGGGCCGTCATCAGCACCGGGCGGAAGCGGGTGAAGCCGGCCTCGATGGCGGCGGTCAGGGCGTCGCCGGTGGCCTCCAGCCGCTCGCGGGCGAAACTGACCACCAGGATCGAGTTGGCCGTCGCCACGCCCATGCACATGATCGCCCCGGTCAGGGCCGGCACCGACAGGGTGGTGCCGGTGGCGAACAGCATCCAGACGATGCCGGCCAGGGCCGCGGGCAGGGCGGTGATGATCACGAACGGGTCCAGCCACGACTGGAAGTTCACGACGATCAGCAGGTAGATCAGCACGATCGCGGCGACGAGGCCAAAGCCCAGGCCCGAGAAGGCGGCGTTCATCGTCACCATCTGGCCGCGCAGGGCGACCGTCGCGCCCTTCGGACGCTCCTTGGCCAGGTCCTTGAGCACCTTGTTAATGTCGGCGGTCACCGCGCCCAGGTCGCGTCCCTGCGGAGTGGCGTAGATGTCGAGCACCGGCTGGATGTCGTAGTGGCTGACCACGGCCGGGGCGCTGTCGCGCTTGATCACGCCCAGGCCCCCCAGCATCTGGGCGTGCTGCGCGCTGGCCGCCGTGCTTGTGATCGGAATGCCGTTCAGGTCCGACAGCGAGCCGGCGCGGTATTCCGGAACCTGGGCCACGATCGGATAGGACACGCCGTTCTTCGGGTTCAGCCAGAAGGTCGGAGAGACCTGCGAGCTGCCGGCCAGGGAGGCCACGACGCTGTTGGTCACGTCGCGTTCGGTCAGGCCCAGCTGGGCCATGCGCGAGCGGTCGACGTCGACCCGCAGCTGCGGCGCGCCTTCCGGCTGGTGCAGGCGTACGTCGGCCAGGCCCCGGATGGTCTTCAGACGCGCCAGGATCTTGGCGGCGTAGGCGCGGTTGGCCGCGGCGTTGGGGCCCGAGATCTGCAGGTCGATGGGCGAGGGGGCGCCGAAGTTGAGGATCTGGCTGATGATGTCGGCCGGCAGGAACGAGAAGGTCGCGCCGGGGAACTGCCGGGGCAGCTCCTCGCGCAGTTTCTTGACGTAGTCCGCCGTCGGGCCGTGCTCGGCCTTCAGGGCCACGAAGATGTCGCCGTCCTGCGGGCCGATCAATCCCGAGTTGCTGTAGACCATGTTGATGGCGCTGTTGGGGATGCCGATGTTGTCGACGATCGAGCCCACCTCGTCGGCCGGCACCACCTTGCGGATCGCCTCCTCCACCTTGCCGAACAGAAGCGAGGCGTCGTCCAGGCGCGTGCCGACGGGGGCGCGGACGTGCAGGGTGATCTGGCCGGCGTCCACCGTCGGGAAGAAGTTGCGGCCCAGGAACGGGGTCAGGGCGAACGAGGCCACGACCACCACCATGAAGCCGATGATGAACACCCGGCCCGAGCCCAGGGCCATGACCAGCAGGTTCCTGTAGCCTTCCCGCAGCTTGCCGAAGGCGGTCTCGAAGCTCCGCTGGAAGCGCACCAGCGGATTGCGCGAGGGCTTGCCCGCGCCGCCATGCTCGGCCGCGTGCTCGTAGTCCAGGCGCTCCCTGGCGTGGGGCTTGAGCAGGTACATGGCCAGGGTCGGCACCAGGGTGCGCGACAGGATGAACGAGGCGATCATCGCGAAGACCACGGCCTCGGCCATCGGCACGAACAGGAAGCCGGCGACGCCCTTGAGCATGAACATCGGCACGAAGACGATGCAGATGCAGAGCAGGGAGACGAAGGCCGGAACCACGATCTGGGCCGCGCCGTCGAGGATGGCCGTGCGCACGTCCTTGCCGTGCTCCAGGTGCCAGTTGATGTTCTCGATGGTCACCGTGGCGTCGTCGACCAGGATGCCGACGGCCAGGGCCAGGCCCCCCAGGGTCATGATGTTCAGGGTCTGGCCGATGGCCGACAGGGCGGCGATGGCGGCCAGGATGGCCAGCGGGATCGACACCGCGATGATCACGGTCGAGCGCCAGCTGCCCAGGAACAGCAGGATCATCAGGCTGGTCAGGGCCGCGGCGATCACGCCTTCCTTGACCACGCCCTCGATCGCGCCCTTCACGAACAGCGACTGGTCGTTCAGCGGCGTGATCTTGAAGTCGTCGGGCAGGTTCTCCTTCAAGGCCGGCAGGCGGTCCTTGATCCCCTGGACGATGGCCAGGGTCGAGGCCGAGCCGTTCTTCAGGATCGTCGACAGCACCGCTCGCGCGCCGTCCACGTGCACCACGTTGGTCTGTGGGGCCGAGCCGTCGCGCACCTGGCCGACGTCGCGGATGTAGATCGTCGCGCCGTCGACCGTCTTGATCGGCAGGCTGTTCAGCTCCTCAATCGTCTCGGCCGCGTCGTTGAGGCGGACGTTGTACTGGAAGGTCCCGATCTTGATCGTGCCGGCCGGCAGGATCTGGTTCTGGGCGGCCAGGGCGTTGGAGACGTCCTGCGCCGACAGGCCCTTGGACTGCAGGGCGACCGGATCCAGGTCGATCATGATTTGGCGGACCTTGCCGCCGTAGGGGTAGGGGATCGCCGCGCCGGGCACGCTGATCAGGTTGGGGCGCACCACGGTCTGCGACAGGTCGAACAGCTTCTGTTCCGACAGCCCCTTGCCCGACTGGGCCAGCTGCAAGATCGGCACGGTGGCGGCGCTGTAGTTGATGATCAGCGGCGGGGTGGTGCCGGCCGGCATCTGCTTGACGGCCGTCTGCGAGATCGAGGTCACCTGGGCGGTGGCCGTGCGGATGTCGACGCCGGGCTGGAAGTAGATCTTCACCACGCCGATGCCGGGCAGCGACTGGCTCTCGATGTGGTCGATGTCGTTGACCGTGGTCGACAGCACCCGCTCGTAGGGCGTGACGATGCGGCCCGACATCTCCTGCGGCGACAGGCCGGCATATTGCCAGGCCACGCCGATCACCGGCACGCGGATCTCGGGGAAGATGTCGGTGGGCGTGCCGAGGGCCGCCAGGACGCCGAAGATCAGGATCAGCATCGCCATCACGATGAACGTGAGCGGGCGTTGCAGGGCGATGCGGACGATAGCGTTCAAGCGGCCTGCTCCGGACTTGCAGCAGTGGACGATCCCGCGCGCCCTGCGTCCGGGGGGGAGGGGCCGGGCGCGCGGGATCTGCGCGTACTCAAGCTGCGCCGCCGGGTGATGCGCCCGCCCGCCTAAACCTGCCGTCTCGGGCAGATGAAAATCCTGTCATGTTGGGGGCGCGGGACGAAAAATGGGCTGGACCGCGTCGGCCCCTGCAGTTGCGCTATTCGAGGTCCAGCCGATAGCCGTGGCCGCGCAGGGTGGCCAGCAAGGGGCGTCCGAACACCGCCGCCAGTTTCAGGCGCAGGCGCGCCACCGCCGTGCGCACCCGTTCGGGGCGCGGATCGTCGCCTTCGCCCCACACGTGCTTGAGGATCTGCTCGGCGCTCAGCACCTGGCCGGCGTGGTCGGCCATGTAGGCCAGCAGGGCGTATTCGCGGCTGGGCAGGACGAGGCTGGCCTCGCCCAGCGTCACCTTGCGGCCGGCGGCGTCGAACCGCAGGCCGGTCGCGACCGCCGAACTTGGCGTCGGCGCCAGGCGGGCGAGGGCGGTCAGGCGCGCCTCCAGTTCGACGACGTGCACGGGCCGGGTGAGGCAGGCGTCGGCCCCGGCTCGCAGCGCGGCCGTGCGAGCGGCGGGCGAGGCGTGGTCGGCGATCAGCACCAGCAGGGCGCGTTCGCCCCGGCGCGACAAGGCGGCCAGGGGAGCGTCGGCCGGGGCTGCGACCTCCAGCAGCACCGCGTCATAGTCCTCGCCGACGCTGGCGCTGGCCGCGTCGTCCAGGCTGCCCAGGCTCTCGACTACATGGCCGGCCTGGATCAGGGCCCGGGCCAGATAGAGGTCGCGCGGGCGATGGCTGGCGTGCAGCAGCCGCATCTAGGCCTCGAGACCGCGCGGCCAGCAGTCTATGGCGATCCGCAGGCCCGGCTGCGCGTCCTCCAGCGACAGGGTGAAGTGGTGCATGCGGGCGACGGCCGCGACGATGCTGAGGCCCAGGCCCGAACCCGGCTGCTCCAGCGTGCGCTGCGAGCGGTAGAAGCGGTTCAGCACCGCCTCGCGCTCGCCTTCCGGCACGCCGGGGCCGTTGTCGACCACCTCGATGCGCGGGCCTTCGTCGAGCGCCAGCAGCCGCAGCGTCACGTGTCCACCGCGCGGGGTGAACTTCAGGGCGTTGTCGACCAGGTTGCTGACCGCCTCGAACAGCAGGGCCGGATCGGCGAACACCGCCGGGGCCTCGGGCGCGAAACGCGTCTCGATGGCGACGCCCAGCTCCTCGGCCGCCGGGTCGTGCAGCTCGAACACCTGCTCCAGCACGTCCTGCAGCCGCACCGCCTCGAAACAGGCCTGACGGTCGCGGCGCTCGATCTCGCCGATGCGGGTCAGGGCGCGGAAGCGCACCAGCAGCTCGTCGGTTTCCTCCAGCGCCCGCTCGATCATCTCGCGCCGGCCGGCCTCGTCGGGGCTAGCGTCCTGGGTGGCGCGGTAGAGCGCCGCGCGCAGCCGGTTCAGCGGCGTGCGCAGGTCGTGGGCCACGTTGTCGCCCACGCTCTTGACCTCCCACAGCAGGCGCTCGGTCTCGTCCATCATGCTGTTGGCGAGGCTGGCCAGCATGTCGATCTCGTCGCGGCGGTGCGACACCGGCAGGCGCACGCCCAACCGGCCGGCCAGCGCCGCGCGGCTGGCGACCCGCAGCTGCTCGACCCGGCGCAGCGCGGGAATGCTGAGCAGGGCCGCCGCGCCCAGGCCCAGCAGCAGGATCAACGCCCCGCTGACCATCAGGGCGTTGACGATGATGTCGCGCAGGCCAGTCAGCACCTTGGCGTCGTGAACGATGAACAGCTGCTCGCCCCACGGCAGGCGGCGCACCAGCCCGCGCGCGCCGGGCTGCAGGCCGGGCTCGTTCAGCGTGCGCGGCCGGTTGTCGGCCTCGGCGTTGGCGGGCAGGCGTCGGACATTGCCGGTGATCCACACCCCGTCGGCCGAGAACAGGCCGTAATAGGCGATCGCCCGGCCGTCGGCGGCCACAGCGGCCCGCACCCGCTCGGGCAGGGTGTCGGCCGGGCCGTTGGCCAGCATGGTGCTCTCGCTGACGATGATCGCGTCGAGCTGGCGGGTGATGTAGCCGGCGGTGCGCCAGTAGATCATGCCCAGCAGGGCGACCAGGGCCACGGCGAACACCGCGCCGTTCAGCAGGGTCAGGCGGAACGGGCTGGCCCGCCAGAGCTCACGCGGGCGCATGCAGCGCGTATCCCGAGCCGCGGACGGTGTGCAGCAGCTGCGGCGCGCCCGGCCGGTCGACCTTCCTGCGCAGGCGTCCCAGGTGCACGTCGATCAGGTTGGTGCCTGGGTCGAAGTGATAGCCCCACACCGCCTCGAAGATCATCGTCCGGGTCAGCACCTGGCCGGAGTTGCGGGCCATGAACTCCAGCAGCTTGTACTCGGTCGGCATCAGCCGGATCTCGACGCCGCCGCGATGGACGGTGCGGGCCAGCAGATCGATCACCAGGTCGGCCACGGTCAGGGTGGTCTGGCGCGGGGCGCTGGCCCGGCGGCGCAGCAGCACCTCCAGCCGCGCGGCCAGCTCCTCCGAGGCGAAGGGCTTGGTCATGTAGTCGTCGCCCCCGGCCCGCAGACCCTTCACCCGCTCGTCGACGTCGCTGAGCGCGCTGATCATCAGCACCGGCGTCTCGACCCCGGCGCCGCGCATGACGGTGACGATGGCCAGCCCGTCCAGGCCCGGCAGCATGCGGTCCAGGGTGACGGCGTCGAAGTCGCCGCTGGCCGCCCGGATGAGGCCCTGGCGGCCGTCGGCGACCAGCTCCACCTCGAAGCCGTGCTGCTCCAGCTCGGCGACGATCTCCTGGCCGGTGCTCGGATCGTCTTCGATGGCGAGGATCTTGGGCATCTGGTCCCGCACTACTCCCTCCCGCCGCGCCCCTCAAGCGCGCCGAGAGGCGGCCTTCGCCGTGCGGTCGGTCTTCGATGACGAGGTTGCGATCTACGACGCGCCGCATGGCGGATGTTCGCGCAGGATGCTAGAGGCCCGAGCGACGAACTCAGGAATTCGAGAAAATCAGGCGATGATTCAACCGGGCGCGACCTTCAAGGACAATCTCCAGCAGTTGCCGGCCATCGACGGCGTCGAACGCATCGATCTGGTCGACGCCGATGGAGCGGTGGTCGCCAGCATCGAGAACCAGCCGGGCAAGCAAGGCTCGCTCGCCGTCTACCAGCATCTGAAGCAGCGCTTCGGCGCCCTGGATGCGGCAGCCGCCGAGCACGGCCTGGCCGTGTTCGCCGAGCACTCGGCGGACGCGCGCGAGCGTCCGGGCGCGCATCCGAACGTCGACCGCCTGCTCGCCATCGCCGCCGGCGGCGCCCCGCTGAGCATCGAAGTCGTCGCCGTCGGCGGCTGACCGCTAGGCCGATGTCCCGCACGCGTTCGGCCCGGCGGCGCTTTGGAGCGCCGTGATGTTCGCCGGCATCCCGGGCGGGGAGGGGCGGTCGTCTGACGCCTGGATTGACAACTCGCCTGCCGCATTGACCTAGTGTCCGCAACGACGCCTGAAGGCGCGAAGGACTGCGGGAGGGGCGGCGAATGGCGATGGGCGTGCCGACCTTGACGTTCGACCTCGCGCCTGCCCCATTCCGCGCCACCCCCGAAATCCTGGCCCAGTACGGCGCGCTGACCGGCGTCGAGGACGCGCGCCTGGCGCCGCAAGTGGCCATGGCCATCGAGGACGCCCTGGACCGGGCCGGTTGGCCGGTCGGCCGGGTCTGCGGTCCGGAAACGACGCTGGCCGACAATTTCGATGTCTCCGTCCGGGTTCTCCGCCAAGCGTTGCGGATCCTGGAGGCGAGGGGATCCTGCCGGCCTCGGCGCGGGCCTTCCGGCGGATTGATCGTCCTGGCGCCGGATCTGGCCGCCATCGCCGCGACCATGGCCAATCATCTGCTGTGGACCGGTGTTCGCGACGACGAGGTCTGGGAGGCGCGGGCGCTGATCGAGCCCCTGGCTCTGGCAGCGGCGGCGCAGGCGTCCGATCAGGGCCAGGCCGCGGTCCCGCCGTTCCTCGGCCTGGCGTTGGCCTGCCTGGAACGCTTCGTCGGCGGCATGTCGAGCGCGCCGAAGGACCTGAGCCGCGCGCTCGATGCGGCATTGCGGGCCGGCGACGCCGACCGCGCCTTCGATCTGGCCCGCGAGAGCGTCAAGATCCGCTGCGCCTTGGGGGTGGCCGCCGTGGCCGGCAGCGCGCCCAGCTTCCCCGGCGCGACCGTCGGCCAGAACCTCGCCGCCAGGGTCGCGGCGCGCATCGGCGCGGAGATCCGCCCGGAGGCCTGTCGCAGCGGTGAGCCCCTCGGCACGGTCTGGACTCTGTCGGAACGATACGGCGTCAGTCCGGGCGTGATGGTCGAGGCGGTGCGCCTGCTCGAGGACGCGGGCGTGGCGCGCAGCGTCAAGGGACGGGGCGGCGGCGTGCGCCTGCGCCAGCCCGACCCGGCGTCGATCATCACCACCGTGCACGGCTATCTGGCCGCCCACGCCGCCATGCCCGAGGCCGAGGTCTGCTTTCACCTCAACGCCTGGGCCACCGAGCAGGCCGCGCGGACCCGCTCGAACGCGCAGATGGACGATCTGGGCCGGCTCTGGGGACTGGTCGAGGCCGCGCCGGAGGCGGTCAGGGCGCAGGCCTGGTTCGCGTTGCAGCGGCGGCTCTACGAGATCGCCGACAACGGCCCGCTGCACCTGCTGGCGGTCTGTTTCGCCGGCTTCACCGTTCGCGCCCAGGCCGCCGCGCCGCCGGCGTCGGACCCCGCCCTGACGGGCGGAATTCGCGAGGCCGGCTGGTCGATCGTTCGCGGCGTCGCCGAGCGCGATGCGATGCTGGCGAACGCGGGTCACGAAAAGGCCAGGGCGATCTTCATTCCCGGCCCCAGGCGCCTGATGCGAGCGTGAGGCTGCGGCCCGGTGCGTTGGGCGCCAGGGCAATTGTGAGCGCTATTTAAGGGCGCCCTCTCCAACTTAGATCGTCCCCAAGCGGCGGGCTTCGTACCCGCCGCGAACGCAGCGCCGCGCCACGGCGCCTGGGGGAAAGTCAGCGTATGGACCGCCTTGTGCAGGCGCCGCGAGCGGCGATGAGCCGTCGGGCGTCGACGGGGGGAAGCGGTCCCGCGCCGGTCGATCCGTCCGGGCGCGACCCGGGCGGCGCTGCGGCTGCGGCGGCGCGCAAGGGGGCGTCGCCGCAGGACCCCGTCATCGCCGGCGCCTTCAAGCGCGCCCGAGCGACACGACACTTCACACATCGGAGACACCCAATGTCCAAGTCCACGACCGGCAAGTCCGCGACCGCCTTCCTGCTCGGCCTGACGCTCGCCCTCGGCGGCGCGGGCGCGAGCCTGGCCCAAACTCCGGCGTCCGCCGCCGCGCCGGCGGCCAAGCTGAGCGTCGACAGCCTGGTCGGCGACCTGATCAAGGATCCCGACGCCAAGGCCGTGCTGACCGCCAACATCCCCGAGGTCGTGGCCAATCCGCAGCTGACCATGGGCTACGGCATGAAGCTGCGCGATATCGCCCAGTTCGAACCGACCCTGACGCCTGAGAAGCTGGCCAAGATCGACAAGGACCTAGCCGCCATGCAGGCCAAGCGCGGTCACTGACATGCAGGGTCTGAGCAGGCGGCGACTGGGGCTTCTGGGCGCGAGCGCGGCCATGGCCTCTGTCGTGGGGAAAGCGGCGGGGGCCGGGGAGCCGGAGGATCTGCTGGCCTTCGTCAATCCCGAACTGCGACCGGCCGCGCGCCAGATCCAGGCCATGAGCGCCAAGTTCCCGCCGCCGGCCGCGGAGACCCTGATCCCCTGGCGCAAGTTCGTGTCGGGCTTCGGCGCGGCGGCGGCCGCCACGCCGCCGGTCAGCAGGCTGGCGATCAAGGGGGCGCCGGGCGCGCCGGACGTCACGATCTTCGTCATCAACGCCAAGCCTGGCGCCGCGCGGCCGGCGATCCTCCACATGCATGGCGGAGGCTTCGTCGGCGGCAGCGCCGAGTCCAGCGTCCGCCAGTTGCAGGATCTTGCCGCGACGCTCGACTGCGGCATCGTCACGGTCGAGTACCGCCTGGCGCCGGAGGCGACCTACGCCGCCTCGATCGAGGACAACTACGCCGGCCTGCGCTGGCTGCGCGACCACGCCGCCGAGGTCGGGATCGATCCGGCCAGGATCGCGGTCATGGGCGAGAGCGCGGGCGGCGGCCACGCGGCCCTGCTGGCCATCGCCGCGCGCGACCGGGGCGAGATCCCGCTGGCCTTCCAGATGCTGATCTATCCCATGCTCGACGACGCCACCGGCAGCACGCGCTTGCCGCCGGGGCCTATCGGCAAGGTCGGCTGGGACGCCAAGGCCAACGCCTTCGGCTGGCGGTCCTTCCTGGGCCAGGCGCCCGGCGGCGCCAGGGTTCCGGCCAAGGCCGTGCCCGCCCGAACCGCCAGCCTGGCCGGCCTGCCGCCGACCTTCATCGGCGTCGGTTCGATCGATCTCTTCGTCGACGAGGACGTGGACTACGCCAGGCGCCTGATCGACGCCGGCGTGGCGACCGAACTCGTGGTCGTCCCCAGCGCCTTCCACGGCTTCGACGGCATCGCGCCGTCCACCGCCGTCGCCCAGCAGTTCGCGGCCGCCAAGATCTCGGCCCTGCGGCGGGCGTTCGCTTGAGCCGCCTAGCCAGGGCCTCGATCCTAGCGGAAGAGCTTCTGCGCGAAGTCGTACAGGCTGGCCCGCCATACCGACCATTCGTGGCCGCCCGGAAACGCGTGGGTCTCCACCCGCACCCCGTGGCGATCGAACATCTCGAACGCCTTTTTGGCCTGGGGCAGGGCGATGTCGGTCTCGCCGTTGGAATAGTAGAACAGCTTCAGCCTGGCGGCCTTCGCGCCCAGTTCGGCGCCGTTGTGGTCCTCGAACGCCTTCAGGTCGCCGGGGAACCAGCCCGAGCTGAACACGCCGATCCAGTTGAACCGCTCGGTATGGGTCAGCCCGATGTTGAGGGTCTGGATGCCGCCCATCGACAGGCCGGCCAGCGCCGTCTGGCCCGGCGCCTTGGAGACCCGGTAGTTGGCCTCGACATAGGGCATGACCGCGCCCAGCAGGTCGGCGGTGAACGGGTCCTGGGCGGCGTCCCAAGTCATCGGCTGGCCGGTCGGCTTCACGGCGCCGGCGGGCATGACGACGATCATCGGCGGGGCCTTCTTCTCGGCGATCAGGTTGTCGAGGATGAAGCCGGCCCGGCCCACCGTCGGCCAGGAGTCGTCGGCGTCGCCGCCGCCGTGCAGCAGGTAGAGCACCGGATAGGTCTTGCCGTCGCGGCCGTAGCCGGGCGGGGTGTAGAGCTGCATCTGGCGCTCGACGCCCAGGGCCGGCGAGGCGTAGCGCACCCGGGCGATCGCGCCGTGCGGCACGCCCGGCCGGTCGGCGGCGAAATCGTCGTCCGAAACGACCAGCAGGCTCTTGGCCTGGGTCAGCGAGGCGGAGGTGGCCGGATTGCGGGGATCGACCACCTGCACCCCGTCCATCAGGAAGGCGTAGCGATAGGCGCCGGACGGAAGCGCGTCGCTGGCTCCCGTCCAGACCCCGTCGGCGCCCTTGGCCAGGGCCAGCGGCGGCCCGCCCCAGGCCAGGAACTCGCCGGTTACGGCGACGGTACGGGCCTCGGGCGCGTAGAGGCGGAAGGTCACGCGCCGGTCGGCGGCGACTTCGGGGGAAACCAGCCTGTCGTTGGGCGTCGGAGCCGGCATGCCGGGCGGCCGCGCCGCCGGCGGCTGGGCCTGGGCGGCGCCGGTCAGCAGGGTAGTGGCGGCCAAGGTCGCGGCCAGAGTTCGCGCGAGCGTCTGGTTCATCTTGCCTGTCACGCGCCTGCGCGCGCCTCCCGTTTGGTGACGTCTAAGCGACGGAGGTCGCCCGCATCTATTAGGTGAAATCAATAAAATCGAATCTCACTCAAAAATTAGAATCGATAAATGGCTGTTGTCGATTCTAAAATAGAATAATTATATTCAAATTTGGCATCAATTATTTGAATATGTAGTGTTATTCGATTCAATGAATGCTTGATGGTATCATCGGCATACAGTGTAAAAATAAGAGCGCGTGGGACCACCTGCGCCGGGATGGAAACGCAGCCGTCAGCCGAGGCTCCGCCGAGCGGCTGGCCGAAGAAGGGGGAAAGCTATGCTCGATCGAAACCGACTGGCCGCCGTCATGGTCACCACCAGCGTCCTGGCGCTAGCCGCCCAGGCCCAAGCCCAGACTCAAGCACAGACCCAGGCGGCGCCGGCCGCCGATCAGGACGCCGTGGTGACCGAGATCGTGGTCACCGCCCAGAAGCGCGAAGAGCGCCTTCAAGAGGTGCCGCTGTCGATCACCGTCGCCGGTTCGGCCCAGCTGGAGCGCCAGCAGGTCAACCAGGTCTCCGACCTGGCGCGGATCGCGCCGTCGCTGGAGGTGCAGCAGGCGCCCGGCCAGAGCGTCGGGGGCGGCGGCCAGATCCGCGGCATCGGCACCCAGTCGTTCCAGGCGGGCGCGGTCGGCTCGGTCGGCATCGTCGTCGACCAGGTCAGCCAGGGCAACGTCAACATCTCCGACCTGTTCGACATCGCGCGGGTCGAGGTGCTGAAAGGGCCGCAAGGCACGCTGTTTGGCCTGACGACCTCGGCCGGGGTGATCAACATCGCCACCAATGCGCCGGTGTTCGGCCAGTTCAGCGGCCGGGTGCGCACGGAGTTGTCCAAGGACGGAACGGCGGGCTCGAAATACGGCCAGCAGGTGGTGCAGGGGCTGCTCAACATTCCGCTCGCCGAGACCGCGGCCCTGCGGGTGTCGGCCAGCGTCAACCAGCGCCAGGGCGTCAACCGCAACACCCTGACCGGCGACCTCGACGACCACGCCGCCTACGCCCTGCGCGGCCGACTGCTGTGGGAGCCCAGCGACAAGCTGACCGTCAACCTGATCGGCGACTACAGCAAGACCGACGACGACGGCACCGACTTCTTCGTGCTCTACAAGGCCAACGCCGCCCTGACCGCCGAACTGGCGCAGTGCGGGATCGTCGCCAGCCAGGCCAATCGCGACTACTGCTCGACCAGCAAGCTGATCAACAGGAACGAGTCCTACGGCGGCTCGCTGCAGCTGGACTACGACCTGGGCGCGGCGAGCGTGACCTCGATCACGGCCCTGCGGAAGCTCGAGGCCGGTCCCGGCTTCCTCGACATCTTCCGCCTGGACGTCAATCCGCTGAAGGTCCGGCAGGGACCCAGCACCGGCGACGGCGAACTGTTCACCCAGGAGATCCGGATCGCCTCGCCGTCCAGCGCGATGTTCGAGTATACGGCCGGGCTGTTCTACTCGAGCCAGAGCAACCACACCGACCCCGTCGCCATGGCGATCAACGTCACGCCCTTTCCGGGCCTGACCATCCCGATCAGCAACCTCCTCGGCTACGACCTCGACATCAAGGACCGCTCGGCCGCCGCCTTCGGCCAGGCGACCTACCATGTCGGCGAGAAGCTGCGGCTGATCGCCGGGGCGCGCTACACCCACGAGACGATGAAGGTCGGCTACGCTTCGCTCGACTCCGGCACTGGCGGCGGCCGCGAGACGACGATCGACAACTGGTCCTGGAAGCTCGGGCCGCAGTACCAGTTCGACAAGGACACCATGGCCTATGCGACCGTGTCGCGCGGCTACAAGGGTCCGCAGGTGGCGGTGGGGGATCCGACCATCCCGACCAACCAGCCCGCCCTGATCCGTCCGGAGATCCCGACCAACTACGAGGCGGGGCTGAAGGGCGCCTTGCTGGACGGCCGGCTGCTGGCCGACGTCAGCGCCTTCTACATGAACCTCAAGGACTACCAGGGCCAGCTCTGCACCCCGAACCAGAGCGGCGGCCTGACCTGCGCGCCGCAGAACATCGGCAAGGTGATCTCCAAGGGCGTCGAGGTGAACCTGTTCGGCCAGCCCGTTCACGGCCTCTCGCTCAACACCGGCGTGATCTACAATCCCGTGACCTATCCCAAGGGCTTCACGGCGCAGGACGGCAGCGACCTGGGCGGCGAGCAGATGGCCAATGCGCCCGAGTGGAAATTCACCCTGTCGGGCGAATACCGCCATGCGGTGGCCGGGACGGTCGAAGGCTTCGTCGCCGCCGACACCGTCTACAAGTCGGCCGTGCGCTATGCGGCCTCGACCGACGAGACCGTCACCTTCGACGCCCACTGGACCGTCGGCGGCCGCATCGGCGTGCGTGATCCGGACAAGGGTTGGACCGCGGCGATCTTCGTGCGGAACCTGACCGACAGCCACGAGCCGACCGTCCGCTACGCCAACTTCCCCGACGGCTCGATCGGCTCCTACGGCCAGATCCTGACGCCGCAGTCGTTCCGGTTGGTCGGCCTGAGCCTGGACGCCAGTTTCTAGAGGTCCCCGACTGAGGCGGGGCCTTGGCTCCGCCTCGTTTTTTGATCGCACTATCGAGGTTCAAGCATGTTTGTCGCCGCTCTTCTCGCCAGCGCCGTCGCAGCGCCCGATCCCGCCGCCTTCGGACAGGCCTGCGCGGCGCTGCAGGGGAGGGCGTTCGGCGACCTGGTGGTCACCGGCGCCCAGGAGGTCGCGGCAGGAGCGGCTCCGCCGCCGGTGCTGATGTCGCCCAACGGCGGCGCGCCCGCCGTCCGGCCGCCGCTGCCGGCGCACTGCCTGGTCACCGCCGACATCGCCCGCCGCACCGGGGCCGACGGCCAGCCCTACGCCATCAAGATCGAGCTGCGCGTGCCGGCCGACTGGAACGGGCGCTTCCTCTACCAGGGCGGCGGCGGCATGAACGGGGTGGTGATGACCGCGCTGGGCGAGCCGACGCCGTCCGGCAGCCGCGAGCCGCCGGCCCTGGCGCGCGGCTTCGCGGTGGTCTCCACCGACAGCGGTCACCAGGCCGCCAACCCCGCCGACTCCCGCTTCGCCAAGGACCAGCAGGCCAAGCTCGACTACGGCTATGCCGCGATCGGCAAGGTCACGGCCGGCTCCAAGCTGCTGATCGGCGAGCTGACCGGCCGCGCGCCGGCCAAGAGCTACTTCATGGGCTGCTCGAACGGCGGCCGCGAGGCCCTGATCGCCGCCCAGCGCTATCCCACCGAGTTTGACGGCGTCATCGCCGCCAACCCGGCCTTCGAGCTCAGCCGGGCTGCGATCCTGTCGACCTATTCGGCCAATGTCTTCGCCGCCGCGGCCGCCCGCCGCCAGACCGACGCCTCGCGCCTGCTGGCCCCGGCCGACGGCGCGCTCCTGCAACAGGCGATCCTGGCCCAGTGCGACGACCTCGACGGCGCCAAGGACGGCATGATCTTCGGCGCCTGCCGCTTCGACATCCGCAAGATCACCTGCAAGGGCAAGGAAAGCGAAGGCTGCCTGGCGCCGGACAAGGCCGAAGCGATCGAGAAGGCCTTCCGTGGTCCCCGCGATCGCGACGGCAAGGCGGTGGTCGGCAGCTGGCCCTACGACGCCAGCCAGTTCAGCCAGGGCTGGCGGATCTGGCAGACCGGCGCGCCCACCCCCAACGGCGGCGCCTTCACCCTGCTGCGCGACCTGGTGACCAATTCCCTCAGCGACTATTTCGCCTTCCCGGCCCTTCAGCGGCCGATCGCCACCGACGACGTCGCCCCGCTGCTGAAAGCCGTGGCGGCCACCGCGGCCTACACCGACGCCGACGCCACCGACTTTCGCACCTTCGAGGCGCGCGGCGGCAAGCTGATCCTGGTCACCGGCGGCTCGGATCCGATCTTCTCGGCCCCGCAACTGGAGGCCTGGTACGGCCGGATGTCGTCGGACATGCAGACGGCCACCGGCCGGCCCGCCGCCGACTTCGCCCGCCTGTTCGTCGTGCCGGGCATGGAACACTGCGGCGGCGGGGCGGGTCTGGACGACTTCGATCCGCTGCCGTCCCTGGTGGCCTGGACCGAGGGCAAGCCCGGCCCCGATCTCTTCGTGGCCAAGGGCCAGGCCTTCCCGGGCGTGACCCGCCCGATCTGCGCCTATCCGGCCGCCGCCCGCTACGACGGCAAGGGTCCGGTGCAGGACGCCGGGAGCTTCCAATGCAAGGCGCCCAAGGCCGAGTGAGGGGGGGCTGGCGACCGGTCAATTCGGTGTTGACGATACTGTTTGTCAGGCATACGAATTGATCAACAAACGAACGCGTCAGGGAGCGAAGCGTGGAAGAGATCGAGGCGTTCGGCGCCCTGGGCGAACGCCTGGGTCTCCAGCTTCACTATGCCGACGTCCGCGCCATGGCGGCCCTGGCCGAGCGCCTGGCCCCGCTGGGCGTGACGCCAGCCCGGGCGACCGCCGTCGTCTACATCGCCCTGCACGAGGGCTGCGACCAGATCACCCTGGGCCGCGCGCTCGGGGTCAATCGCGCCAGCACCATGAAGGCGGTCGACGAGCTGGAAGCGCTGGGCGTCCTCGAACGCCGTCCCGGCCGCGACCGCCGCACCAACGCCCTGCACCTGACGCCGGCCGGCGCCGCCTTGCGCCACCAGGTCGAGGCCGTGACCCGCGAGCACGACATCGCGGCCTTCGCGCCGCTCGACCCGGCCGAACGCGCTGAGCTGGGCCGCCTGCTGGCCAAGCTCCGCCTCAATGACGACGCCGCCGATCAGGGCGACGCCGCGATCGCCGCTTCCAAGGAAGGATGACCATGAGCACGACGTTCGAACGCCGCGACCCGGTGACCGGCGCGGTCGCCAGCACCTCCGAGGCGATGACCGTGGCGCAGGCGCAAGCCGCCGCCGACGCCGCCCAGGCCGCCTTCGCCGGCTGGAGCGCCCTGGGGCCCAACGCCCGTCGCGCCCTGCTGTCCAAGGCCGCCGACGCGCTGGAGGCCAAGGCCGGCGGCTTCGTCGAGGCGATGATGGGCGAGATCGGCGCCACCGAGGGCTGGGCGCGGTTCAACCTGATGCTGGCCGTCGGCATCGTCCGCGAGGCCGCCGCCCTGACCACCCAAGTCGCCGGCGAGGTGATCCCGTCCGACAAGCCCGGCTGCATCTCCATGGCCGTGCGCGAGCCGGCCGGGGTGGTGCTGGGCGTGGCCCCCTGGAACGCCCCGATCATCCTGGGCGTGCGGGCCATCGCCACGCCCCTGGCCTGCGGCAACACCGTGGTGCTGAAGGCCTCGGAGACCTGCCCGCGCACCCACAGCCTGATCATCGAGGCCTTCGCCGAAGCTGGCCTGCCGCCTGGCGTGGTCAATGTGGTGACCAACGCGCCGGCCGACGCCGGCGAGATCGTCGGCGCCCTGATCGACCATCCGGCCGTGCGGCGCGTGAACTTCACCGGCTCGACCGCCGTCGGCAAGATCATCGCCAGGCGCTGCGCCGAGCACCTGAAGCCGGCCTTGCTGGAGCTGGGCGGCAAGGCCCCGCTGATCGTGCTGGACGACGCCGACCTGGACGAGGCGGTCAAGGCGGCCGCCTTCGGGGCCTTCATGAACCAGGGCCAGATCTGCATGTCGACCGAGCGGATCATCGTCGTCGAGGCCGTCGCCGACGCCTTCGTCGACAAGTTCAAGGCCAAGGTCGCCACCCTGACGGCCGGCGATCCGCGCGCCGGCAAGACGCCGCTGGGCGCGGTGGTCGATCTCAAGACCGTCGGCCATGTCGAGGGCCTGGTGGCCGACGCGGTCGGCGCCGGCGCGGTGCGGGTCAACGGCGGGCCGGCCGACGGGGTGCTGATGCCGGCCACCGTGGTCGACAAGGTCACGCCGGAGATGAAGCTGTTTCGCGAGGAGAGCTTCGGTCCGGTGGTCGGGATCACCCGCGCCCGCGACGAGGCCCACGCCATCGAACTGGCCAACGACACCGAATACGGCCTGTCGGCGGCGGTCTTCACCCGCGACACCGCCCGCGGCCTGCGTGTCGCCCGCCAGATCAAATCCGGCATCTGCCACGTCAACGGCCCGACCGTGCACGACGAGGCCCAGATGCCGTTCGGCGGGGTCAAGGCCAGCGGCTACGGCCGGTTCGGCGGCAAGGCCGGGATCGAGGCCTTCACCGACCTGCGCTGGATCACCATCGAGACCCAGCCCGGCCATTTCCCGATCTGACGCGTCGCGTCGCCCCCAAACACTTCGATTTGCAAGGACCGCCCGATGACCGAGGTCAACGACACCGCCACCTTCACGGTCGAGAACCGCATCGCCTGGGTGAAGTTCAACCGTCCTGAAAAGCGCAACTGCATGAGCCCGACCCTGAACCGTCGGATGATGGAGGTGCTGGACGAGTTGGAATACCGCGACGATGTCGGGGTGGTGGTGCTGACCGGCGAGGGCTCGGCCTGGTCGGCGGGCATGGACCTGAAGGAATATTTCCGCGAGACCGAAGCCAAGGGTCTGGGCGCGGTGCGCCAGGCCCAGCGCGAGTCCTACGGCTGGTGGCGGCGCCTGCGCTGGTACAACAAGCCGACCATCGCCATGGTCAACGGCTGGTGCTTCGGCGGCGGCTACGGCCCGCTCTATTCCTGCGACCTGGCGATCGCCGCCGACGAAGCCCAGTTCGCCCTGTCGGAGATCAACTGGGGCATCCTGCCCGGAGGCGGGGCCACGAAGGTGGTCGTCGACCTGATCCCGATGCGCGACGCCATGTACCACGCCCTGACCGGCGAGCTGATCGATGGCCAGAAGGCCGCCCAGTGGCGCCTGGTGAACGAAAGCGTGCCGCTCGCTCAGCTTGAAACGCGGGTTCGCGAGCTCGCCGAGGTGCTGCTCAAGAAGAACCCGGTGGCCCTGAAGGCGACCAAGGACGCGGTCCGCAGGGTCAAGGAAATGACCTACGACAACGCCGAGGACTATCTGGTCAGGGCCCAGGAAGCGGCCAATTCCTTCGACAACGACGGTCGCAAGGAGGGCATCAAGCAGTTCATCGACGACAAGACCTACAAGCCCGGACTGGGCGCCTACGATCTGGCCAAGCAGAGCTGAGACGGGGCAGGGAGGAAACGGCGAAAAGGGGAGGGTTCCATGAGCGGCCCCATCGACCATGTCGGCCTGCAGGCCAGGCTCCAGCCCACGCGTCTTGCGGCCGTAGACCTGGCCAGCGGGCGGCGCTGGATCTACGCTGAGCTCGACGCCGACGTCGCCGCCTGCGCCCGCGTGCTGGTCGAGCGCGGCGTGGCGCTCGGCGAGCGGGTCGTCAGCCTGGCCCGCAACCGCGTCGAGCTCGTGATCCTGCACCTGGCCTGCGCCCGGATCGGGGCTGTGTATGCGCCGCTGAACTGGCGGCTGAGCCCGCCCGAAATCCTGGCCCTGGTCGAGGACGCCGATCCCAAGCTGGTGGTCGGCGACCAGGAGCTCGACCGCGTCGGGCTGGAGGGCCTCTCCCTAGACCGCCTGGCCGCCGAGATCGCCGCCGCCGATCCGTTTGAAGCCGCGCCGTTCGATCGCGACCGGCCGTCGCTGATCCTCTACACCTCGGGCACCTCCGGCCGTCCCAAGGGCGTGGTGCTGTCCGAGCGCAATCTCGACCACACGGCGGTCAATTTCGGGCGCCTGGGACAGGTGACGCACCAGAGCGCCTTCCTGATCGACGCGCCGATGTTCCACGTTCTGGGCCTGGTCACCACGGTGCGGCCGCCCTTGCTGCACGGCGGGACGATCCTGGTCTCGGACGGGTTCGAGCCGGCCCGCACCCTGGCGCGATTGTCCGATCCGGCCTTAAGCGTCAGCCATTATTTCTGCGTGCCGCAGATGGCCCAGGCCCTGCGTCTGCACCCGGACCTGGCCCCCGACCGCCTGGCCGGCCTGACCGCGATCTTCACCGGCGGGGCGCCGCACGCGGCCGCCGACATCCGCGCCTGGCTGGCGATCGGCGTGCCGGTGGTCGACGGCTTTGGCATGAGCGAGACCGGCACGGTGTTCGGCATGCCGGTCGATCCGGCCCAAATCGACGCCCGTGCCGGCTCGGTGGGCGTGGCCTTGCCGGGCGTGCGCAGCCGCATTGTCGACGCCGCCGGCCGCGACTGCCCGGACGACCAGCCCGGCGAACTGTTGCTGAAGGGCGACAACGTCTTTGCCGGCTACTGGCGGCGTCCGGACGACACGGCGGCGGCCTTCACCGCCGACGGCTGGTTCCGCACCGGCGACATCGCCCGCGCCGACGCAGACGGCTTCCACTGGCTGGTCGACCGCAAGAAGGACATGTTCATCTCGGGCGGCGAGAACGTCTATCCGGCCGAGATCGAGGCGGCCCTGGCCGACCATCCCGGCATCGCCGAATGCGCGGTGCTGGGCCTGCCCGATCCCCGCTGGGGCGAGGTGGGACACCTGATCCTCGTGCCGAGGGCGGGCGCCGTCGTCAGCCATGCCGGCGTCGTCGCGCACCTGGAGCTTCGCCTGGCCCGCTACAAGCTGCCCAAGGCCACGACGATCGTCGACAGCCTGCCGCGCACCGGCTCGGGCAAGATCCAGAAGGCCGTTCTCAAGGCCCTGATCCTGGAAAGGACCCCCGCATGAGCCCTCCGCCCATCAGCCGGCGCGGGCTGGGTCTCGGCGTCGCCGCCGCTGGCCTGGCGGGCGCGACCCAGGCCGTCGCGGCGAACCTGCCGCCGGCGCTCACACACGTCTTCGACCTCGCCGTCGAGGTGGGACCGGCCCAGGAACTGGGCGAGGTCGGCGGCGGCCGGCGACGGGTGATCCCGATCACCGGCGGCAGCCTGACCGGTCCGGGCCTGTCGGGCGAAGTGCTGCCGGGCGGGGCCGACTGGCAGACGATCCGGCCCGACGGCGTCACCCTGCTGCAGGCCCGCTACACCGTGCGGATGAGCGACGGAGCGACGATCGGCATCATCAATACCGGCGTGCGCCGGGCCGACGCAGACGTCGTGCGCCGCCTGACCGCCGGTGAGGACGTGGATCCGTCGCTCTACTATTTCCGCGCCACGCCGGTCTTCGAGGTCGGGCCGGGGCCGTATCTGTGGCTGACCGAAAGCGTCTTCGTCAGCGCTGGCGCGCGACGGCCGCGCCGGGTGGAACTGGGCGTCTTCAAGGTCGCCTGACGGGTCCGGAAAACGCTGTGATAAAGGCCAAGCGCCCGCCAAGGGCCGGGAGGAAACGATGACCACGGGATCGCAGGCCGTGCGCCGGCCGGCCATGGAAAGCGGGGCGCTGACCGTCCTGCTGTGCTTCCTCGTCGCCGTGCTCGAAGGCTTCGACATCCAGGCCATGGGCGTGGCCGCGCCGAAGCTGGGACCCGAGCTGCATCTGGCCAAGGCCGTGCTGGGCGAGGCCCTGGCCGCCAGCAATATCGGCCTGGTGCTGGGCGCGGTGCTCGGCGGCTGGCTGGCCGACCGCCTGGGGCGCAAGGCCGTGCTGATGGGGGCCGTGCTCGGCTTCGGCGGCTTCACCCTGCTGACCATGTTCGCCCACGACTTCTCGATGCTGTTCGCCGCGCGGCTGGGCGCGGGGCTGGGCTTCGGCGCGGCCCTGCCCAACATCATGGCCCTGGCCGCCGAGGTGGCGCCGGCCGGCAAGCGCGGCTCGACCGGCACGATGATGTTCTGCGGCATGCCGTTGGGCGGCGGGCTGGTGGCCCTGGTCAGCTGGCTGAACCCAAGCCTCGACTGGCGGCACCTTTTCCTGATCGGCGGTCTGGCGCCGCTGCTGCTGGCCCCGCTGATCCTGGTGCTGATGAAGGAGACCGCGCGGCCCGCCTCGTCGTCCTCCGGCGGCGCGGCTTGGACGTGGCTGGGCCTGATCCCGCTCTACGGCTTGTCTTACCTGGCCCTGCTGTGGCTCGGCGGCCTTCCGGGCCTGGGATCGCTGCGCGGCCTGGCGCCCTGGCTGGCGACCCTGCCGACGGTGATCATCGCTTACATGATCGTGAACCGCGCCGCCCTGTTCGGCGAGCGCCGGGCCTTGCCCTCGCTGCTGCTGTGGCTGGTGTTCTTTCCGACCCTGCTGATCCTCTATCTGGTGCTCAATTGGCTGCCGACCCTGGTCATCGCCAAGGGCTTCGCGCCCCAGGCCAGCCTGGCCTCGGCCTGTTTCAACTTCGCCAGCGTCGTCGGCGCCCTGATCCTGGGACGGCTGGTTGACCGCTTCGGCCTGCGCTGGCCGATGATCGCCGGCTATGTCGGCCTGACCGCGAGCCTGATGCTGCTGGCCCGGGCCGACGGCCTGGCCGCGGTGCTGGCCCTGAGCGGCGCGGTCGGCTTCTTCGTGCTGGGCGCCAACTACGCCCTCTACGGGGCGGCCGCCTCCTACTATCCGGCGCCGGCGCGGGGCAGGGGATCCGGCGCGGCCGTCGCCTGGGGGCGGATGGGCGCCGTCGTCGGTCCCCTGGTCGGCGGACAACTCCTGCAGGCGGGCGACAGCGCGGGATCGGTCGTCGCCGCGATGACCCCGTTGGCCCTGATGGCGCTGGTCGGGATCGTGCTGCTGACGTTCCTTGAGCCTCCGCGGCACTAGACGCTCGTGCGCGCGGGTAGGCGCCTCTAGGCCCGGGGACCAGGGCGACGCTTCGATGCCTGCGACTAGGCGACCCGTCGTGACGCGCCGCCGATCGACTCGGGCGCATCCACATTCAAATGAGCCCGCAGCAGATCGACCAGTTCGAGATGCAGTTGCGTGGGCGCGCGATCCGCCCGGCTGACGACGTCGATCCCGAGGCCTGCCTCGACCGGAAAGAACGGCATCTTCGCAAGCGCCAGGCCGCCGCAACGGCTTTCGTGCTCGGTCATCAGCGCCAGCCGGTCGCTGCCGGCGACGAAGTGGCCGACGATGGCCCCCTCGGAGGCGGCGAAGGCGACCTGAGGCGGGGACATGCCGGCGAACAGCGCCTCGCGCGCGGTCTCGCGCGCCGACCCCGGCGTTCCCCCCACCCAGTCATAGGCGATCAACTGGTCGAGCGTGGCGGTTTCCGAGCCGCTCAAGGGGTGTCCAGGCCGTCCGAACACGAAATAGGGCGTGCTGACCAGCCGCTCCTTGATCTGGTCGCGCGCGATTGCCTCGATGTCGCCGACGACGAGGTCGACCTCACCCGCGCGCAGCCTTTCCACCAATTCGACTGGGCCCTCGCGAAGCACCGTAATGCGCGCGCCGGCATGCCGCGTCGCCAGTTCGGCCAGGACGCGCGCCAGGAAGCGGTTGCCGAACGCCTGGGCGGCGCCGACGACGATGGATGTCTCGGCGTTGGTCTGCTGTGCGTGCAGTTCGCGGATCCCGATCGCCAGATCCTCCAGGAGGGCGCGAAGGCGTTCGGCGAACGCCTGGGCCCGCGGGGTGAAGCGGGTCCCGTCCGGCGTGCGGACGAAAAGCGGTCCGGTCAGCTTTTCCAGGACGCCGGCCGATCGACGCAGTCCCTCCCGCGTCACGCCGCTGGCGAGCGCCGCCCGCTCGAGAGACCCGGTCTCGAGCACGCCCGACAGGGTCCTCACCTGGGCGGGGGTCAGGCGATGCTCCACGGCCTTGTGGTCGGCCGGACCAAGATCGGCGATCACCTCGTCCAGTTGGGCGCAGATCCGGTCGACCCGGGCGTGAAACAGCCTGCCGAGCGGGGTCAAGGTCATGCCGCTCGGGCCGCGTTCCAGCAGGGTCGCCGCCACCTTGTCCTGAAGCTGCGAAAGCGCCTGGGTCGCGGCGGGCTGGGAAACGCCGCAGGCGTGCGCGGCGCGCTGTATGCCGCCGTGATGTCCCACGGCGACGAACAGCCTCAGCTGCCTGAAGCTGATCGAGGCGCAGCGATCATGCACGTCCCTCGGGTTCATCGTCCGTCATCGATCCAGCGGCCACCGGCGGTTTGGGCCAGGATTGCCGATCTAAATACCACCTAGGCTTGGCCTCCAGCAAGCCGACCGCCGGCCCGGATGAGGGCCGCCTTCCTCTACCTGCGCCACGGGCAGGGTCGCGAGACGCGCGGGCCCGACAGCGATCCGCCATGTCCGCAATCTGCGTGAAAATTATATAATAACGACAAAAACAAATATGCACGCACGCAGCCGCCTGCGTGACAGTGCGGACAAATAAAACAATCGACAGGGGAGTGAACGTGCCAATGAGCCATCGGCTTTCGAAGGGCTTGCTGCTTAGCGCCAGCGTGTCCGCTCTGGCGTTGCCTGCGCATGCGCAGACCTCGGCGGACGCCAGCGCCACCGTGAGTGAAGTGGTCGTCACCGGTTCGCGTATTCCGACCAACGGCGACAACAGTCCCACGCCGTTGACGGTCGTCAGCACCCAGCAGCTGCTGGCGTCGACCCCGACGTCCGTCGCAGCCGCCCTGCAGCAGCTGCCGGTGTTCCAAAACTCGATGGGCCAGAACAGCGGCACCGGCGGCGGCAACGGCGGGCCCAACGGCGCGGCCAACGCCCCCAATATCCGCAGCCTCGGCCTCTATCGCACGCTCACACTGTTCGACGGCAAGCGACTCCAGCCCAGCACCGACACGGGCCTGGTGACGATCGACATGTTCCCGCAGATGCTGCTGCAGCGGGTCGACGTGGTCACCGGCGGCGTCTCCGCGGTCTACGGTTCCGACGCCATATCGGGGGTCGTGAACTTCGTCACCGACTCCAAGTTCAACGGCCTGTCGGTCAAGGCCCAGCGCGGCGTTTCGGCGCGCGGCGACGATCGGACGACCGACATCGGCGTCGCCGCGGGAACGACCCTGTTCGACGGGCGCGGCCATGTCGAAGCCAGTCTCGAATACAATGACGATCCCGGCATTCTCGACATGTTCAGCCGCGACCTGGGGCAGCTCTGGCAGATCGAGGGCGGCGTCGCCGGCTCGACCGCGACGCCGGGTTCGGCCGCCAACCCGTTCAAGCTCTATTCGAACGTCCACAACGCCTCTTTGACGAGCGGCGGCCTGATCCGGTCGGGCCCGCTGGCCGGTCAGACCTTCTCATCCAATGGGGTCCTGTCGGCCTTTCAGAACGGGGCCGCCACCGGCACCTCGGGTTTCCAGATTGGCGGCGACGGCGCCTACAACAACGACAGCTCGCTGAAAGGAGCCCTGCGCGCCAAGCGGGCGTTCGCGCGGTTCGACTACGACCTGACCGACACGCTGCACGTCTACCTGGAAGGGTTCGGCGCGAAGAACCGCAACGCGTACAACGACACCACGCTCACCATGAGCAATGTCACGCTGCGTTCGCAGAACCCCTTCCTGCCGGCCGCCTACCAGTATGGAACGGCCACGACCACCTTCACCTTAAGCAAGCAGCTCGGCCCGCAGCTTGGCCCGCACACCAAGGTCTTCGACCTCGGCAGCTACTTCGTGAACGGTGGGCTCAGGGGAAAGCTCGGCAACTACATCTGGGAATTGGGCGCGGCGCACGGCGCGTCGACCCAGAAGTGGACCACGGAACGCAACATAAACCTGCAGCACCTGGCGGCCGCGCTCGACTCCGTCTCGGTCGGCGGGAACATCGTGTGCCGGATCAACGCCGACGCCATCACCACCAACGACGACGCGGCTTGCGCGCCGTTCAATCCCTTCGGCCCGAATGCGGCCTCGGCGCAGTCGGTCGCGTATCTGACCGACAGGACCGTCGGCAAGGCCAAGGGGACGATCGCCGACATCACCGGATCCATCACCGGTTCGCCTTTCGACACCTGGGCGGGGCCGGTGAATGTCGCGCTGTCGGGTGAGTGGCGCCGCGTCGGCCTGTCGGCGACCAGCGAGGTCCCGCCGGAGGACAAGGCTGACTGCACCGGCATCCTCTACAACTGCACCCAGGGCACGACCAATCTTCACCAGGTCACCTTCGGCGTCACGCCGCTGGTGCATCAGACCGTCCAGGAGGCGGCGCTGGAGGTCGAGCTCCCGCTGCTGAAGGACGTGCGGCTGGCGCAGGACCTGAGCGTCAATCTGGCCGGCCGTTACGCCAACTACGACAGCTTCGGCGGCGCATGGACCTGGAAGGTCGGCGGCGTCTGGCGGGTCAATGACGAGCTGACGATCCGCGCGACCCGCTCGCGCGATTTCAGGGCGCCCAACCTCAACAACCTCTACGGCCCCGGCACGGTCAGCCGCTCCACGGTCATCGACCAGCTCACCGGCGCGACCCTGGTCAATGCGCCCAATCAGGGCGGCGGCAATCCGGATTTGAAGCCGGAGATCGGCAACACCCTGACCGCGGGCGTGGTCTATCGGCCTGGCTGGCTGACCGGCGCCAGCGTCTCCGTCGATTTCTACGCCATCAAGATCAAGGACGCGATCACCGCCCTGAACGGGGCGAACGTGACCGTGCAGAAGCTCTGCATCGCCAGCGGGGGAACATCCTCGCTCTGTGATCTGATCGTCCGGCCCAACGGCTATACCGACACCAGCACGGCGAACAACGCGACCTACTTCTACACCCGCTCGGTCAACGCCGCGGAGATCTACACCAGGGGCGTGGACCTCGAGTCGAGCTACGCGACCCGGCTCCTGGGGCGGCCGCTCTCCCTTCGGGTGCTGACCACCTACCAGCCAGTCTTGCGCCAGGACACGCCGAGCATCGGGGTCGTCGACATGGCGGGCTACGCCTACGCCCCGGCCGGAGGCCTGGGCGCGTCTCCGAAATGGCGCGTGACCAGCTTCGCCAGCTATGCGCTGACCGACCAGTTCAAGGCGACGGTGTCGACCCGCTGGCGCAGCGCCCTCGGGTGGAACGCGGACAAGACGCTGGTCTATGACGAGCCCAAGATTTCGGCCTTCTGGACGGCCAACCTCAATCTCGCCTTTTCGCCCGAGATCCAGGGCGCCAGGCCCGAGTTCTTCTTCAATATCCAGAACCTCTTCGACAAGTCTCCGCCGATCGCGATCAACTCATCGGCCGACGCCGGGCGGTTCGGGGCCTACCTGCAGTCGGACGACCTGGTCGGCCGCTACTACACGACGGGCGTCCGTCTCAAGTTCTGATCATCGCGACAGCAACAAGCTCCTGGAAAGTACGAGACCATGGATCGTAGAATCTCCCGCCTGGCGTTGCTTGCGACGACGCTGATCGCGCCCCTGGCCATCGCCGCGGCCGTCGTCGCGCCGACGATCGCGCCGGCCCAGTCCGGGGCGAGCCCTCCGCCGACGGCCGCCCCGCCCGCGAACGGCTCGCTCCTGGCTGGGGCGGCGCGGATCGACATCACCCCCGCCGTCGAAGACCTGCCCAAGCCGTTCGAAGCCATCGAGAGCCGGCTCCATGTCCGGACCGTGGTGCTGGACTCGGGCGGCAAGCGCGCCGTGCTGGTGGTCGGCGACCTGCCGATGTTCGCGCCCGACATCTTCGAAGACACGATGGCGCGTATCGCCAAGGCCTCCGGCGCGCCGCCGGAGAACATCCTGCTGGCCGTCACCCACACCCACGACACGGTGCGGATGGACAACAATCCCGTCGGCATCATCCTGCCGGGATCCGAGAAGATCACCCGCATGACCACCGACGCCATCGTCGCGTCGGTGAAGCAGGCGATCGCCAACCGCCAGCCGGCGCGGGCCGGCTACGCCAACGGCGTTTTCAGGCTGGCCGGGCGCAATGAAGGCGGCCCAGGCGCCGAGGGGGCGGCCGAAAGCGGCCGGACCCAGAGCACGGACGCTTCGATCGGCGTGTTCAAGGTCGAAACCCTGCAAGGCGAGCCCATCGCCCTGATGGTCAGCAACGGCCCGGGACCCGGCGTGCCGGGGCTGGGCGGCGGCAAGCGCTCGAAGGTCAGCGCCGACATGGTCGGCATGGTCGAGCGCTACGTCGAGCAGCGCTTCGGCGACAAGGTCGTGGCGATGTACACGGTCGGCGCGCCGATGGGGATCGCCATGAACCCCGGGCGCAAGGGGGCGGGGCTGTCGCCGCCCGAGCCGAACGCGGTCAAGGGCGCGGTGGCGACCGTGCTGGGCGAGGAGGTCGTGGCGACCGCGCTCAGGATCAAGACCTCGGACAAGCTGACGATCTCCGGCTCGCTCGAAGTCCTGATGTGTCCGGGCAAGTCGACGTTCCCGCTCAACAATCCGGGCGCCTGCTCCGATGCGCCGGACTCGAAGCTGCCCCGATGCGTGTTCACCGACACCGACATCGCGCCCGTGCCGCTGCGGTTCGGAACCATTCAGCTCGGCGACTTCACGATCGTCCACAGCGACGCGAACGTGATGCCGCCGCTGTGGGTCAGGGTGAAGCAGGGAGCGCCCCGGCCCGCCAGCACCATGCTCGTGTCGCTGGGCTACGGGCCTGTCCACTACGTCGTGCCCGACGAGGACTATCCCTCCAACAGCTATCCGGTGACGGCGAGCATGGCCAAGCGCGGCTGCGCGGCGGGCGGCTTCGTCGACGGCGCGCTCAAGATGGTCAACGCCTCCAGGGCCAGCGGCGGATGACGACCCCGGAGCGACCTTCAACCCAATCGAGATCGACCATGACAGATGTCCAACCCGGCAAGTTCCATCCCCAGGCCGCGCTGAAGGGCTACGCGCTCAACCGCATGTGCTTCACGCTCAATTCGGCGGAAAGCCGCGCCGCCTTCATCGCCGATCCGGACGGCTACTGCGCGCGGTTCGGCCTCAACGACGAGGAAGTCGCGGCGGTGCGGTCGCGGGACAAGAAGCGGTTGTTCGCGGCGGGAGGGAACATGTACTTCCTGGCCAAGCTCGACAGGGTTCCCAAGCCGCAGGGAGCCCGCTGATGGGCGTCGTCATTGGAGGACTGGGCACCAGCCACGTGCCGATGATCGGCCGGGCGATCGCGGCCAACAAGCAGGCCGAGGTGCCGTTCGCGCCGTTCTTCGCCAGCTTCGGCAGGGTCCATGCGTGGCTGGACGAGGCCAGGCCCGACGTCGTGATCGTCTTCTACAACGATCATGGCCTCAACTTCTTCCTCGACAACATGCCGACCTTCGCGATCGGGGTGGCGCACGACTATCGCAACGCCGACGAGGGGTGGGGCCCTCCCGAGCCGAGGACCTTCCGCGGCGACGCGGAACTCGCCTGGCACATCGTCGGATCGCTGATGGCCGACGAGTTCGATGTCGCCACCTGCCAGGAGATGATCTTCGATCACGCCGGCATCACCGCCCTGGACCTGCTTTTTCCGGCCGACGGCGCGGGGCACGGCGACATCCCCGTCGCCACGATCCCGATCATGATCAACGGCGTCCTGCCGCCGCTGCCGACGCCCGCCCGCTGCTACAAGCTGGGGCAGGCGATCGGTCGGGCCATTCGCTCCTTCCCCGGCGATCGCCGGGTCCTTCTGGTCGGCAGCGGCGGGCTGAGCCACGAGCTCGGCGTCAGCGGCAAGATCAACCAGGACTTCGACCGGCTGACCCTCGAGAAGATCGAGCACGACCCGCAAGCCCTGACCCAATTCACCAATGACGAGATCGTCGATCTGGCCGGCGCCCAGGGGCTGGAGCTGATGACCTGGCTGGCCATGCGCGGCGCGGCCGCGGGCGGCGACATCGTCACCAGCCTCTATCACGCCCCGATCTCGCATACCGGCGGCGCGATGATGCTGATCGACACACGCGAAGGCGAACGCTGATGACCGAGGCCGTTTCCCTGAGCGCGCCGACCGAAAAGGCGCCGCCGCGCGCCAAGCACTGGGGCATCCTGCTGCTGCTCTCGGTCGGCGTGCTGATCGCCTATGCCGACCGGTCGAGCATTTCCGCGGCGCTGGCCAACAAGGACTTCGTCCGTCACTTCGGCATGACGTCCGTCGGCCGGGGCTGGGTCGGGGCTGCGTTCTTCTGGGCCTATGCGGCCGCCCTGATGCCCCTGGGCTGGGTGGTCGACCGCTATGGCGCGAAGATCCCCTACGCCATCTGCTTCGCGCTCTGGTGTCTGGCCACGGCGGCGACCGGCGCCATGCCGGCCTTGCTGGGCATCGTGATCATGCGCTCGCTGGTCGGGGCGGCCGAGGGGGTCGTGATGCCGGCCAGCTACCGCTGGATCCGCCACAACGTGCCTGAGCGCCACACCGGCGCGGCGCTGGGCGTGTTCTCGTTCGGCAACAAGGTCGGAACGGCCATCGGCGCGCCGATGGGCGCCTGGCTGATCACGGCCTCGGACTGGCGGCTGATGTTCGTCATCACCGGGGCGTGCGGCCTCGTGTGGCTCGTTCCCTGGATGATGCGCGTGCAGAACGACTTCCCGCGCAAGGACCAGCGCGCCGAGGCCCGGCGGCGGGCCGCCTCGGTGCCGTTCGGGCGCATCATCACCTCGCCGGTGGTCTGGGGCGGGATCATCGTCAACTTCTGCTACAGCTACTTCGTCTTCTTCTGCATGACCTGGATGCCGTCCTACCTGGTCGAGCAGCGCGGGTTGTCGCTGACCAATTCGGGGCTCTACACCTTCTTCAGCTTCGCCGGCATCGCGATCGTCGCCGTCGTCGCGGGCTGGGCGGCCGACCGCATCATCGACCGGGGCGGAGACCCGGTGGTGACGCGCAAGGTGTTCATCGTCGCCGGCTTCATCGGCGCGACGACAGTCTTGTTCGGCGCCTACGCCCACAGCCTGGGCGCGGCCCTGTTCTGGAACATCTTCTCGCTGTCGTGTCTTGGCCTCGCCAGCGCCAACAACCTCGCGCTCACCAAGGTCACGCTTATTCCACGGCCGGCCATCGGCATGATCGTCGGCGTCCAGCACGTCGCCGCGGGACTGTCCGGCGGCGCGGCGGCGGCCATCTCCGGCTGGCTGCTTCACGTCAGCGGCGGCTATCAGCTGCCGATGCTGGTGATCGTGGTGTTCCTGGTGCTGGGGGCTACGACGTCGGTCGTGCTGCTGCGCCCCAAATGGTCGCCGAAAGTGACGGACGGGGAGGCGTGATCCGTCCGCCGCCAAACGCTTTTGACGCGCCGATCCCAGGTTTCGGAAAATTTCCGGGCGGCGTTCGGGGGGAACTCGCCGCCTGACGCATCTAACCCTCAAACAAACGGGCAAGCGCCCAAGAACGAGGGGAAACGATGAAGCGCTATCCGAGCATTTTCTGTGGGGTCTCGCTGGCGGTCATGCTGGCGGCGACCGGCGCGGCGGCGCAGGAGCGGACGTTCGACGTGCCGGCCGGACCGGCGTCCGACGCCATCCCGCTGTTCGCGCGTCAGGCGGGCGTCCAGATCATCGCCCCCGCCGGCCGCCTGAAGGGCGTCTCGACCCCGGCGGTGAAGGGCCGCCAGGACGCCCGCGCGGCGCTGAAGACCTTCCTGGCCGCCACCAATCTCGAGATCGCCGCCGACAACGGCTCGGTGATCATCCTGCGGGAAGCCGCCCGGCCCGCCGCCGCTCCGGCCCAGCAGACCTCCGCCACCGGTGACGCGGTCGAAGGCGGCGCCGAGCTGGCCGAGGTGATCGTCACCGCCGCCCGCCAGACCCAGAACATGCAGAAGGTCTCGGCCGCCGTGCAGGTGGTGGGCGGCGACGAACTGCGCCGTCAGGCGGCGAGCAACGTCTCGCAGGCCTTCGCCTCGACGCCCAGCGTCCAGGTCACGGCCCAGCCCGGCGGCTTCTCGATCGACATCCGGGGGCAGGGCGGCGACATGCCGTCGGGCACCACCCAGGGCTCGGTCGCCCTGGAGTTCGACGGGGTCTACAGCATCCTGTCGCAGTCCTCGATCGTCGGCTTCTTCGACGTCGACCGTGTGGAGGTGCTGCCGGGGCCGCAGAGCACCCGCTACGGACCCAACGCCGACGGCGGCGTGGTCAATGTCATCACCAAGGATCCGATCCTGAACGACGCCTCGGGGGCGGCCTCGCTGAGCGTCGGCAACTACGGCCTGGTGCGCGGCGAGGCGGCCCAGAACCTGGCGCTCGGCGACAAGGCCGCCCTGCGGATCTCGGCGGCCGCCATCCATCGCGACGCCTATCTCAAGCCGATCGGCGCCAACGCCGTGGGTCAGTCGGTGCGCCTGAAGTTCCTGGCCGAGCCGACCGACGACCTGACCCTGAAGCTCGCCTACCAGTACGACCACATCGGCGGCACGGGTCCCGGCGTCGAGCCCTATGTGATGTCCAAGGTCGCGCCCTACAGCGGCGACAGCATCAACGACGCCTCCAATCCCTGGGACATGGGCGACAGTTCGACCAACACCACCTCGTCGGACAACAAGGCCGACATCAAGCAGCAGACCCTGACGGCCAATCTGGACTACCGGATCTCCGACTGGGGCGTGTTCGACGTCACCTCGTCCTACACCAAGGTGACCGGCAAGGAGACCGACTGCTACGCCGGCGGTCCGCCCTGGATCACGGGCGGCGACCACACCTGCTACCAGTACTACCAGTTCGCGCCGTTCCATCAGTTCTCGACCGAGGCCCGTTTGCACAACGCGCCGGGGGCCGAGATCCTGTGGAACCTGGGCTACTACCACTTCGACTACCGGCGCGGGACCTACAACAACACCTCGGGCAACGTGCCCTCCGGCATCGTCGGCGGGACCATCGCGGCCACCACCACCAACGCCCTGTTCGGCGAGCTGACCTATCCGGTGAGCGAACGCCTGCGCGTCATCGTCGGCGGCCGCCAGAGCTACGACACCCGTGAGCTGAAGCCGGCCGGGATCGCCACCAACTATTCCCGCGACCTGCACCATTTCGACTATCGGCTGGGCGGCGAGTTCGACGTCTCGCCGACCTCCATGGCCTATCTGACCGTCTCGACCGGCTACCGTCCCGGCGGCCTGACCGGCTACGACACCACCACGACCAAGCCCTACACCTACGAGAGCGAGGTCAACACGGCCTTCGAGCTGGGCTCGAAGAACCGCTTCCTCGACAACCGCCTGCAGGTCAACGCCGACCTCTTCTACTACAAGCAGGACGGCTATCAGAACATCGACACCTACCACGGCTTCGTGCCGTCGACCGGCGGTTCGGCCTGCACGCCCAACGACGCGCGACCGTCCTGCACCGTGCCGACCTTCAACCTCGACGCTCATGCCATTGGCTTGGAGACCCAGGTGCGGTTCAACCTGACGCGGGTCGACACCGTGGGCCTGAACGCCACCTGGCTGAAGGCCAAGTTCGACAAGAGCCAGGGGACCTGCGCGACCGTCGGGGCGCCGACCACGGCCGGTTGCTGGATCGGCTACAACGACCAGGGCACCGACGCCCTGCTGTTCTTCGACGTGGCCGGCGCGGTGCAGCCGCACTCGCCGAACTTCGCCGGTACCCTGACCTATCGCCACAGCTTCGAATTCGCCTCGGGCGCTTCGCTGGCCGTGGGCGGCGAGGTCTTCTACAGCGGCGGCTATTGGGTCCACCCGGTGCAGGACGCCTCGAAGTACGGCTGGCAGCCGGCCTATACGCAGGGCGGGCTGAACGCCAGCTACACCCCGGCCGACGGCCCGTGGAGCCTCAGCGCCTATGTGCGCAACATCAGCAACTACGCCGTCAAGCAGTCGACCCTGCCGGTGACCACGATCGGTGATCCGCGGACCTTCGGCCTGACGCTGAGCACCCGCTGGTGATCGACGACGCCCGGCCGTTCACGCGGCCGGGCGACACATGAAGGCGCTGAACGGAGACGACAGATGGGTGCGAAGACCGGGATGGCCATGGGGGCCGTGATGGCGCTGACGCTGGCGATCGCCGCCGTCGCGTCGCCGGCGATGGCGCAACTGCGGGCCGGCGCCGGCAAGGCCGAGATCGTGCTGGGGGCGGACCTGCTGCCGATGCAGGGCTTCTCGGCGCAGCGCGACCCGCTGGAGGCCCGGGTTCTGGTGGTCGAGGCCGGCGGCCGTCGCGCCGCATTGGCCGTGATCGACCTGACCTCGATCTTCGCCGACGAGGTCGCGGCGATGCAGGGCGTGGTGGCCGATGCGACCGGCGTCGCGCCGACGAACGTCCTGATCGTCGCCAGCCACACCTTTTCGGCGCCGCACATCATGCCCGTCGGTCGGCCGTTCCCCGGGCTGGAGTCCGAGGCCGAGCAGCGCAAGAACGCCCTGTTCAAGGCCGCGGTCGAGGACGCCCTGAAGCAGGCGGCCCTGGCGGCTAGCCACCTCAAGCCCGCCAGGCTGGGCGCGGGCCGGGGCGTCAGCGACATCAACATCAACCGCGACCAGCACACGCCGGAGGGGTTCTGGCTGGGCGTCGACAGCGCCGGCGCGTCCGACAAGACCCTTTCCGTGGTGCGGATCGAGGACGAGGCCCGCCATCCCATCGCGCTGCTGGCCAACTACGCCGTACAGCCGTCGGTCATGGACCAGGCGATCGTCTCCGGCGGCGGCAAGGCCGTCACCAGCGACCTGGCCGGTGCGGCCATGCGACGTGTCGAGGCGCTGTACGGGGAGGGGACGGTCGGCTTCTTTCTGATCGGCGCCGCCGGCGATCAAGCCCCGATCCTCAAGGCCGTCCGCGCGGTTCCCGACAAGGACGGCCGGCTCAAGACCGTCGATATCGGCGAGCGCGGCTATCTGCTGGTCGATCTTCTGGGCGAGCGCCTGGCGCAGGACGTGGTGCGCACCAGCGAGCGCATGGCGCCGCCCGCCGACGTGGCGCTTGTCGACGTCGCCGGCGGCGCGGTCGATCTCACCGCCCAGGCGCGGCCCAAGGCGCTGGCGGACCTCAAGCCCAGCAAGGCCTACGCCTTCACGCCGGCGGGCGCCACGAGCGCGCCGTTCACCGTCCTGCGTCTGGGTCCGGTGGTCATCGCCGGGGTCCAGGTCGAGCTTTCCAGCGAGACGGGGCGGCAGATCCGGTCCCAGTCGCCGTTCGCCGACACGCTGGTGACGACCATGGTCAATGGCGCGGCCAAATACATGCCCGATGCGGCCGCCTATGACAAAATCACCTACGAGGCCATGAATTCGTCCTTCGCGCGCGGCTCGGCCGAAACGCTCGCGGCCGAGGTCGTCGGCCGGTTGCGGGAGCTCGGCGCGGGCCAGTCCAGCAAGTGATCACGGGACCTCCCGCTGGTCCGGGAGCCCACCAAAGTTCTCCCGCCGGACGGCGCGAGGATCGAGAATGAGAAGGGTTTGAGGAATGGGACGCATGAAAGGCCTGTCGCGGCGCAATTTGGTATCGATGGGCGCGGCCCTGGTGTCGGCTGGCGGGCTGGGCGTGCGCAAAAGCCGCGCCCAGGCCGACGGCTTCACGGCAGCGACCTCGGCGGCGAGCGGTCCTGGCAAGCGCAAGAGCGCCGGCCCAGGTCTGCAGGCCATTCAGGCGCTGTGCGAGATCACCGGCGGTGGTCAGAAGGTCTACGGGATCGCGGTCGAGTACGACGTGGCGATCGACCCCGCGAGCCTGGCCCTGGACACCTACGGCGCGGCGGTCTTTCCGGCGGCCAAGGGCTTCTTCGCGGGCATGCCCCAGTCGGTCGACAAGAACGCCACGACGGCGCAGGCCGCGGCGCGAAACCCCGTGGCCGTCTACACCAACGCCGCGCCGGCCCTGCGTTCCGATCGCGCCAGCGTGGCCGGTCCCTATGTCATCGTGGAGTTCGCGCGCGACCCCGACCTCAGCCTCCCGACGGGCGACAGTGACAAGGCGGCCCTGACGCAGGACAAGGATGTCAGGACGGCGGCCGGCGCCGTCTATCCCGCCAGCAAGACCGTCTGGAGCAATGCCGGGGCTCGCGGCAACAGCGTCGTCATTCGCGGCGTCGACGCCTGGGAGCAGAACCACTGGTGGTGGGACGACACGCGCTCGGCCTGGCTGGAATACAGCATCTACCTGCCCAAGTCGTTCCTGGAGAAGGGCGGCGAGAACAAGGCCTATCCGCTGGTCCTGGCCGTCACCCACTCGGGAACCAGCTATGACGGAACCTGCGCCCAGACCCTGACCGAACAGTGCATCGCCAGCATCTGGAGCCTGCCCGAGGAGCAGGCGCGGAACGAATGCGTGGTCATCACGCCGCGCTACGAGCGCACGACGATGAACGACTATTGGGAGCATACCGCCGACGTCGAGAACACCTACAGGCTGGTGCAGTCGCTGCTGAGCAACAGCTGGAACTTCGGTAATCCCAACCTCGACGACCGCAGGGACAAGGTGCTGAAGATCGATCCCAAGCGGGTCTACTGCACCGGCTGGTCCATGGGGGCCATGACCTCCCTGTGGCTGATGGCCAAGCATCCCCAGACCTTCGCGGCGGGCCTGATCATCGCCGGCCAGCAGCGGCCCGGCGACGTCGTCGCCCTGGCCAAGCAGAACGTGCTGATCATCACCGGGACGGAGGACGGCAAGGCCACGCCCTGGAACGAGCAGTGCGTTCCGATCTGGGAGCACGCGGGAGGCAAGGTGACCCGGCCGGCCGAACGCCTGGACCCCGCCCTGATCTTCCCGGTCGAGAAGCAGCAGGCGCTGACCTCCCAGATCGACGGTTATCTGGGCAAGGGCGGCAACATCACCTTCCTGACGTTCGAGGGCGTCGACCACATGGCTTCGGCGCGCAAGTTCTTCCACATCCAGGCGGCTCGCGACTGGTTGTTCAGGCAGAGGAAAACCTAGAGGCGGTCGAGCCGCCGACGTCCTGTTCTACCTCCCGAATTTGCCCGGCGCTTGCGCCGGGTTTTCTTTGTTCGGAAGTACAGGATGCGCTATCGGCAAATAGAAATGCGAACCTGGTGATAGGTTTTGCGCGCGCCATAAATCATCGATCGCTGCTCGTGTTACCGTCCTGAAAAGATCGTGCTTCGGGAGATCAGGGTGTGAACGAGCAAGTTTCCTTCGAGCGCTATTCGCGGGTGGCCGTGTTTCTGCATTGGGCGATGGCAGCGCTCATCCTGGTCAATCTGATCCTTGCGGTCGTTTCGGCCAATTCCGAGGGTGATACGCACCGGTTCGTGCTGAACCTGCACAAGTCGATCGGCTTCAGCGTGCTGCTGCTCAGCCTGGCCCGGCTGACCTGGCGGCTCTATCGCCCGCCGCCGCCGATGCTCGCGGGCAAGGCGGCCTGGGAGCGTCCCGTCGCGGGGATCGTGCACACGGCCTTCTACTTCATGATGGTGCTGATCCCGTTCCTGGGCTGGTGGGTCAGCTCGGCCGCGCCCAAGCGCCATGCGATCAATGTCCTGGGCTGGGAGGCGCCGTTCCTGCCGGTCATGCAGGGCAAGGCCTTCGCCGGCGCGGCGATGGCCGGCCACAAGGTGCTGGGCTTCACCATGGCCGCGCTGCTGGTGCTGCACATCGGCGCGGCGCTCAAGCACCACTTCATCGATCGCGACAAGGTCCTGAGCCGCATGACCTTTCCGCCCCTTCGGCCGCGCGTCTGACGCCTGAAAGCCGCTTCGCGACCGCGCCGGAATCAATGCACGCCGTCGTCGATTGAATGATCGCCGCGGCCTGGCTTTGGTCATGCTGGCGGTCACGATGCGGCCTCGCGCCGCGTCGTCGGGCCGCCGTTTCGGCGTCGGCCCCAACGACTTGGGAGGACGGCGCCCGTGAAGAGGCCCGCAGAAGACCTGGCGCCTGAAGCCCGCGCCTATTTCGACCCGGAGCGCGCGCTCTGGCTGTCGCGCAACATCCTGCCTCACGAACCGGCGCTGCGCCGATGGCTGCTCAAGCGTCGCCAGCCGCCGGCCGACATCGACGATCTGATCCAGGAGAGCTACGCCAAGATCTCCGGGCTCAAGTCGGTGGCCCACATCGATCACCCGAAGGCCTATTTCTTCCAGACCGCCCAGTCGCTGATCCTGCGCCAGGCCCGGCGGGCCAAGGTCATTCCCATCGGCGCGATGGAAAGCCTGGATATTCCGAGCCTTACCGACGAACTCTCGCCCGAGCGCCAGGTCGCCGGCCGGGAAGAGTTGCGCCTGATCAACGAGGCGCTGGAGACCTTTCCGAGCAAGCGCCGCGAGGCCTTCCGCATGCGCAAGGTCGAGGGGCTGTCGCAGAAGGAAGTCGCCGCGCGGCTAGGGCTGACGGAGAAAGCGGTGGAGAAGCACGTGGCCCGTGCGGCCGCCCTGCTGATAAATCTTTACAGCCGTGGCGGGAAAATCGGTTCTCGCGCATCTATCATGGAGACCATCCGCTCCCGGTTCAGGCGTGACCAGACGAGACACTAGCCAGGAAATCGACGAGGCCGCCGCCGCCTGGGTGGCGCGCCTCGATCGTGGCCCTTTGACCGACGACGAGCGCGGGGCGCTCGACGCCTGGCTGGACGGTGATGTCCGCCGCCAGGGCGCCTTCGCGCGCGCCAACGCCGTCATGGCCCGTCTGGACTCCGCCTATCCCACGCTCGAGGCCGCCTACAGCCTGCGCGGCTCGGCCATGTTGCGTCGGCGCCTGATCGGCGGCGGGCTGGCGGCCGGGTTCGCCGGCGTCGTCCTGGTCGGCGCGCGGTCCTGGAGCGCGCCTCTGGTCCTGAAGTCGTCCAAGGGCGAGGTGCGGCGCGTGCCGCTTCCCGACGGCTCGAACGTGACCCTCAACACCGCCTCGCTGGTCAAGGTGCGCTACACGTCCAGGAGCCGCGACGTTCAGCTGCTGTCGGGCGAGGCCCTGTTCAATGTCGCGCCGGACCCGCAGCGGCCCTTCCTGGTCCGGGCCGGAGAGGTGAGCCTCGCCGGGCAGTCGGGCAGCTTCGTGGTGCGCAAGGACGAGCAGGGGCCCGTCCGCGTCCTTGTCCAGGGCGGACATGTCGAGATGACCTGCAAGGGCGCGCCCGCGCCGCGCCTGGTCGCCGCCAATACGGCGGCCGTCGTGCCCAGCGGCGATCTTGGCGGTCGCGAGGCGCCGCACCCCGTCAGGCTGGACGCCGACGAGGTCTCCCGCCGTCTCAGCTGGCAGGACGGCCTGCTATCCTTCAACGGCGAAACCCTGGCCCAGGCGGCCAGCGAGTTCGCGCGCTATTCCTCGACGCGGATCATCATCGACGATCCGGCCTTGGCGGCCGAAACCCTGACCGGCCTCTATGCTTCAAGCGACCCGGGCGGCTTCGCCCGCGACGTCGCGGTGTCGTTCGGCGCGCGCACGGTCAGCACGGCGGACGGCGTCCACATCCTCCGTTAGTGTTGCGGGCTTGAAAAAATATTGCGGCAGGGGAGGGGGAAATCCTCTCTCGGCGCATCTTTTCCCAAAACAACGGGCGATAGCCCACGCAGGGGGAAACGATGACCACCACTTCACGCATGTTCTGCGGCGCGTCCTTGGCGGTACTGCTTTGCGCGACCAGCGCCATGGCCCAGGACCGCACCTTCGACGTTCCGGCCGGTCCCGCGGCCAACGCCATTCCCATCTTCGCCCGCCAGGCCGGTCTTCAGATCGTCGCGCCGGCCGGCCGCCTGAAGGGGATCTCGACCCCGGCCGTGAAGGGCCGTCAGGACGCCCGCGCCGCCCTCAAGGCCCTGCTGGCCGGCGCCAACCTGGAGATCGCCAGCGACAACGGCTCGACGATCATCCTGCGCGAGGCCGGGAGCGCCGCCGGCCCCCAGGCCGACCGGGCGGCCGAGTCCGCCCAGGCCGCCGGATCCACGATTGAAGAGGCTTCGGCCGTCACCGAGGTGGTGGTCACCGGTTCGCGCGTGATCCGCAACGGCAATAACAGCCCGACCCCGATCACCGTCGTTCCGGCCGAGGACATCCAGCGCGTCCAGCCGACCACGATCGCCGACGGCCTGAACCAGCTGCCGGTCTTCTCCAGCCCGCGTAACCAGTACGGCAACCCCAACGCCGGCGTCGGCGGCGGGGCGGGCGGTAATGCGGCCGCCAACCAGCTGAACCTGCGCAACCTCGGCTCGGTGCGCAATCTGATCCTGCTCGACGGCCACCGCGTGCCGCCGACCTCGGTCAACGGCATCGTCGACGTCGACATGATCCCGCAGATGCTGTTGCAGCGGGTCGACACGGTCACCGGCGGCGTCTCGGCCGTCTATGGCTCGGACGCGGTAACCGGCGTCGTCAACTTCGTCACCGACACCAAGTTCAACGGCCTGAAGCTGGCCGCCCAGGCGGGCGTCTCCAAATACGGCGACGACGAACAGCAGAGCTTCGGCGTCGCCTACGGCCGCAAGATCCTCGACGACCGCGGTCATTTCGAAGCCAGCTACGAGTACCGCAACGACGAGGGCGTGCTGCGACGCTCGGACCGTCCCTGGTTCCGCCAGCAGAGCATCAGCGGCGCCGGCACGACGGCCGCGCCCTACCAGCTTTACAGCGACGTGCGCCTGCTGAACTTCCCGTTCGGCGGCAAGATCACCAACGGCGTCCTGGCCAACCAGTATTTCGCCACCGACGGCGTGCTCAGCCCCTTTGTCAACGGAACCGCGATCACGGGGTCCAGCTGCTGCCAGGTGGGCGGGGCGGGAGGCTACTATGACTCCTCGCTGAAGGCGCCGCTGCGCAGCCATCAGGCCTATGCGCGCTTCGACTACGACCTGACCGACGACGTCCACGCCTATGCGGCCGTCAGCTTCAACGACAAGCGCAACGAACAGTATCTGACCCCGCCGCTGCTCAGCAACGTCACCATGAGCAGCACGAACGCCTTCCTGGCCTCGGCCTACCAGACCCAACTGGCGACCGCAGGCCAGTCGACCTTCACCTTCAACCGCATGTTCGCCCAGGCGCCGCGGCTGAACCCGGTCGCCGAGGAGCGCCAGACGACGGTCAACATCGGGCTGGACGGCAAGCTCGGCGACTACAGCTGGGGCCTGAACTACACCCACGGCGGCGCGCGCCTGAAGACGACGCTCAACAACAACCCCAACAACCAGCGCCTGGCCGCGGCCCTCGACGCGGTGATCAGCCCCACGACCGGCCAGCCGGTCTGCTACGCCTCGCTGACCAACAGCGCCTACGCCAACTGCGCGCCGCTGAACGTCTTCGGTCCCACATCGGCCAGCCAGGCGGCGATGGACTACATCATGGGCAGCACGCACATGGTCGCCGACACGGGCCTGGACGCCTTCTCGGCCGAGATCGGCGGCGCGCCGTTCTCGACCTGGGCGGGGCCGGTGAACATGGCCCTGTCGGCCGAGTGGCGGCGGCTGGAATACCAGTCGTCCAGCGACGCCCTGCCCACCGACCGGGCCAACTGCGCGGGCCTGCGCTACAACTGCACGAGCTCGACGGTGCTCTACCAGAACACCTTCGCCGCCCGCTCGCCGGTCAGCGACGAGGTCAAGGAGGTCGCCGCCGAGATCGACGTGCCGCTGCTCGACGGCTTCGTCCTCGCCAAGTCGCTGAACCTCAACGGCGCGGCCCGCTTCACCAGCTACGCCAGCAGCGGGAACTACTGGACCTGGAAGCTGGGTCTGGACTGGCACCTGACCGACGACCTGCGGGTGCGGGCCACCCGCTCGCGCGACATCCGCGCGCCGACCCTCGACGACCTCTACGCCCCGGCCTCGGTCAACGTCCTGACCAACAAGGACGAACTGACCGGCCTGACCCCGGGCCTGACCGCCGGCACCTCGCCGGTGCCGGGTCTCTCGGCCGGCAACCCCGACCTGAAGGCCGAGATCGGCCACACCAGCACGGTCGGCGTCGTCTGGCAGGCCCTGCCGCGCCTCAGCTTCGCGCTGGACGCCTATTGGATCCGGATCAGCGACGCGATCACCAATATCCAGGGCTTCAACCCGACCATCCAGAAGGCCTGCTACGACAGCGGCGGCTCCTCGCCCTACTGCGCCCTGCAGGCCCGCCCGCTGGGCTACACCAACACCACGGCGGCCAACCTGGTCACCCAGTGGATCTCGACGGTGATCAACATCGCCGAGATCGAGAGCAAGGGCGTCGACTTCGAGGCCAACTACGGGACCGAACTCTTCGGTCGCTCGCTGTCGCTGCGGGGCCTGGCCAGCTACCAGCCGCATATCTACTACCGCACGCCCGCCCTGGTGACGATCGACGCCGCCGGCAGCGCCTTCGGCACCAACGGCCTGCAGGCCAGCCCCAAGCTGCGCCTGACCGGCTTCCTGCGCTACGCCATCACCGACACCCTGACCATCGACGTCATGGAGCGGTGGCGCAGCGAGCTGAAGCACAGCGCCGATCCCACCCAGGTCTGGACCGACAACCACGTCGACGCCTTCGCCACCACCAACGTCAACCTGCTGTTCCGACCCAAGGACGCGTTCGGCGACGCCGAATACTTCCTCAACGTCCAGAACCTGTTCAACGCCACCCCGCCGGCCACCGCCTTCTTCGGCGCGGCCACCATCCCGGGACAGTTCGGCGGCTTCGCCATCGGCGATGATCCGACCGGCCGCTACGTCACGGTCGGCGCGCGGATGAAGTTCTAGCGTCCCCCCCTGGGTGTTCCTTCATCCCCAGGGATCCTGCGCCGAGGCGGCGGCCTTCTTCTCCACGCCGCCGTCTCGGTTCTTTTCGGCCTCACCCCGCCCGGGCGCGGCCGAATAGTGTGAGAACGACATGATGCACGGCTTTCGCGGCGTCGCGGCTTTGATGGCCCTCCTGCTTCTGGCCCCGGTCGCGGCCGGGGCGCAGACAGCGCCCGCGCCCTCGATCGGTCACGCGCCGACCCTGCTGACGGCGGCTGTCCCAACGCCGACGGGCGCGCGCCTGATCGTTTCTTCGCCGGCCTTCGCCGATGGCGGCGACCTGCCGATCGACAACACCCAGTACGGCGCCAACCGCTTTCCGGGACTGGCCTGGTCGGCGGGGCCGGCCGGAACGCGGTCCTATGTCGTGGTCCTGCAGGGGCAGGGCGGCAAGGCGACCTCCATCCATCTGACCTTGTTCAACATCCCCGCCGATACGACGAGCCTAGCCCCCGGCCTGACGGATCCGCCGTCGGGCGCGATCTACGGCGTCAACGTCCATGGCGCGAACCAGCCCTATGTCGGTCCCCACACCCACGGCGCGGCCAAGGTGGCCTATCCCTTCCAGGTGTTCGCCCTGGACCGGACGCTGCCGGCCGATCCGAACCTGAGCTTTGAGGCGCTGACCGACGCCATGAGGGGCCACGTGCTGGCCAGCGGAACCCTGACCGCGATGTCGGCCCGCCCGCCTGGGGCCGGTGAGGAGACCGCGCGCTCGCCCCTACGGATCGAGACTGGCCTGCTGGCCGGCGTGCCTGGCCGCGATCCGGCGATCACCGTCTACAAGGGCGTGCCCTATGCCGCCGCGCCCGTGGGGCCGCTGCGCTTTCGTCCACCGGCCGCGCCGGCGGCCTGGGAGGGCGTTCGCCAGGCCGACCGCTTCGGCGCGCTCTGTCCTCAGCCGCAAGGCGGCGGGCCGCCGCCGGCCGGCCCGATGGACGAGGACTGCCTGACCGCCAATGTCTGGACCGCCGCAGCGGCCGGCGAGAAGCGGCCGGTGCTGGTGTGGATCTATGGCGGCGGCTTCCTGACCGGAACGGGCGCCAGCCCCGAGTTCGATGGCGAGGGGCTGGCCCGCAAGGGCGTCGTCGTCGTCACCTTCAACTACCGGCTGGGCGCGCTGGGCTTCCTGGCCACGCCCGCGCTCAGCGCCGAGGCCGAGCACGGCGTCTCGGGCAACTACGGCCTGCTCGACGACATCGCGCTGCTCAAGTGGGTCAGGCGCAACATCGCCGCCTTCGGCGGCGATCCCGACCAGGTGACCATCGCCGGCCAGTCGGCGGGCGCCGGTTCGGTCGGCTTCCTCAGCATGTCGCCCCTGGCCAAGGGGCTCTTCAAGCGCGCCATCGCCCAGAGCCATTCGCGCTATCCCCGCGACCCCGATCTGCGTTTCCTGTCGGTGTCCTATCGCTCCCGTCCCGCGGCCGAGCAGGCCGGACAGGCCTACGCCCAGGCCCATGGCGCGACCACCGTCGAGGCCCTTCGCGCCGTGCCCTGGCGCGAGCTGATCGAGGGCAGCGACGCGGTCGAGGCCGCCGTCGAGACCGGCTCGACAGGCAAGCCGCCGCTGTTCCGGCCGGTGCTCGACGGCTGGGTGATCCCGTCCACCTACGAGGCCGCTCTGGCCAAGGGCGCGTTCAACGACGTGGTCGTGGTGACCGGCAACAATCGCGACGAGACCGGCGCGGTCCCGGTCACGGCCTTCACGTCCCTGCGCGCCCGGTCGGGGCCGCCCAGGGCCGGGGCGCCGCAGGTCAGCGTCACCCTGGCGGCCTACGTCCAGGCCGCGCGCGCCAAGTACGGGGCGATGGCCGATGCGTTCCTTCGGCTCTACCCGGCGACCACCGACGACGAGGCGGCCCTGGCCAGCAACGCCGCCGCCTACGACAACAACCGGGTCTCCACCTATCTCTGGGCGGCCGAGCGCGCCAAGGGGACCTCGCGGCCGATCTTCACCTACTGGTGGACCCACGCGCCGCCCGGCGCCGGCCACGACCTGCGCGGCGCCTATCACGGATCGGAGATCAACTACGCCTTCGGCAATCTCGACGCCAACGACCGTCCCTGGACGGCCGAGGACCGGGCCATCGCCGAGCGGATGTCGTCCTATTGGGCCAACATCATCAAGACCGGTGATCCGAACGGGGAGGGACTTCCGACCTGGGCGCCGTTCGACGTCAAGGCCGGCTCGGTGATGATGCTCGGCGACCAGTGGGGCGCGACGCCCGTCGCGGCGAGCCCGGAGAAACTCGATTTCTGGCGGCGCTTCTACGCGACCCAGGCCGCGTGGTGAGCACGACCATGCGCCTGGCCGCGCGGGCTCTTTCGGCGGCGATGCTTCTCGTGGCGAGCGGAGCTATCGCCGCGCCACGGAACCAGATCCCCTATATCGACGCTCATTCGCACCTGCTGACGGTGATTTCGCCGGACGAGGAGATCGCCCTGTTCCGAAAGGCGGGGCTGGCGGGCGTGGTGATCATGTATCCCGACATTGAGGCGCTGCAGCGCGTCGCGGCCCGCAATCGCGGCTATGTGATCCCGTCGGCCAGCGTGGCGCGCACCGCCGAGGCCGCCGGCCTGCGTCTTGGCCCCGACACGGCGACCGTCCTTGGGCGGTTGCAAGGGCAGGGCGCGATCTGCGGGTTCGGCGAGCTGCCCACCCGCTTCGCGCCCAATCCCTATCCCAGCGACGCGGCCTCGCTCACCGCCCCCGAGCGTCGGGCGATCTACGCCCTGGCCGCCGCGCGAGGCGTTCCTGTGTCGGCCCATGTCAGTCTGGAGTCGCCCGAGACCATCGCCGCCGTCGAGACCATGGCCACGGCCTATCCCGCCATGCCGCTGATCCTCGCCCACGCCGGATGGGGCGCCGACGCCGATCTGATCGGACGGCTGATGGCGGCGCACCCCAATCTCTACGCCGACCTTTCGATCCGGCTCGATCCGGCGCGCGCCGACAATCCCAATCTGGCGCTCTCGATCCTGACGCCGGAAGGCGCGCTCAAGCCCGCGTGGCGGGCCGTGATCGAGCGCTTTCCCGGCCGCTTCCTGTTCGCCATGGACATCACCGAAACCCAGCGCCACGGCCGTATGTCCGAACTGCTGGCCGCCGGCCGCACGGCCTTGGCGCCGCTCGCCCCGGAGGTCGAAGCCGCCGTGGCCCACGGCAATATCCAGCGCCTGATGCGCGGGTGTCCGGCGGACTGACACGCACGTCCATCATACGGAGATTTTCATGTTGAACGGGTTCTCGCTGGCCGGTCCGCTGGCCGTGGTCTCCCTGCTGGTCTCGACGGCGGGGCATGCGCAGCCCGTCGAACATCCGATCGGCCGCGCCGGCGCCCTGGTGAGCTATTCGGACGCCGACGTCACCCTGCGGGACAAGGAAGGCAAGGACGTCGTGGTGGCGATGACCCCGGGGTGGACGGTGGTCACCGCGCGCAAGGTCGCGCCGGATACGATCAAGGCCGGCGATTTCGTCGCCACCATCAACACCGACCTCGGACCCGACGCGGGCCGGGCGACGGAGCTGCGCCTGTTCGAACCCGGCTACCGCCCTGAACTGGGCACCCACGCCATGCCGCAGCCGGCGACGTCCATCACCCACGGGACGGTGAAGGTCGTCCGCAAGACCGAGGCCGGGCTGGAGCTGGAGGTCGGTTATCCTGGCGGCGCCCGCCGCATCGAGGTGCCGGCGGCGATCCAGCCGATCGCCTACGAGGTCCACGACCGCCTGTTTGCTCAGCCCGGAATGCAGGCGACGGCGGTCACCCGACGAGACGCCGACGGCGTATGGCGCGCGGGCCGCATCATGCTCCAGCCTTAGGGGGGGCGAAAGCGCCGGGCGTCCCTGGAAATTTTGATCGTCACGCCGGCTTCCGGCCACTCGACTGTTCCGCGACCGGCGAAACCTTCGCGACCCTTTATCCTGCATTCGCACTCGCCGCCCAATCACAGCAGGCGGGAGGATCCATAGGCGTAGTCCGCACGGATTTTGTCGAAGTGAGGATTCCACTCGCACACACCAAAATGCCCCTGCACAGCCTCCTCAATCGCTGCCGGCGACGACACGCTGCGGTATCTCAGCATCTCGGCTTCAGACAGGGATGCCGGCCGGCTCATCGAGCGATCCCGGGCTTCGATATGTACGATGCCTGATTGCCGCACCTTGAAGGCCGGTTGCGGCAGGCCCGAAAGGTTTTCCTGCACGTTCCCAATAATCGGCCATTCCCCGTGGAATAGCTTGGCGTCCAGGGTCAAAGCCAGAAGAGCTGGCTCTAGGCCAATGACGCTGCGAGGTTCCACTTGCCGCGTTTCGAACTTCTGGCCAAATATCGCCACGTACAATTCCTCGTTCCATGCGCTGACAAGCTGGCCGAGCGCCCAGCTCTTACCGTCCAGAGGAACGAGGAATACGTCGCCGATATTCACTTGAATGCCCATAATTTCTCGCTCTTACTTTGGCTCAGGAAGTCCGAAGAGATGCGATCGACGAGGTCCGGCGCCTTTAACAGCGCGAGGGCCTCATCCCGGTCGCCTTCCGACAGGATCGCTCTCTCGACCTTCTGCAAGGCGTGCACGATCTCGCTGTCCTTTAGGGCTTCGACCTTCAGCAGCACCCTGGCGAGGTCGTGCTTGATCGGCTCTTCGGCCTCGCCGATCTCGATGCCTGCCTGCCTGCCTGCCTGCCTGCCTGCCTGCCTGCCTGCCTGCCTGCCTGCCTGCCTGCTTGACGAAGCTGGCGCGCGCCTTCGCGCGGTACAGGTCGAGGGTGTCCACGTGGAACCGCTCGCCGCGCTGGACCAGCAGATTGATCTTCAGCGACTCCGGGTTCAACGGCTTCTTCCAGCCACGGATGCGATAGCGGCGATCGCCAAACAGCATGACGATCTCGTGCTCGGACGGTTGACCTAACGGTTCAGCACGGTCTTCCAGCGGGCTGCCGACATCGTCATCTGACCCGGCCGTGGTCGGCGCCGCCGTCCGTCCTTGCCCCAGCCACGTCGCCTTCCGGATCAGTCGGCCGAGGATTTCGGCGGCCAGGCCAACCTTCAGGGCGTAGGTGTTGGCGCCCATGCCCTTCGGGAACTCGATGCGGTAGCAGGCGAAGCCCTCGGCCATCAGCCGCTCGGCCACCGCATCCGCCGACGACTGGCCCTCGTCATCGCGGGCGAAGGCGATCAGCACGCGCTTGATCCGAGCCGCGTGGAAGGCGGACACGATGTCATCGGTCAGACCGTCTGGCCCGAAGGCGGCAGTGACGTTGCGAAAGCCAGCGCACCAGAAGGTCATGGCGTCGAGCAACGACCCCGCCAAAACAACTTCGCCCTGGCCACCGGCCAGGGCTTCTCTGTTCCAGACGCCGCGCATCGGGCCGGACAGGAAGAGGTCGGTTGGCGTTCCCGGCCGCAGATCGTCCCTGATCTTCCGGCCGTGAACCTGCACGACCTCGCCCTGCTCGCCGAAGATCGGGACGATCAAGCTGCCGTTGAAGTGCTCGTGGCCGGAGGAGCGGTAGAGGCCAATCCGTTCCAGTTGCCCCCGGATCGCGGCGCCCGCCTTGCGGGTCTTCTCGGGCAGTCGCAGGCCGAGCGTGCGGTTGGCGTAGCCGAGCCGGAAGCGGTCGATCAGTTCGCCGTGGACCAGACCCTTGGCCTGAAGGAACTCGATGCCTTCCGGCGTCTGCTTGAGAGCGTCGGTGTAGAAGTCGAGCACACGCTCAAGCAGAGAACGGTCGTCGATCTCCGACGCGAAAGATGGATGCAACGCTTAGCCCCGATATATTCCCAAGATGCGCTTTGCGAAATCGCACAGTATCGGCGAATTTTCACAAAATCACTTCTGATATAGCGAGAATTCACGGGCATATCCATCAGATCAATCGCACCGACCGAACATCCGACTCTCAGTCCACGCACCCAGGTTCTCTAATGACATAGCGGCACGATACCAATCGCGCAGCCTTACGTAGAAATCTTTTCCTTAAGCAGTTGAAGCGTGTGAAAGCTACTAACCTCATCACCCAATTCAAGCTCACCCTTGGCTTTCTCAACGAGTTCCCGCAATGCGTGCGTCGACGCTGCCCCACCAAGCTCGACTTCAAGCAATGACAATGCCGAAGACACCTCCTCAAAAGCCCTCCCCATATCCATGCCTCGCTCAGGCGGAAAGTGATCAGGGCCATAAACTATAACAAACGCCAAGAATTCATTTAACTGGCTTTTAGTTCTACACCAATCAGACATCGAAACCTCACGGGAAAATACTGTTCGAGCCGCCGAGTGAGCCGGGGCGAACAATTGTTACATTGGAGCCACCACTAAAAGCTTTGAAATCCACAACTTGAGGGGTGCTAAAGGTTTTCACCCCAAGAGTGGCATCGAAAATATGGCTGCCGACCTGAAGGTCCGGAATACGATATTTCACACCAGCGGGATCATACAGCCTTCGATTGATCTGAACTAACCGCCCAGCCCCCTCCGGCAGCCCTTCTTGCTGTGCCCAGTACCTCAATCCATCCCGGGCGGCCTCGTCCACCAATGTGCCCTTGTAGGTGTTCATAGGTACCCCACTCGGCGGCTTTAGCCTCCCCGTCGCAACCAAAGTATCAACGCGCGCGGATGCGTCATCCACAAGGGTTTGATACTTAACAAAAGCTGCATCTGACAGCTCTGCACTCGTTCGATAGCCAGACTTCCCAATCAACGGACCAACGAACTCGTCACCGCTGGTGGCGAGCTTGGGCTCGAAGGCCGCCAACTCGTCAACCGCAGTCATCCCTCGCCCAACGGCCGCGGGCCGGGCACCACCCGCCGGGCCACCAACCAAGAATCCGCCAATCGTGAGCGCGCTGTCGCCAGCGAACGTGGTCGGCAACCTCATGTCATAGTCGAGGCCACCAATCGAGCCGTGAGGTGCGCTCGCCGTGGCTTGATTGAGCGTGCTGCCGATGGTGGCGTCAAACGTGCCGGTCCATGGACTGGCGACCAGAGCAACCGCTCCGCCTCCAAGCTTCAGCAGTGACGAGCCGGTGTGGATGAGCGAATCGACTCCGCCCCCATCGATCATGGGACCGCGAGACGGCTGGAAGGCGTCCGCGATTTGCCTTTGAGCATCAATCCTTCGGTTGCTCATATAGGTGATGTAGCGACCGGTGTAGGTGGACTGGGCCTCCGGGTCCCGTCGCGTATTCGCGGTGACGATGACTTCTGAAACCATGTCACCGACATTTGACAGGTCGGCCTTCAACGATTGTGTTGATTGCTTCGTGTAGTCGATCGCGTCGCGAATTTTACCGACCCAGGTCGAGGGATGGGTCAGGGTCTCCCAAGTGGACTTCAACGATCCCTTGATGTTGCTCCACGACCACCAATGCGACTTGGCCGTTGGCGCGCCGCTATACTCGTTCCCCAACGCCGCGACTTCGTAGCTTCCGGGGTTTCCGGCAGCGTATCGTTCATTTGCACGGTCCATACCGCGCAGCATGGCGTCCAGCCTTGCTGACCGTTCATCCGTTCCTTGGCTCGACAGTTGTGATGAGAGTTTGGCGCCGATCGCGTTCCCAATCGTGCTGCCGATCACGTCGGGCAAGGCGGCGATGACGTTGTCGCCGAAGTCGGTGCCGTCGATCAGCGAGCGGGTCGCGGCCCCCGCCACGGCGCCGGCGGCGCCGGATATGGCGCTGTTGAGCAGGCCGTCGGACGTCCAGGCCTTGCCTTGCGGCATCCAGGAGGCGTTGCTGAGGCTGGCCGACACCCCGCCGACCACGGCGCCGACGGCGACGCCGGTCCAGTCGAAGCGGCTCTGCAGGCCGGTGGCGGTCGCGACGCCCTGGGTGATGACGTTGGTCGCCGCGCCTCGCGCCGCGCCCTGCAGCAGCGGGCTGGAAATGCCGTCGAACAGGTTGAAGGCCTTGAAGCCGCCGCCGACCGCGCCGCTGATCGCGGCGAGCGCCACGCCCTTCCAGTTGAACTTGTCCTGGATGCCGGTGGCCACACCGAAGGCCTGGCTGGCGATGCTGCCCGCCGCGGCGGCGATGGCGCTGCCGGCGATGGTGGCTGCTGCCGTAATGCTCGCGGTGCCGGCCGTCACTGCTGCGGCCGTAACTGTCGCGCTGCTTGCGGCCGCCGTTACATTCGCGACTGCGGCTATTGCATACGGGGCGACAATCGCGGTGACCGCCACGGCGATGACCACCATGATGATCGCGCCGACCCCGCCGCAGCCCTTGACCTTGCCCTGCGGCTTGACCTGGGCGAGCGCCGTCGGGCTGGTGTCGCCGATCGCCTTGTTGGGGTCGTAGACCCGGAAGGTGTCGGCGTTGTGCTTGGCGTTGAGAATGTTGGCCGGGACCACCAGGGTCTGGCCTGCCGCCACGCTGTCGTTGACCGACAACCCGTTGGCCTCGGCCAGCTTCCACCACAGCGAAGCGTCGCCCCACAGGCTTTCGGCGATCGAGGCCAGGGTGTCGCCCGCGCGCACGGTGACGCTGGTGTCTGCCCGGCCGCCGTTGTTGGTGTCGGGATTGATCGGGACGTAGTTCTGCGAGAAGTCGCCGGACTTAACCGCCGCGCCGGTGCGGAACGGCGAGGTCTTGGCCGAGGCGCGCAGGGCCACGGTCTCGGCCCAGTTGAGATCGGAGGCGCCGTCGTTGCCGTACTCCCCGATCCGGTGGTCCTCCATGAAGTAGCTGTAGGTATAGGGATCGGCCAGGGCGCTGTTGCCGTCGGCCTCGCGGCGCGACAGAACCATGCCCCCGGCGTCCATCACGTAGCTCACCGTGCGCGTCCGGCCGTCGTTGATGGTGACCGACTGCAGCTTCCCGGCGGGGTCGTAGACGAAGAAGGAGTGGTTGCTAGCGGCGTTGTTGATATTGGCCTGGTAGTAGATTTGGCTCTGCCGCGCGGTGTCCCACCAGTCGTACGAGGTGGTGGTGCGGGAGGTGACGCCGGCCGCGGTCGTCGTGGTGGAGATGACGACGCCCTGGTAGACGCCCCATGCGTCCACATAGCTGTTGACGCTCTCGGCCGAGGTGGTCGTGGTCTGACTGCCGCTGGTCACCTGGCGCCAGGTGGCCTCCCCGACGACGTTCGAGGCCAGATCGTAGGTCAGCGTCTGTTCGTAGGTCTTGAAGTAGTTGGTGTATTCGATGTGCTTGGTCAGCCGGCCCATGGCGTCGCGGGTGTCTTCCCACGTCATCACCGTCTGGTCGGGCTCGGTCTCGCCGATGTCGCCGACCACTTCCTTCCCGGACATCGCCGAGAGCAGGTAGCCGTCGGCCGTATAGGTGTAGTTCTCGACGTTGTAGATTACGTAGGTGCGCGTATTGCCCGGCGCGCTGGCGTCCGGGATCGTCTGGGTGGTCGTACGGGTCGCTTCCACCCGCTGGCCGGCGGCGTCGTAGAGCACATCCGTGCCCTGCATGCCGCGGACGATGCTGCTGACTCCGTTGACGGTCTGCAGCACGCCCTTGTCGGTGACCACGCGGTCCATGGAGTCGTAGCGGAACCACTGGTCCTGGGCGAGATAGGTGGCCGAGCCGGAGACGCCGTAGGTGGCGACGATGTTCCGCACGTTGCCGGACTTGTCGTACTTCCAGGCGACATTGACCGGCCAGGTCCCGTTCTCGCCGCCGTCGGTGTACGAGATCATCCGGCCCAGGGCGTCATAGGTGGCGCGGGCCGAGCGATAGACGACCAGGGTGTTGTACTCGACCGGGATCAGGTTTTCCTCGGGCTCCTGGTATTCGGTCTGCCAGGGCGGCGGAGTGCTCTCGGCGGGGACGTAGGTCACGCCCTGGTGGCGGATCGAATAGTCCTCGGCCACGCGGTTGCCGGTCAGGTCGTAGGCATAGGTGGTCGTGCCGGTCATCAGGTCGTCGCCCGACTGCACCACCTCCAGGATCTGTCCCACCAGCCCCGAGTTCAGGTAGCTGATGATCTTGGTCTCGATCAGTTCGTTGCCGAGGGGGCTGTAGGTCTTCTGCTCGATCGAGCGACCCGCCTGGTCGTAGGTCTGGACCGAAGAGCGGCCGCCCAGGTCGACGTGGGAGAGCCGCCGCCCGAAGACGTCGATGCTGTCGGTGCTGGTCCGGCCGCTGACCGTGGTGGTGGTCTGGACCCAGCCGCCGGCGACGTAGCCGGCGCTGGCGAGGCCGGCGTCGAAAGCGTAGCTGTAGGTCGTGGCGTGGCCGGCGAAGTCGGTCTGGCTGATGACGCGGCCCTGCAGGTCGTAGGTCGTGACCTCCGATACGCCGGCGCCGAGCTGGCTGTTCCAGTGCTTCAGGCGCTGGCCCAGCCCGTCATAGGAATAGTATTCGGTCAGTTGCACGCCATCGGCGCGCATGGGCAGGCCCATGGCCAAGACGCGGCCCATCTTGTCGTAGTCGCGCACGATGGTCTTGTTCAGCGCGTTGATCTCGACGCGCAGGTCGCCGAACACGTCGTAGTTCCGGCGAACGAGGCCGCCGTCGGCGTGCATCTCGATGACGCTCAAGGCCTCGACGCCGTCATAGCCGGTGCCCTGGGCCAGCTGGCGCAGGGTGCGGTTCCCGTTGGCGTCCTCGGTCGCGACTAGGCGGCCGAGCCGGTCGTACCAGTAGCGCTCCGTCGGCCGGGCCTGGGCGGTGACGCCCGCCTCGTTGGTCCAGGAGATGCTGGGCGACTCCCGCTTCGTCAGCTTGCCCAGGGTGTTGTAGGTGTAGTCGGTGGCGTAGTTGCGGGAGTCGATTTCCTGCACCACCTCGCCGAAGGCGTTGTAGACGCGCCGTTCGATCAGGGCGGAAAGCTGGGTCGGGCTCGAGCCGCTGGTCTGGCGATAGGGCCTGCGGGTGGCCGCGACCTGGCCGCGCCGGTCGAACACGGTGACCGTCACAACGACGTCGGACGAGGCGCTCATGCCGGTGAAGGCGCTCTGGCCGATATCGGCGATGGCGGCTTCGAGGCTGGCGTAGGCGGCGAGGTTCTTGGCGCCGGAGGACTCGATCGTCAGCGTCGCGCCGCCGGCCCCGTCGTACATGTAGAGCCGCACCACGCCGTCGGCGCCCCGCGACCGCCACAGGCGGCCGCCGGCGTCGTACTCATATGTTTCCTGATAGGTCGCCGAGGCGGTTCCCGCGGTCAGGCCCTTGCCGGTGACCTCGCCATAGGCGTTGTAGCGAAGGTGGGTCTTGTCGCCGCGAACGATCACGTTGCCGTTGAACGAAGCGGAGGACTGGGTCTTCAGCCGGCCCAGCGCGTCATAGTCATAGAGCGTGCCTTCGATGGAAGTGGTCCCGTCCGCCTTGGCGCGCACGTAGTTTTCGCGGACGGTGCGCCCGGCGATATCCTGGGCGAAATAGCGGATGAAGCCCGAGGCGTCGGTCGTGGCGGCCAGCATGCCGCCCTTGCCGTAGTGGTACTTGGTGATCCGATCCCGGGTCGCGTCGACCTCGGTCCGTCCCTCGCTGGTGCGCACCAGGTTATTGAGGCCGTCGTACTGATTGGATAGCCGGTGGCGGGTCGCCGCGCCGTCGTAGTCGGTGGTCGCTGGGCCGAGGGTCTGGGTCAGCCGTCCCATGAGGTCATAGCTGTAGTCGGTCCGCTGCAGGTCGCTCTGGATCTTGGCGGTGACCTGGCCCAGGCCGTTGTAGGCGTAGGTGATGGTGGCCCCGGCGACGCCTTCGGCGAGAGACCCGCCGACGATGGCGCCGTTCTGCACGTTGAAGACCGACTGACCGTAGGCCACGTTGAGGCGGGTCTGGGTCAGGCGGCGGCCGTTGCGATCGTAGGTGAAGCTCGTCTGGCGATCGTCGGCGCCGACCGCGACGCCGGCCTTGAGCTGGGCCAGGGTCGTGCCCACGCCCGCCTGGATCGACAGTTTGGCCGCGAAGCGGGTCTCCAGCAGGACGTTGCCGGCCGCATCGCTGTCGTAGACGGTCAGGTAGGTGTCGTTGTCGACCGTCGCGATCTTGCGCCCGACCTTGTCGTAGTAGCTGAACGACCAGCCGCGCTCGTCGAACTGGGCCACGACGTTGCCCATGGCGTCGTACTGGGTGCGCGCCGTGATCGTGGTGATCTGGGTGGCGAACGTCTCGCCCTGCTGCGAGCCGGTGCGCAGGTTCGCCACGCTGGTGGCGACCAGCCGATTGTTGCGGTCGTATTCGTAGGTGGTCACCCGATAGGAGGCGGGGTTGACCGGCGGGGGACGGGCTCCGCCCGGCTGGGTCGGCAGCGTCAGGGCCTCGCCGTAGATCTTGACCTGTACTGCGTTGCTGGCCGCGTCGTAGGTCCACTCGGTCAGCGTGCCCAGGGCGTCGATCTGGCCGATCTTGCGATCGAGGGCGTCGAAATAATACAGCGTGCGCGCGCCGGCAGGATCGACGCTTTCGATGATGTTGCCGCGCTTGTCGTAGATGATCTTTTGCTTGGGAACGACCGTGGAGAGGGTGATGAGGTCCGCGTTCAGGACGTCCACGGCCTCGCCGATCTGCTCCACCACCCGGTCGAGCTTGTCATAGACGAAACGGGTGATGCGCTGCTCGGCCAGGCCCGACGCCTCGATCTTGCGTTCGAGGTTGCCGCGCGCATCGTATTCGAAGCGGTTGACGATGTTGGTCGCTCTCAGCCCGCCCTCGACGTCGTAGACCGTGACGGGCAGGGTCTCGCTCAGCTTCAGGCCGCGCTTGTCGAACGTGTTGACGACAATGCCGCCCAGCTTGTTGGTGACCTTGACCCGATCGCCGAAGGCGTTGAGTTCGTAGACCTCGCTGAAGTTCTCGGCGTCGGTGATCGAGATCACCCGATCCAGCTTGTCGCGGCCGATAACGGTTACCGCATCGGCGGCGTTGGCGGTCAGGGTCGGGCGCGTGGTGGTCGAGCCGAGGTTCGTGGCCTTCGTCGCATACTGCTTGATGCTCTTGACCTCGCCGGTGACCGTATAGCCGGTCTCGGTGGCGTAGCCTTCGGGATCGATCTGCAGGACCAGTTGGTTGGCGCTGTCATAGTAGAAATAGCCGACCGAGCCGCGGGCGTCGGTCACCTTTACCCGGTTGCCGAAGGCGTCGTACTCGTAGCTCGTGACGGCGTTCGCGCCCGCGTCGAGGGGGACGGTCTCGCTCTTGAGCTGGCCGGCGGCGTCGTAGGCGTAGGTGGTGGTGAAGTTGCGGCCGTTGGTGTGCGTCAGAACTCGCCCGACGCCGTCGTAGCCGTAGCTGGTGGTCGAGGCCTCGGCGAACCCGTAACCGAGGGTCTCGCTCGTCAGCCGGCCGGCGGCGTCATAGACCCGATGGGTGGTGGTCGCGTCGGCGGTTCCGTAGGCCACCGTGCTGTCGGTGACCCGGCCCATGGCGTCGAGCACTCGGTGGGTGACGACGCCGAGCGGGTCGGTGACGTCGGTCAGCCGTCCGGCCGCGTCATAGGTGTAGCGGGTGGTCTTCGCGGAGGCCGGCAGGGCGCCGATCAGGGCCGCCAGGCTGGCCTTGGTGGAGCTGTCGCTCACCGCATAGCGGTCGGCGTAGCGGATCACCTGGGTGACTTGCCCGGCCGCGTTGTACTGGGTTTCTGTGACGTAGCCTTCCGCGTCGACCTGGTAGACGGGGCGTCCGGCGCCGTCATAGAGGGTGCGGCCGATCCGGTCGTCGTCGATCTGGGCGCCCGCCAAGCCTGCAGACCAGGCGGTGATGGCCGCAAGGCTGACATCGGCGGTGTCGGTGTAGAGCGTCTCGTAGAGACGGCTCTTCACCACGTTGCCGGCCCGGTCGTAGGTGTAGGCGGTGACACGCCCCCCCTCGTCGATGCTGAAGGCCAAGCGGTTGGCGGAGTCGTAGATCGAACGGGTGATCCACTTGTCCTGCGCCAGATTGTTCTGGGCGTTGATCTGCGCTTCGACATAGGCGACCGAGTAGCTGGCCGCCGCTGCGATCGTCAGTGAGGAGCGCACGGTGCGGACGAGGTTACCGGCGGCGTCGTAGGCGTACTTCGTGCGGTGCAAGGTCGAGTCTATGACGAAGACCAGGCGGCCGTCGCGGTCGTAGACGTAATTGGTCGTCTGGTCGTTTGAGCCGGACGAAACCAGAGCGCTGGCGGCGGCCGCCGTGAGGGTCTGGGACAGTCCGACTAATGTCGCCGTCGGGACCTGGGCCGCATAGACCAGTTCGGTTACGATCCGGCCTTCGCCGTCATAGGTGGTGCTGGTCACGGTCCCCGTAGGGCCTACCGTCCAGATCACCCGGTTCTCGCCGTCATAGACGTAGCGGGTGACGCCGCCGGCCGCATCGGTCACGGCCACCGCGTTGCCGTTCTTGTCGTAGGCGTACTGGGTGGTGAGGTTCTGGCTGGCGGGATTGACCTGGGTCTTGGTCAGTCGGTCGGCGTTGTCATAGGTGTATTGGGTGACCCGCGCGGCGCCCGTGCCGGCGGCCTCGGTGACGGTGAGAACGCGACCCTTCTTGTCGTAGGCGTACTCCGTGCGCAGGGCCAGGCCGCCGGCGTCGGTCACGATCGCCGTCTGTCGGCCGGCCAGGTCGTAGGTGATCGTCGTGACCCGCAGCGTGGGGTCGGTGACCTTCACCTGCTGTCCCTTGGCGTCGTATTCGTAGCGGGTGACGAGGTTCAGGCCGTCGGCGTCCTCGGTGCGGGTCAGCACGCGGTCGGCGGCGTCGTAGGTGTAGGTGGTCTTCGAGCCGTTCGGATTGGTCACCCGGATGAGATGGCCGGCGGCGTCGTAGTCGGTCTTGACCTGGTTGGCGAGGTCGTCGGTGACGACGATCAGGTCGCCGTCGGCGTTGTACTGGTAGTAGGTCGAGCGATTGGCGCCGTCGGTGACCTGGATGGTCTGGTCCAAGGCGTTGGTGATGGTGGAGACCACGATCCCTTCGGGCGTGGTCATCGTCATCTGACGGTTGAAGGCCGTATAGGCGAAGGACGTGACGGCGCCGGTCCGATCGGTCCAGGTCAGGACATTGCCGCGCCCGTCATAGGTATAGCTGGTCGTCAGTCCGGCGGTGTCCGTCGCGGTCACCACCCGGCCCGCGCGGTCATAGTCGGTCTTGGTCCACCTGTTGTTCGGGTCGGTGACCTGAGTGACCCGCCCGAAGGCGTCGAGGGCGAAGATGGTGATCAACTGCAGGCGGTCGGCGCCGACGTCCCGACGTGCGGTGACGAGCAGGCCGCGCCGGTCATAGGAGCGGTTGTCGACCACCACGGTCGAGCCCTCGGTGGGCGTGCGGACGGCGGTCAGCTGGCCGAAGGAGTTGTAGTCGTAGGTGGTCGTCACGCCCAAGGCGTTGGTCGTCTGGCTGACCGCGCCGTTGAGGTTGTAGTCGGTGTGGGTCTTGCTATCGAGGCTGGCGTTGGCGATCGCGGCGACCGCCGAGGTGAGGGCAGGGGTGATCAGCCCCCCCGTCAGCGTGGCCAGGACGCTGGTTCCGATCCGCGCGCCGTGGATGATGACGTCCGACAGGCGGCCAAGGCCGTCGTAGACCCGCTCTTCCACTTCGCCCAGGGCGTTGACGACGTGCGTCAGGTTTCCGTCACTGTCGTAGTAGTAGAGCGTGCGCTGACCCGCGCCGTCGACGCCGTTGGGCTCGGTCTTGGAAATCAGGCGATCGGCGGCGTCATAGGCGTAGGTCGTGCCATAGATGGCGTAGATCGCATTGACCTGCGCGGCGGTCGGATTTTCGCCCAAGCCCGCCAAGGCCGCGCTGCCCACGCCCGACAGTTCGCCGATCAGGCGCCCGTGCAGATCGTAGCGACGGGTGGTGGCCTGGGACACGCCGGTGGCGCTGATGAGGGTCGTGGTCAAGCGGCCCAGGGCGTCGTAGCCATAACCGATGGTCTCGGTTCCGCCGCTGGCGAGATACTTGATCTTGGCGACCACCTGCCCGTTGGCCCCGCGAGTGTAGGTCGTGGTCTCGAGCGCGCCGACAGCGCTCGCCGCGAGGACATTGGCCAGGGTCGCGGCCACGCCGCTGGCTAGCCGCTGGCCGCGCACCTCCTGGCTGACGTCGCCGGCGGCGGTGTAGCTGTAGCGGGTGATCTCGCCTTCGCCGTTGACGATCGCGCGCAAGCGGTTCTGGCCGTCGTAGACGTTGCGTTCGTGGATGTCCTTGGCGCTCAGGGCGCCGGAAACCACGCTCGCCAGCAATTGCGCGAAGGTGTCGGTTTCGCGGTTGCCGCTCGTCGACGTCGCGAAACGGATGGTTTCGATCAGGCGCCCGGCCTTGTCGTAGACGAGCTGGGTGAGCAAGCCCTCGCCGTCCAGGGTTCCCACCAGTCGATCGGCGCCGTTGTAGAAGTTGCGGGTCACGCGGTCGTAGATCGGAGCCGCGGCCGGCAGCACCTTGGCGGTTGGCGGCGTCGCCTTCAGCGTCGCGATCGTCAGACGGTTGTCGTAGGCTCGCGTCATGACGAGGCGCGATGCGCCGTCGTAGATGAATTCGACGACAGCGCCGCTTGCGTCGATCGTCTCGACCAGGCGGCCGGCCGCGTCGTAGATGCGCCATTCCCATTGATCGACGGCCGCGTCGGCCGCCGGCCGCACGCTGGCCAGTTCGACGCTCGTCGGCTTTCCGGCGCTGTCGGTGAGACTGGCGAGCTGGCTGGCCGACAGCGGGGTCTTGTAGCGGATCGTGCGGATCAGCAGGTTGTCGCCGTTGTAGACGTATTCGATCAGCGACCCGTCATGGGCGATGTCGGCGACCTTCCGGCCAAGGCGGTCGTAGAGATACTGGGTCTTGATCCCGGTAGGATCGGTGCTCGCCCGCAGACGGCCGAGGTTGTCGTAGACGAAGCTGGTGGTCGAGATCCCCTGTCCGGTCGCCGCGGCCGAGCGCGAATAGCTGATCAGTTCGCCCGCCGTATTATAGGTCGACGTCTGGATCAGGCCGTCGGCCAGCGTCACGATGGTCTGGCTGGAGGCGTCGACGAAGGCGATGTCCGTGCGCTTGCCGCGCAGATCGGTCGAGGCGATCAGCCGGCCCAGGCCGTCATAGACGAAGGTCTCGTAGGGCTGGGCGCCCTCCGGATCGCCGTAGCCGTTCGTGGTCATCCGCCGCAGCAGGTTGCCGGCCTGATCGTAGATGAAGGTCGTGACGGTGTTCTGCGAGGGATCGGTCAGGTCGCCCTGTCCGTTGGCCAGCAGCTTGCCGTACCGCGTGACCGTGGCGACGCCGCCGCGATAGTCGTAGGTCGTTTCGGTGCGGATGCCGGTGCTCTTGTCCGTGATCGTGGCCCACCAGTCCGCCATCTGGGTTTCCGGCGGCTGCATATCCGGAGTCCAGGGGGCGATCTCCAGGTAGTTGGCGGGCAGGCTGAGCTCGACGATCCGTTGGCCGGCGGCGTTGTATTCGTAGGCGATCGCCAAGCCGTCCGGATCCATGCGGAAGCGCAGATGGTTCTCGGCGTCGTAGACGAAGCGGGTGGTCAGGGGCGTCGCCGGCTGACCGGCGCCGGCCCCGTCCGGATCAGGGGTCAGGTAGCGCGTTTCGGCCAGCAACTCGTTCCTGGAACCGTAGATGCGGGTGATGGTGACGCCGGCCTGATCGCGTTCGAGCGTGATGTTGCCGTTGGCGTCGTATTGGTAGGTGACCGAACCGGTTCCCGAGGTCACGCTCGTGACGTCGCCATTGGCGTTGTAGGTGAAATCGGTGACCTGGGACGTTCCGCCGGCCACGTCGGGCGGCGTGGTCACCCGCGTCAGCTGGCCGGCGGCGTCATAGACCAGGCTGGTGACCTGACCGGACGGATCGGTGACCGTCGTGGTCCGCGTCGCGGTGTTGTAGGTGAAGCTCGTCGTCCGCTGGACGCCGTTCACCGTCTGGGCCAGCGTGGCGACCCGATAGTCGTTGGCGGACGGCTGCACGTAGGTGATCTGCAGCAGCGAGCCGTCGCTCTGAGCGATCGACGCCACCAGCTTGCTATCGCCGAGGTAGGTATAGGTGGTGACGTAGGTCTTGCCGTCGGTGATCGAATTGTCTTCGGGCGTGAGGTCGACGCTCACCGTGTTGAGGCGGCCCTGGGCGTCGTAGCCGTAGCGCACCCGCGTGAGGGTCGTGACGCCGCCCGATCCCGGCTTGTAGCCGGTGACCACCTGGGTCAGCAGCGCGCCGGAGTAGACGAGATCGGTGTAGTAGCCGTCGGCCGTCGTCACCCGCGACAGCTTGCCGTTGGCGTAGGTGAAGGTCAGCGCATTGCCGTCGGTATCCCTGCTGGAGGTGATCCGGCCGCTGCTGGCGTGATCGTAGAGTTCGACGGTGCGCGTCGAGCCGTCGGTCCAGGTCCAGGTCGAACCGGCGAGGGTCAGGGTGTCGTAGGCGCCGTCGCCGTCCTTGGAGACATAGGCGCCGCGCGCGGTGTCATAGGTGTAGACGGCCTCGGAGCCGTCCCAGTCCACCCGCTTGACCGTGCTGCCGGCGGTGTTGACGCTGCCCTGTAGGCCTATGACCTGCCGATAGGCGCTGATGCGCCAGTTGTCGCCGTTGTCGTCGGAAAGATCGCCCCGGCTGTTGTAGGCGCGGGCGATGACGTCGTCGGGCCCCAGGCCCATCAACATCTCGTCGACCTTCTGGATCACCAGATTGCCGTTGGCCGCGTTGACGTAGACGTTCTCGCCGGCGCGGCCCAGCGAGGCCTGCCCCAACTGGCCACGCGACCCGAGCACGAAGGCCGAGCTTCGCGCCAGGCCGACGCCGTCGCCGCTGATGATCGCAACCATGAAACGCCCCCGAGACCTGGGGCGTCATCGACTTTACTCCGCCCCTATCTAAGGGTCCGGACCTGGAAAAATCCGTTTAGCGATTTCTTCCGGCGATCCGCAGAAAAGCGCCTAGTGCTTGAGGCCGGAGCCGTCGAAGCGCTGGAGCAGAAGCTGCGTCGATGACAGCGGCTCGTCCTGCGCGCCGGCCAGCTGAGTTCGGATCGTCTCGATCAGAAGGCGCATGTCGGCGTTCATCGGCGCGTTTTCGTGATTGAGGGCGATACCCCGCTCCAGGGTGGCGATCCCGGCGTCGATCTCGTCGCGCGCCAGTTGGCCCAGGCCTTGGGCGAACAGCCGCGGAGGCGTGTCGGCCGGCAGGTCCGCCAGCGGCAGCCAGACCCGCTCGGCGGCCTGGGCGTCGCCGGAGGTGTAGTGCAGAAAGCCCAGCTGGAAGCGGGCGGGCACGAAGTCCGGAGCGATCTCCACCGCCTTGCCGATCGCCGCGATCGCGGCTTCGTAGCGCTTCAGCCCGGCCAGGACCGACCCGCGCAGGAAGTGCAGCCGGGCGTCGCCGCCATAGTCGTTCAGCAGGATGTCCAGGCGCTCCAGGCCGAGCTGATCGTCCTGGCCGAGCACCTCCAACAGGCTGCTCAGCAGGGCGGGGGGGCATGTTTGAGAGGTCATGGGTCTTCCTATCGTCTCAGCCTGAAGTCCTGGGAATTCAACATTCGCTTTTTCATCAGCAGCAGCGCCGCCCGGTGCAGCTGGGATATTCGTCCCTTGCTGACCCCCAGCACCGCGGCGATCTGCTCGAAGGTCATGCCGTCGAGATAGTGCCGGGTGATGATGAACTGCTCGCGGGGCGGCAGCAGCGATATCTCGGCCCGCGCCCGTTGCTGGGTCTCTCGCCAGACGAGGCTGTCATAGGCGTTCGGGTGCGGATCGGCTTCCTGATCGGCCACGTAGAGCGAGGTGCCTTCGAGCATGAAGCCCAGGGCCAGGCCCAGCGCGGCGTCGATCAGCTCGTCCATGACCTCGGTCGAGGTCAGGGCGTCGACGTCGCCGCTGACCATCGAACGGGCGCGCTCGTAGCGGACGCGATTGCGGAACGAGATCTGCTCGCGCATCTCGCTCATCTTGGCGATCCCGTCGCGTATGCTGCCGGACACCCGGCGTGAAGCATATCCGGTGAAAGGGGAGCCCCGCTCGGGATCGAAACGGTCGATGGCTTCCAGCAGGCCCGCATAGGCCAGCTGCAGCAGATCGCCGAACTCGATGTCGCCCGTTCTGCGGTCGAGCGCATGGCGTCGGGCCAGCCTGCGCGCGAACGGCGTGTAGGCGGCGAACAGCGCTTCGCGCGCGGCGGTCGATCCGGTGTTTCGAAATTCCGCCCAGAGCGCGGCCTCCTCGCCGTCAGACGGCATGTCCGCGCTTCGGGCTCGCGGCCCCAGGATCACCGAAAGCTTCCAACCACGTTCTCGAGCACGAGCGACCAACCGTCGATCAGCACGAACATCAACACCTTGATCGGCAGGGAGAGCGTGGAAGGCGGCACCATCAGCATGCCCAAGGCCAGCAGGATGCTCGACACCACCAGATCGATCAGCAGGAACGGCAGCAGGATGACGAAGCCGATCTTGAACGAGACGCGCAGCTCATTGAGCATGAAGGCCGAGGTCAGCTCCATCAGTCCGACGTCGGCGGCCCGCTCTGGCAGCGCCTTCTTGCCCATGCGGTAGACCGCGGCGATGTCCTGGTCGTGAACCTGGCGCAGCATGAACTGGCGCATCGGTTCGGCGCCCCGGTCCATCGCCTGCTGCACCGAGATCGAACCGTCCATGAAGGGCTTGAACGCCACGTCGTTCACCGTCGTCAGGGTCGGCATCATCGTGAACGCGGTCAGGAACAGGGCGAGGCTGACCAGAACCTGGTTGGGCGGGGTCTCGGGCATCCCGAAGGCGTGGCGGATCATCGACAGCACGACGACGATGCGCACGAACGGGGTCATGCAGATGACGATCGCCGGGATCAGGGCCGCGACGGTCAGCAGCAGGGCCGTGCGCAGCACTTCGGAGGTGCGGGCCGGCTGGTCGGCCTGGTTGACGGCCTTGGCGCGGGACGACAGGGCGGCCGCGGCCTGGGCGGGGACCGACTGGGCGTGCGCCACGCCGGCGGGGATCGCCAGGCTAGCCGTGAGCGCCAGGACGAGCGCGAGCAGCCACGGCAGGAAGGCGAAACGGGTCATGCCTGCGTCTCCGGCTGGACCGGGGCCGCAACATCGACGGGCTTCGACAGCAGGATCACGCCCTGGGCCGTCGCGGCGATCACGAAGTCGGCGTCGTCGCAGCGCATCAGGCAGATGTCGGTCTGGTGGCTGAGGCGAACGGTTTCGACCAGCTTCAGCCGCCGATCGACGGGCGCGAAGGCCCGCCCCAGGGCTGGGACGCCCGACCCTCGCAGGCGATGGCGCAGGGCGTAGGCGCCGGCCACCGCCAGAACCAGGCACAAGAGCAGGGCGCCCAGCACGCGCCAGATCGACACGTCGCCGGCGCTGGTCGCCTGGCCGAGCTTCTGCGCGATCGCCGGGCCGCTGGCGGTCCACAGGACCACGGTCGTCGAGCCGAGCGACAGAAATCGCCCGAGCTTCATGTGGCCTTCGCGATCTCGGTGATGCGCACGCCGAAATGGTCGTCGACGGCGACGATCTCGCCGCGCGCGACGACCGCCTGGTTGAGCCGCAGTTCGATCAGGTCGTTGAGCTTGGCGTCGAGTTCGAGCACCGCGCCGGGCCGCAGGCCCATCAAGGTGGCGATCGACAGGGTGACCTGGCCGAGCTTGGCTTCCAGGTCGACCTGGACGTCCTTGAAGATGGCCGCGTCCAGCCCCGCCAGGAGCGGACCGTCGGCCCCCGTTTCCGGTTGCGTATCCGCAGGCTTGGATCGGGTTGTCATGACTCAAACACGCTCTTTTACAATGGACTGCAGGGTCAGGGCTCTCCGACCCTCATGTTCGACGAGCCGGGCCCCGGCGACAGCGCCGCTGGGGGCGGTCAACAGGATCTCGCCGGACAGCGGCGTGGCGAGGACGAGGACGTCGCCGGCCGCCAAGCCCCGCACGTCCGCCAGTCCGGCCCGGGCCCGGCCCAGCACCACGTCCAGCGTGACTTCGGCATCGGCCGCGGCGGTCAGGATCGGCGTCAGCGGCGCGCGCGGCGCGGCCGGCGGCCCGGCCAGGGCCTTGCGCAAGGCCACGAAGACCGAGAGCGGCGCCGCCAGCGACAGCAGCTTCAGGCCGTTGGCGTCCGCGAGGTCGAGCGTCAGCCGCTCGCCGTCGCCGCGGGACGGTTCCTGGCCCGAAACGCCCAGGGTCTCCTCCAGCGCGCCGACCAGATCGTCGACGGCCTTGTCGAAGAACGCGTCCAGGACGCGGTGATCCGCGGGGCTGGGCGTGTCCTGCTCGAAGCTGACGTCCAGCGCCCATTCCAGCAGCCGGGTCTTGCCGCGATCGGGGCAATGGGCGGCGACGGCCGTGCGGGGAACACGCCAGTCGCCTTCGGGTGCGGCGCGATCGGCGGCGGGAGACGCGCGCCAGCCGGAAACCACCATGCGGCGCTGGCCGAACCAGCGCGCCGCCCAGCCCTCGACGACCGTCGCCGTCCTGGCGACGATACGCGGGTCCGAAGCGCCGCCGGGCGGCGCCCAGGGGCGAGGCCTTGAGCTCACCCCTGACCTCGGACGCCGAACAGCTGCTGGATCATGTCGTTGGAGATGCTGACCACCTGCGAGGCGGCCTGGAAACCGCGCTGGATCAGGATCAGCTCGCCGAACTCGGCCGACAGGTCGACGTTGGACGCTTCCAACTGCTTGGACACCAGCTTGCCGACTCCGGCCGCGCCGCTGCTGGTGACGTAGGGGATGTTCGATCCGGCGTACTCGAACAGGCCGTCGCCGATCTGCTTCAGCTTGTCCGGGTCACGGAAGTCGACCATGGCGACCGCTCCCAGGAGCTTGGTCTCGCCATTGTCGTAGGACAGCTTGATCTTGCCGTCGGCGTCGACGCCGACGGAGCTCAAGGCGCCCGAGGCCGAGCCGTCCACCGAGTCGGCGCGCAGCGAGGAGGTCGTGCCGGAGGAATACGAGGTCACCCCGACGGAGAAGTCGAGCACCACCGAAAGCGGATCGGCGCCCGCCGGAGTGTCGGTGATCGTCATGGTGGCGCTGGTCGAGTCGACGATGCCGCCGGTGAACGTGATCGTGGAGGTTCCCATCGTCTTGCCGTTCTGGTCGGTCACCGTCGCCGTCCACTGGCCTGTGGCCGAGGTGACCGGCGTCAGCTTCACCTGCCAGACCTGCTTGGCCCCGGCGGAGTCGTAGACGTTGATGCTGGAGACCGTGGCTTCGGTTCCGGTCGACGAGATGTTGCCGGAGAAGGCGATCTTGGTGGTCGCGGCCGGCGGATCGACGCGGTCGCCGTCGATGTCGAGCGGGGCCGGCTTGCCGTCGGCGCCGATCACGGCCAGCCGGCGGTCCGTGCCGGAGAGGGTGATGTAGCCGGAGTCGTCGACCACGAACTGCCCTGTGCGGGTGTAGTAGGTTTGCGAGCCTTCCAGCAGCATCAGGAAGCCGCCGCCATCGATCGCCAGGTCGAGCTCGCCCGTCGAGGTGCGCAGCTCGCCCTGCTTGAAGTCGATCTGCGGCAGGCCGACGTGAACGCCGGTCCCGCTTTGCGCGTAGGCCAGACCGCTGGCCGAGCCCAGCCAGCCGCCGCCGCTGTTGAACGAGTCGGCGAAGCTCGCCTTCGTCGCCTTGAAACCGAGGGTGTTCATGTTGGCGACGTTGTTGCTGATGGTCTGAAGGCCTTTGGAGAAGGCGTTCATGCCGCTCAGTCCGACGTAGATGGATCCAAGCATTTGATGGGCTCCTAACGGACTTGGGTGATGTCGGCGATCGAGATGCTGGAGATGATCGCGCCGTCGGACGTCTTGATCGTCGCCAAGGGCTGACCGTTGCTGAATGAGACCGACTGGACCACGCCCGACTGGGTCGTCACGTCGCTGACGACGTCGACCGTGCGGCCCAGGAGGCTGACCGCCTGGTTGGCCGCCTGGGCGGAGAGCAGGTTGGTGATCTGGTCGTTGAGCGTCTGGCTCTGCTGGAGCTGCGAGAACTGCGCCAGCTGCGAGACGAACTGGAAGTTGTCCACGGGCTTCAGCGGATCTTGATAGGTCAGCTGGGTCAGGATGATCTTCAGAAGGGACTGAAAATCGAGGCCGTAGGCGGCCGACGAGCTCACGGAACTAACGGACTCGGTCGCCATGGACGTCTCCAAGGGCCAGAGGGAAGGAAGGATCGAGGGTCTCGCCGTTCAGCGAGAGCTCCGACAGGGCAAAGCCCAGTTCGGCCGCCAGTTCGGCGATCTTGCGCCGCAGGCGATCCAGCGCTGACGGGGCGAGCGACAGGCCGCCGATGGCCACCCGCAGGCCGTCCGGCTGATCGGCGACCACCACGCTGAGGTTCGAGCCGGCCGGCGGCCGGGCGTCGGGCCTGGCGGGCGGCGTGGCGGTCGCTTCTGGACCTTCGACGGGCTCGGCCAGGGCGGCGGCCGGGAGGACGAGGATCTCGATGGGACCATCGGCATGAGCGACGAGCGCCGAAGGACCAAGCGTCGTCGGGGGCGCGGCTTCCGCGGTTTCCCGCAGGACGATACGGGCCACGCCGGAGGCGAAGCCGTCAGGCGTCGGCGGGGGAGCGGCCTGCCCCCGGGGCGTCGCAGAGACCGCGGTCTCGCCGTCGCTCACGGGGGCGGCCGACTGGTCGGACGGAGCCAGGGGCTCGTCCGCGCGGTCGGCGGTCTCGACGACTTCGGGACGGCGGCCGAACATGCCCAGGTCGTCGAAACCGCGCGGCTGGTCGGCGCCGCGCAGCAAGGCCTCGAACGCGCCCGTCGGCAGGTCGGCGCGCAGTGTCGGCGCGCTTCGGGAAACGAGCAGGGGAGGGGCGGTCGCGGCGATCTTCATCGGCCGACGCTCCTCTGCGTCGTACGGTCGGCGGCGTCGGCCAACTGGGCCTCCTCCCTGGCGCGCCGCGCCCGGCGCGCGGCCGAGCGTTCGACCCGCTGGGCCTGGCGTTCCTTGGCCAGGGCGACGCGCCAGGCCTTCGAGCGGGCGTCGGCGACATCGCCGGCGTCGCAAAGGCGAGTCTCCAGGACGCCCAGTTCGGCGCGCGCGAGGTCGATCGAAGCACTCCAGGCGCCGATCACCTCCAGCGCCATCGACGGGGCGGCCAGGGCGGCCGCCCAGCGGTCCTGTTCATCGGCCAGGCGCTCGTCGCCACGGTCGCGACGCGCGCGGGCCTCGTCGAGGTCGGCGGCGGCGCGGGCGGCGGCGGCTTCGGCGACCTGGCTCTGCAGCGCCCGCACGCGGCCGATCTGGCGCAGTCGCTCGGGCTGATCGCGTCGCGCCATCAGGCCCTCGCTCCGATCAGAGAGACCAGTCGCTCGCAGGCGGTCGAATAGGGCGTGCGCTCGTCCTCGGCCTGTCTCAGATAGTCGAGCAGCGCCGGTCGAAGCTCGAGCGCCCGGTCGATGTCGGCGTTGGCGCCGCGCACGTACATGCCGGTCTCGATCAGGGTGCGCGAGGTCTCGTAGGTGCTGAGCGCCTCGACGGCCCGCGTCGCCGCGGCGCGGGCGGTGGGTTCGGCCACCGCGCCGGCGAGGCGACTGATGCTGCGCGGCACGTCGATCGCCGGATACCGACCTTGCTCGGCCAGGTCGCGCGACAGCAGGATGTGGCCGTCGAGCAGCGACTTCATCATTTCGGCGATCGGGTCGTCGATGTCGTCGGTTTCGCTCAGCACGGTCATGATCGCCGTGATCGAGCCGCCGCCGGCTACCGCGCCGCAACGCTCGACGATCCTGGGAATGGCGGCGAACACGCTGGGCGTATAGGCGCGAATGGTCGGCGGCTCGCCGGCCGCCAACCCGATCTCGCGCAAGGCCATGGCCAGGCGCGTCGCCGAGTCGATGAACAGCAGCACGTCGTGCCCCTGGGCCCGCCAATGCTCCGCCAGGGCCAGGGCGTAGCGGCCGGCGCGGGCGCGCATGGCCGCGCTCTGGTCCGAGGTCGCGGCCACCAGGGTCGAGCGCGCCTTGGCCTGCGCAGGCAGGCCGCGCCAGAACGCCTCGACCTCGCGGCCGCGCTCGCCGACCAGGCAGATGACGCAGCGGTCGACGCCGACCTGCCGCGCGATCTGGGTCATCAGGGTCGTCTTGCCAACGCCGGCGGCGGCGAAGATGCCGACCCGCTGGCCGCGGGCCAGGGTCAGAAGGCCGTCGATGGCGCGCACGCCGGTCTCGAACACCCGCTTGGGCGAGGTCCGCTGCATCGGCGCGGCGACCTCGCCGTCGAGGCGTCCGCGCGCGGTGGCGGCTACGGGGCCACGGCCGTCGATCGGACGGGCGAGGGCGTCGACCGCCCGCCCGAGGAAGGCGTCGCCGACCGGCGCGCCGTCGGACTGGGCCGAAGCGGCCGTCACTCGCGCGCCCGAAAAGGTCGCCGCCGCGTCGTCGAACGGCGCCAGCACGACGCTGTCCTCGTTGACGCCGACCACCTCGGCCAGGCTGACGCGGTTCTTCGCCGTGGTCTCGATCTCGCACAGCCCTCCCATCGGCAGGTTGGGCCCGTCCGCCTCGATGTAGGTGGAGCGAATGCGGCGCACGCGTCCGGTGCGGACCACCAGGTCGACCGCGCGGACCGCGTCCAGGAAGGCGTGCTCGATCATTCGGCGGCGCTCCGCGCGCCGAGATCGGCGAACAGGGCGTTCAGCCGCTCCCATTGGCGATCGACGCCGATCTCCATGGCGCCGAGCTTGAGCCGCAGCTGGCAGTCGCCCGAGGCCAGGTCGGGGGAGGCGACCAGCCGCAGTTCGGAGCGATCGACCCCGCTGGCCAGGCGCGCGAGAGCCTCCGGATCGGCGAAGTCGTCGCGGGAGACCGCCACTTCTATGACCGTTGCGCCGGCGATCGCATCGACATGGTGGCGGATCGTCCGGGCCAGCAGGTCGTGGTGGACCTCGACGTCGCCGATGATCTTGCGCAGGCCCTCGGCGGCCAGGGCCACGGCCAGCTGCTCCATCCGCTCGGTCTCGACGGCGAAGCGGTTCAGGGCGGCGTCGAGGGTCTTGTCCAGGCGTTCGAACCGGCGCGCGCCGTCATCCTCGGCTTCCCGAAGCCCAGCCTCGCGCCCCTCGGCGCGGGCTTGCCGAACGGCTTCGGCCAGCTGCTCGTCCAAGCGTCCGATCCGGGTGTCGCGATCCGCCAGTTCGGCGGCGAGGGCGGCGCCTTGCGCCTGGGCCTGGCTCAGCTCTTCGGCCAGGGCGGCGAGCTTGGGATCGACCGGCGTCGCCGAACGGGGCGCCGATAGCGGGCGCACCGCCCGCGCGGCCTGATCGGACTGCGAGGACTTGATGATGCTCATCGTCGCCCCCGCAGGCGGGCCAGCAGGCCATCGAGGCCGTTGGCGCGACCAGGCGTCGGCGCGCGCGGCCGCGGCGACGGGCGCGCCTCGTCGCCGAGCGCGGGGATGCAGCCGCGCAAGGCGACCGTCGCCGTCGGGGTCATGGAGAAGCCGAGGTTCGGACCTGCGCTCCGGGCCCGAGCCTCCAGCCAGGGGGACAGGCCCGATGGTTTGGCCTGTTCGGCCGTGCGTGGGCGGATGGTTTCCACGGGCGCGCCGTCATAGGCGGCGAGCAGGGCCCGAACCTCATCCCGGTGGGACGGGGCGAGCTGATCCAGTACGCCCCGAACGTCTTCGGGGGCGGCCTGGGCCAGTTCGGCGACGAGCCTGCGGAAGGCCCGGTCAGATACCTGAGGTCGCAACGGCGTCCCTCTCATCCAACAGCGCCGCCAGGCGACGAGCATAGGCTTCCTGTTCGCGCGCGCTCAGACGGCGGCCAGGGCGACGGGCGTGGAGCAGGAAGGCTACGGCCAGCAAGGCGACCAGCAGGACGACCGCATAGACCGTCACGACGCCGCTGAACGGCGTTTCCGACCGCGCCGCCGTCGGGGACGGGGGCGCGACGGCCGGGATGGCGGGGGCGAGGGCCGGCGCCGTCGGCTCGGCCACGACCGGCGCCAGCGGCTGATCAGAGGCCGACACGGTCACCAGGTCGCCCGCCGTGGAATCGGCGCCGATCGCCGCTTCGGCCAGGGCCTTGGCGCGGAGCTGAAGCTCGGGGCTCGCCGGGGCCTCCAGCGTGATGTCGACACGCACGCCCGAGCGGGCGCCGGGCACGGTCTGGGCGTCGGGGACGATGGCCTTGCCCGCCAGGACGACCACCTGGAAGCGGCCGTCGGGCAGCAGGCTCGACAGGGCGCGCCGGACCCGGGCCGAGAGGTCGGTTTCCGCGGCCGTGGAGCCGGTGTCGAGCTGGGCGGAGGGCTCGGCGCTGACGATCTGGCCTTCGCCGTCCAGGACGACGACGTCCGACGCCTTCAGGTCGGTGACGGCGGCGGCGACCAGGCGCTGGACGCCGCGGATCGTCGCCGGCGTCAGGGTCCGGCCGGTTCGCGGCGCGAGGGTCACCGAGGCCTTGGCCGGCTGGCGGTCTCCGCGAAAGATCGTCTGCTCGGCCAGGGAAAGGTGGACGCGCGCGGTCTCGATCCCGTCCAGGGTCATGATCGTGCGCGCCAGCTCGCCCTGCAGGGCCCGCTGATAGTTGATCTTCTGGGCGAACTCGGTCAGCCCCATGTCGGACTTGTTGAACAGCTCGAAGCCGACCATGCCCTTGAGCGGCAGGTCCTGGCTCATCACGTCCAGGCGCGCGCCGTCGACCTGATCCTCGGGCACCAGGATCGTGGCGCCGTGATCGGCCAGCTTGTAGGGGATCTTCTTCTTGTCGAGCTCGCCTACGATGGTGGCGGCGTCCATGTCGCGCAGATTGGTGAACAGCACGCCGTAGGGCTTGCGGAGCACCAGCCAGTAGACGGCGAAGAAGACGGCGCACAGCAGCACGACGCCGGTGGCCACGATGGCCACTTGGCGGGTCGGGGAAGCGGTTCGGAACTGTTCGAGCGGCGTCATGCTAGGACGAAGTCCGGGGAGAGGAGAGGGCGGCGCGCGTCATTGACGTCTAGAGCTGCATCTTCGAGAGGTCCTGGTAGGCCTCGACCAGCCGGGCGCGGACCTGCAGGGCCAGTTCGAACGACAGGCGGGCCTCTTCAAGCGCATAGGTGACCTGGTGCAGCGGCACGCTGTCGTCGAGGGCGAAGGCCGTGGCCATGTCCTCGGCGGCGAGCAGCTTGCGGTTCACCCCATCGACGCCGTCGGCCATCAGCTGGCTGAACGAGGTTTCGGGGGCGCGCGAGACGGCCGGCGCGGGCGTCATCGGCGCCATGGCGCGGGCGAGAACGGGATCGACCGCGGCGGCGTCCAGGGCCTGGATCGGTACGATGCTCATCAGCGGCGTCCCAGTTCCATGGCCTTGGCGTACATCTGCCGCGCCGCGCCCAGCGCGACGAGATTGGCCTCGTAGGCCCTGGAGGTTTTCAGCATCAGGGTCATTTCGCCCGCGTGGTCGTAGCCGGGATAGGAGACGTAGCCGTCGGTGTCGGCCTGCGGATTGGCCGGCTCGTACACGCGCCGAGGCGGGGCGTTGATCGGCTCGACGCCATAGACCATCACGCCGCCCGCGGGGGTCTCGCCGGCCTTGAGCATGTCGGCGAAGCCCTGCCGCGGCCCCGACACCAGACGCATCGCCCGATAGGGCTCGCCCGTCGCCGTGCGGGCGGTGTTGGCGTTGGCCAGGTTCTCGGCGATGATCTCGAGCCGTCGCCATTCGACGTCCAGGCCGGTGCGGCTGATTTCCATGGCCTGCATGGTCAGAGGCTCCCCTTGATCGACAGGGCCCGCAGCTGGGCCTGCCGGTTCAGCACCTCGATCAGCGCCGCGTAGCGCATCTGGGTGGTGCTGGCCGTCGACATTTCCAGGTCCAGCCGGACCTGCGGCTCGACCGAGGCCTCGACCGACGGTTCGACCGCCAGCACGGCCGGCGCGCCGCTACCTGCGGCGCTGGCCAGGGCCTGTTCAAAGCTCACCCGCCGGGGGCGGTAGTTCGCCGTTCCCGCGTTGGCGATGTTCTCGGCGGTGACGACCGCGCGACGGGAAAGCCCGTCCAGGGCCTTCAGCGCGACGATGCTCGAAAGGGAACTCATGGCGCGCTCCTACTGGACCAGGATGTCGGCATGCAGCGCTCCAGCCGCCTTGATGGCCTGGAGGATGGCGATGGTGGACCGCGTATCGACGTGGGCGCGCGTCAGGCCCTGCACGAGGTCGGCGACCGTCGTGTCGGGAAACTGCACGACAGCGTCCTTGGATTCGGCCACTTCGAGCTTGGTGTTGGTGACGATCAGGCTGCGTACGCCGCCCCCTTCGCCGCCGGCGCCGTAGGTGTAGCCGTAGACCGGCTGCGAGGCCTGGTTCTCGGCGGTCACCGAGACGCGCACGTCCCCCTGCGAGATCACCACGCTGGAGATCCGCACGCCGCCGCCGGCCACCACCGTGCCCGAACGCTCGTTGATCACCACGCGCGCCTGGGCGTCTGGATTGACCCGGACGTTTTCGACCCGCGTGATCAGCCGATAGAGGCGGGCGCGGTCGGCCTGGGCCGCGATCGACACGGCGTCGGCGTCGCGCACCGAGGCCACGCCGCTTCCCAGGGCCTGGTTGATCGCGTCGGCCACGCGCTCGGCGGTGGTGAAGTCCGGATCCTTGAGGATGAAGGTGAGGGTCCCATCCGCTCCCAGCAGGTGGGCGTCGACGGCCGCCTCGACCGTGGCGCCGGCCGGCATGATCCCCGAGGTGGGGTAGTTCTTCTGCTGGCGGTTGAGGTCGGAGTCGAAACGGTATCCCCCGACGACCAGCTGTCCCTGGGCCAGGGCGTAGCTCTTCTGGTCGGGACCGACGAGCGGGGTCATCAGCAGGGTGCCGCCCACCAGGCTGCGGGCGTCGCCGATCGAGGAGACGGTGACGTCGATGCGGTCGCCGACATTGGCCGACGGCGGCAAGGTGGCGGTCACCATCACCGCCGCGACGTTGCGGCTCTGCACCTGGTCCGGCGTCACGTTGACGCCCAGGCGTCCCAGCACGTTCTTCAGGGCCTGGCGGGTGACTTCGCTGCGCGGGGAGTCGCCCGAGCCCGACAGGCCGATGACGACGCCGTAGCCGACGAGGGCGTTGTCGCGCCAGCCCTGGAAGCGGCCGATGTCCTTTACGCGCACGTCCTCGGCCCGGGCGGGCGCGGCGGCCGTGGCCAGGGCGAAGACGGCGACGAGGAAGGCGAGCGGACGACGCATCACAGAAGGCCCAGCCAGTTGAAGATCCGCGCGGCCGCGCCGGGCTTGCCGGTGCGGGCCACGAAGCCCGAGCCGTCGTAGTCGATCATCACGTCGGCCAGCCGCGAGGAGACGATCGCATTGTCGCCGGAAATGTCGCCGCGCCGGGCGCGCCCCTTCAGGCGGATGAAGGTGCGGTCGCCATTGATGTTCAGGACCTGTTCGCCGGCGACATGCAGGTCGCCGTTGGGCAGGACCGCATCGACGGTCACGCTGATCTGGGCCAGCAGCTTGCCCGAGCGACCGGTCTGGCCCGAGCCGTCGTATTCGCCGCCGAGGTTCAGGTGCGCGCTCTTGCCGACGCCGCTTCCCGTTCCGGCTTCGCCGGACAGCCGGTGGGTCTTGCGCGCGCCGGTCTGGGCGGTGTTCGAGGCGCTCGAGCTTTCGTAGATCACCACGGTCAGGGTGTCGCCGACCTGCTCGGCGTGACGGTCGGAGGCCATCGCCGACCAGTTGCCGGGCTTGTAGAGGTCGGACGCGACGGCCGCACCGATCGGCGCGATCGCGATGGCCAGGGCCATGACGGCGGCGCGCCTCGCGGCCTGGGCGGGTAGGATCATTGATCTTGCTCCACGGCGGCGACGGCGAAGATCCCGCCGCCGGCCTTGACGAAGAGCGGTCGGCCCGCGCGCGCGGCCTGCACCGCCTGGGCGTCGCGCTCGACCGTGACGGCGCCGATCCGCGCGGTGACGCGGACGGTCTGGCCCGGACGCACGGCGGCCAGCAGGCCGGCGGGCGGGGCGGCGAGGGTGTCGCTGGTCGCCAGGTCGCGATCGGCGCGCAAGGCCTGGGCGGCGCGGTCATAGCGCCAGGCCGTCCGAGGCGCGTCGGCGGCGCAGGCCGCGTCGGTGAAGTCCGCGGCGGTCAGGATCTGGTCGCGATCGATCGCCTGAAGGGGGCGCACGCATGCGGCGGAAGTCTGGAGCGACGGCGCGCCCGTCGTACGGCGCACCACGACCCCGGCGGTTTCGCTGGACCACCAGGCGGCCAGCAGGGGCATCCGCCGCCGTCCGTACGCCTGGATCTGCTCGGCGGTCAGCGTCGCGCTCGCGCCGGGGCGCAGGGCCAGGATCGGCGTCTGCGCGGCGCGCGCGCGAAGGTCGGGCCGCAGGCCGGACAGGTCCGCCACGTCGCCCAGCCGTACGACCGGGCCCTCGATCTCCACCAGGCGCGGCGCGTCGGGCGCGGGCGAGGCGAGGGCTGGCAGGATCGCCGCGGCGAGAAGGCTCCAGGCGAGGGGCACTAGCGTTTCAGGCCGTTGGCGATCGCCATCAACTGGTCCCCGGCCTGCACGACCTGGGCGTTGGCCGCATAGGCCCGCTGGGTCAGCAACAGCGTCACCATCTCGTCGGAGATCTGCACGTTGGAGGCTTCGACCGACCCCTGGACGAGAAGGCCGGCGCCCTCTTCGCCGGGGGCGACCGTGGTCGCCCGACCGCCGTCGGCCAGTTCGTAGACGCCTTCGCCGACGGCCGAGAGGGCCTCGGGATCGCGCACCATCGTCAGGTCGATGCGGCCGATCTCGCTGCGGGTCTGGTCGTCGAGCAGGGCGGTCACCTTGCCGTCCGCGCTGATCAGGAAGTCATGCGCGCCGGTCGGGGCGGCGATCATGCCGCGCAGCGACATGCCGTTCGAGGCGGCGAGAAAGCCGTCCTCGCCGACCTTCAGGGTCCCGCCGCGCCACAGCACGCTGCGGCCGGAGGGCGCCATCAGTTCGATGAAGCCTTCGCCGCGGATCGCCAGGTCCATGGACCCGCCGGTCTCGCGAAGGTCGCCTTGCGTGAAGACGCGCTCGACGCCGCCGGAGGACACGCCCGAGGGAGGAGCGCCTTCCGTCGCCAGCGGATTGGAGGCGACTAGTTCGGAGAACCGCACGGTCGCGCGTTTGAAGCCCGAGGTGTTGAGGTTGGCGATATTGTTGGCGGTGACGTCGAGCGCGCCCTGCTGGGCCCGAAGCCCGGTGGCTGCGATGTAGAATGCCCCGTTCATGCTCTAGACCTGTCCAAAAGTCGTGATCGCGCGGCCCATGAGGTCGTCGTAGACGTTCGCCAGCCGCTGCCCGCTCTCGGCGCGGCGCAACGCTTCCATGACGGCGATCATCTCGTCGCCGCTGTTGACGTTCGAGGCTTCGAGCACGCCCTGGCGCACGACCGGACTTTCGACCTCGGCGAGGACGTCCGCTGGGGCGGAGAACAAGCCGCCTTCGGCGCGGACGAAACGCGAGCGGTCGGCGGCGTCCACGATGGCCAGGCGTCCGACCGGCTGGCCGTCGTCGAGCACCACGCCGTCGGCGCTGACCTTGAACGCGTTGCTGCGGACGATGACGTCGCCGCCGCCCTGAAGCTGCAGGGCGTGGCCCTGGACGGTGAGCAGGCGGCCGTCTTCGGCGCGCTTGAACTGGCCCTGCCGGGTGTAGAGAACCGTGTCGGCGGTCCGCACCGCGAAGAAGCCCTCGGCGCCAAGGCTCAGATCGTAGGGGTTGTCGGTCACGACGGGCTTGCCGACGGAAAAATCGGTGCCGCTGGCCGTCTGGAGGGTTCCGTCAGCTCCCATCAGGGAGGCGAAATCGACGCGCCGCTTGTAGCCGGGCGTCGTCAGATTCGCGAGATTCTGGGCAACGATCTCAGCGCGACGTTGCGACTGCCCTAGAATGCTCGATACGAAATCAATGTACTGCCCCATAAGGCATGGCTAGCAAAAGGCCTCAACCACAGGAAGGCGCAATTGGAAGATTTGTGTCGATATTTTTCAGCAATGTAACGATCGGTAGCGCGTGGGGCGGCGTCAGTCGAGGTTGACGACGTCGAACGACTTCAGGTCGATGGTATGCGGGATTTCGTTGACCGAAACGATCGACAGGCGAGGCACGGCGCGGCGGGTGAATGTGCGCAGGTGGCGGCGGACTTCGTGGCCGCACAGCAGCACCGGCGCCAGATTCTGTTGCATCATCGCATCGACCATCGGGATCAATTTGCGCATCAGCTGCTCGGCCAGGCGAGGGTCGATCACGAAGCCGCTCTTGCCGTCGCTGCGCCGCACGCTTTCGGCGATTTGAGCCTCGACGCGGGGATTGAGGCTGAGCACGGCCAGTTGCTCGTTGGCGCCGCGCAGATCGTGGCAGATGCCGTGGCTGAGTTTCTGCCGCACCAGTTCGGTCAGTTCGGCATGGTCCTTGGTGGTGCGCGCCACGTCGACCAGCGCCTCGGCGATCAGGTCGACGTTGCGGATGGAGACGCTTTCGGCGAGCAGGTTCTGCAAGATCCTCTGGATGTCGGAAACCGTCATCAGGGCGGGGACCAGTTCTTCGACGAGGCCCGGCTGGCGCGTCCGGACGCCTTCCAGGATCTGCACGACGTCGGTTCGCGTCAGCAGCGACGGCGTCTCGACGCGCAGGACCTCCCCGAGGTGGGTCATCATCACCGTCACCGGATCGACCAGGGTGTAGCCGGAGTCCTGGGCGTGGTCGCGCTGGTCGGCGTCGATCCAGACGCCGGGCAGGCCGAAAGCGGGGTCGCGCGCCTCCACGCCCGTCAGGGGCGGCTTGGCCGGCCCCGTGCCGATCGCCAGCGTCTGCTGCGGAAACAGCTTGCCGTGGGCGTGGCGCGAGCCCGACAGCACGATCTCGTAGGCGTAGGGGTCCAGCTGCGCGCCGTCCTGGAAGAGGACGGCGGGGAATGCGAAGCCCGTCGCCTTCTCCTGCTGGCGACGCAGGGTGGTGATCCGGTCGCTGAGCAGGGGCTTCATCGATTGCCAGTGCTGTCCGAGCTCGCGGCCGAGCAATACTTCGATCGGCGCGGGCGCGCGGCTTTCCGCGGCGGCGGCTTCGTCGGCGGGGCTCTCGATGCTGGCGCCCATCAGGTCCTCCGGGCGCTTCTTGCGCGACGCGAACCAAACGGCGCCCAGCACGGCGATCAGGATCAGCAGCGGCCACTTGGGCATGCCCGGCAGGGCCAGGAGCACCAGCAGGGCGCCCAGGACGATCAACGGGATCTTGGGAATCGACGAGAGCTGGTTGAACACCTCGCCGCTCAGTTGGCCGTCGGCCGAAGAGCGCGTGACGATGATGCCCGTGGCCACCGAGATGATCAGGGCCGGCACCTGGGTGACGATGCCGTCGCCGATCGTCAGCAGGGTGAAGGTCTGCAGGGCCTCGGTCCAGCCCATGCCCATCTGGGCGACGCCGATGAACCAGCCGGCGAAGATGTTGATCAGCAGGATGATGACGCCGGCCACCGCGTCGCCCTTGACGAACTTGCTGGCCCCGTCCATCGCCCCGTAGAAGGCGGCTTCCTTTTCCAGTTCCTTGCGGCGGCGCTTGGCCTCGTGCTGGTCGATCAGGCCCATGTTGAGGTCGGCGTCGATGCTCATCTGCTGGCCGGGGACCGAGTCCAGGACGAAGCGCGCGGCGACTTCCGACACCCGCTGGGCGCCGGAGGTGACGACCACGTACTGGACGACTACCAGGATGAAGAACACCACCAGGCCGACGACGTAGCTGCCCTGCACCGCGAAGGCGCCGACCGCGTCGATCACCTGGCCCGCATGGCCCTGGGTCAGGATCAGCCGCGTCGCCGCGACGTTCAGCGCCAGGCGATAGAGCGTGGCCACCAGCAGAAGCGACGGGAAGGTCGAGAACGACACCGGCTTGGCGACGTAGAAGGTCAGCAGCAGGATCGTCAGGCCGAGCGAGAAGTTGGTGATGATGAACAGGTCCAGCAGCACCGCCGGGATGGGCGTGAACAGGATGAGCAGGATCGCCACCACCCCGCCGACCAGGTAGAGGTCCTTGTTCTTGCTGATGATACGCTGGAGCATGGACTATAGTTCTCTGGCGGGTTGCTCACGCTGGCGCTCGCGCAGCGTCATGTAGATCCTGGAGACGGGACCGTAATAGTCGGCCGGCACGGCCTGCCGCAGCTGGCAGCTGCGATAGAGGGCCCGGGCGAGGGGCGGGTCCGGCACGATCGGCACGCCGTAGCTGAAGGCCAGCGCCTTGAGCCGTTGGGCGAACTGGTGGGCGCCCAGCGAGACGACGACCGGCGCTTCCATGCTGCGCGGATCGTATCGCAGCGCCACGGCGAAATGGGTCGGGTTGGTCAGCAGCACATCGGCCCCGCGCAGGTTGCGCAGGCTCTGGCTCATCTTGACGAATTCGCCGTGCAGCTGCCGGCGCCTTTGCTTGATGCGCGGTTCGCCTTCGCGATCGCGGGACTCGCGGCGCAGTTCGCGGCGGCTCATGCGCATCTGCTTGAGGAATTCGCGGCGCACCAGCCACTGGTCGAGGATGGCGAAGACGAGGGCCGCGCCGACGAAGAAGGTCAGCAACCGCAGGCCCATGTGTCCCATCGCCTGGACCAGCCGGGCGGCGTCGGTCGCGGCGGGACCCTCCACCGCCCAGGCGATGCGGAGCACGATGGCGACGAGCGCCGCATAGACGGCCAGCTTCAGCAGGGTCTTGGCCGTCTCGATCAGGGTGCGCACCGAGAACACCCGCTTGAAGCCCTTGGCGGGGCTGAGTTTCGAGAAGTCGGGTTTCAGAGGCTGGGTGGAGAACACGAAGCCGGTCTGCGCCACCTCGAACAGTCCCACGACCAGGAAGGTGGTCGCGCACAGGAAGGCCAGGGGCCGGAACATCGAGGTCAGGACGCCGGCGGTGACGACCATGATCTCGTGGCCGCTGGCCGAAACGTTCGGCGCGGCGACCAGGGCCCGCTCGGCCGCCCGCGAGATCTGAACCCACAGGGTGTCGCCGGCTATCCAGAGATAGGCCAGCAGGGCGAACGAGCCGGTCAGGAAGCTCAGGTCCATGCTCCGCGCGACCGATCCCTTCTCGCGCGCCTTCTTCAGCTTGAAGGGGGTGGGCTTCTCCGAGCGGTTCTGTTCGGTGTTCTCCATCCTAGAGCAGGCCCGGAATGGCTTCGAGCGTCAGGGTCGCCAGGCGGGCGAGCAGGGCCCCCACCGAGCCGATCATGATGGGCAGGACCAGCAGCAGCAGCAGGGTCTTCACCTGCAGCCCCAGGATCAGGACGTTCATCTGCGGCATGGTCCGCGACATCAGGGCGATGGCGAGATCGGCGACGAACAGGGCCAGCACCGCCGTCGCCACGACGCCGAAGCTGGTCATGAACACCACGGACATGAAGGTGGTCAGCGGCCGCAGGCTGTGGGGCGCCTGTCCCGTCCCCAGCGGGACGGCCTCGACGGAGGCCCGCAGCAGGCGCAGCAGTTCGATGTGCCCGTCCATGGCGAAGAACACCGCGCCGGCCGCGTAGGCCAGCAGCGCGCCGACCAGGGGCGTCTGCCCCCGCGTGGTGGGATCGATCAGCATCGCCAGGCCGTAGCCGGCCTGGATGTCGACGGTTCGGCCGGCCAGGTAGAGGCCCGCGAACATCACCTGGAACGCCAGGACGAAGATCGCGCCGAGCAGCAGCTCGCGCGCCCCGGCCGTCAGCAGGTCGCCGGCCCCGAGCGCCGAGGCCCATTGGTCCTGGGGCAGGGACGAGGCCAGGACGCCGGCCAGGCCAAGGCCCAGGAACACGCGAAAGAGCGCCGGGGTCCGCGTGAGGGTGAACGGCGGCGCCATGGCGAACACCGGCCCGATCCGCAGGCCGAGAAGCAGGCTGGTCACCACCCATCGGATCAGGGTTTCGAACGTCATGGCCTAGACGAGCGAGGGGATCATCTGGATCAGGTGGGTGGCGAAGCTGGTGATGCGGCCCATCATCCAGCCGCCCAGCGCCATCAGCACCAGCACCGCGACGATCAGCTTGGGCACGTAGCCCAGCGTGGCCTCCTGCAACTGGGTGGCCACCTGCAGGACGCTGATCAACAGTCCCACCACCAGGGCCGCGATCAGGACCGGCGCCGAGACCACGGCGCTGTTCCAGAACAGCAGCTTCATCAATTCCAGAGCCTGATCGGCGCTCATCGTCACTCACCCGCCCGTCGCCTGACCTCCCACAAGCGGACGTGTGGAACAAGGGGCAACCGCAACGCGTGGGCGAGCTCATGCGGCGCGGGCCGCAACCGGGTCTATCGAATTCCGGATCTCAGGTCCTGGATCGCTCTTTGCAGCAGCACGGCCGAGCGGGGCTCGCCCTCCAGAGTTTCGACCACGCGCTCGACCACCTGCTGGAACTTGGCCTCGTTCAGAAGCTCGCTTCCGAAGCCTTCGGCCAGGACCGCCTCGATCAAGGCGCGGCCCAGCTGTCGATCATCCACGTCGCGCACGGCGGCGAGGGCGTAGACGCCCTCGATCATGGCGGCGTCCCGCGTGGTGGAGCGCGTCGCACGCGCCTTGCCCGCCGTTCCGGCCGCTCGCGCCTGCAGCCGCCGCCGCAGCAGGGCCACGAGGCCGTCGATGTTGGAGATGGGTTCCACGAGCGCTTCGCGTCCAGGGCCTGGGGTGACTGCGCGGCCAGCCTTAGCGGAGTTGCGGCCGGGCGCAAACCCGTCGCCCGGCCCGCCCGGGCGGCAGGGCTCAGCCGGTGCCGTTCAGGCCCGAGCCGAGCTTGGCCATGGCCTGGGAAAGGGTTCGGCCGTCCGGTCCGAGCGGCGTGTTGAGGGCGATGGCGCGGATGCGTTCGGCCGTGGCGGCGTCGCCTTGCCGCGTGGCCATGAGGCTGCGGGCCAGCGCGGCCGAAAGGCAGGCCTTGTCGAGGCGGAAGGCGACCTGGCAGCGGCGGGTGGCGCTGTCGATGCGGTCGTCCATGACATCGAGGACCGCCAGCGCCCCATGGGTCTCGGCGAAGGTGTCGTCCAGCGCCAGGGCCTTTTCGAAAAGGCGGCGGGCGGCGGCCTGGTCGCCTTGCGCGAAGCGGCCCCAGCCGGCGGCGACCCACGAGCCCAGGTGATCGCCGAAGCGCGCGGCCGCGGCCTCGACCAGGGGCGCGCCGGCGGCGGCGTCGCCTTCGGCCAGCAGGGCCAGACCCTTGCCCAGCTGGGCGCGGCCGCTGGTCGGATCGACCGCAAGCGCGCGATCGAACAGGCCCGCGGCTTCCGACACGTGGCCCTGGTCGAGGGCCAGGGCGCCGAGGGTCGAAAGGCCCTCGTGGGTGTCGCCCGCCCGCAGCGCATAGGTCCGGGCCAGGTCCGGCTCCTCGGCGTCGATCGCCGCCACGGCCAAGGCGCTCATCAGGGATTGATCGTCGTGTCCGGCGGCCGCGTAGCCGGCGCCGACCGCGAGCGCCTCGTCCAGCCGATCGAGGCGATGCAGGGCCTGCACCTTGAGCGCCGCGGCGGCCGGCGTGGCCGCGACCACGGCGTCGTCGACCAGATCGACGACGGCTTCGGCGGTCCCCGCCATGGCGCTGGCCCAGGCCAGGTTGAAACGGAGATGCGGATCCTGTGGGGCGGCCGCCAGCAGTGGCTCGAACAGCGCGATCGCGTCGGTGTAGCGGGCCTTGTGCAAGGCCAGCAGGCCGGCGGTGTTGCGCAGGCGGGGGGGCAGCGGTTCGAGAGCGGCGTACCGCGCGACCATGTCCGAGACGTCAGGCCAAAGGCCCTCGGCCAGCGCGGCGTCGGCCGCGTCGGCGATCAATTGCAGGTTCGACGGATCGACGCGCAGATAACCTGACAGGCGCTCGAAGCGGGAGGCCGTAGCCGCGGGTGCTGGTTGGGACATCGGACGCTGCAATCTACCTGTCGGCGCAAGGCACCATGCGCTTCGCGCTCAACCTATAAGCGGAGGAGAGGGGCGGCAAGGCTGGGTGATGCCTGGGACGCGGCGAGGGATGGCGCGCGCTCCGCTCCTTGATGGCGGCTTGATGTAGGGCGCCGGACGGGTCGTCTTCAGGAAAAGTCCGTGGAGCGCGACAGGGTCTCGCCGGCGTCGAACTCTCCAGTCAGGACGCCCAGCTTGGCGCGGGCGAACCTGGGCCTTTGGCCCCGGGGAGCAACGACCAAAGTCTAGGCCGGGGCCTACGTTTGGCCGGATGGGCGGCGCGGAGGCGTCGAGCTATTGCCGACAGGACGCGCCAGGTGCTCCTTCCGAGCGTTGGAACGCGCTTTTCCGCGAGGTTCCGGCATGGCGACACAAATTTCGAAGACGCGCTTGGAAGCGTTTAGCGACGGCGTGATCGCGATCATCATCACCATCATGGTGCTGGAGTTGCAGCCGCCCAAAGGCGGTGACCTGGCCGCGCTGATCCCGCTGCTGCCGACCTTTCTCGGCTACGCGCTGAGCTTCACCTATGTCGGCATCTACTGGAACAACCACCACCACCTCCTGCGGGCCGCGGGCGGCATCAGCGGTTCGGTGATGTGGGCCAACCTGCACCTGCTGTTCTGGCTGTCGATGATCCCCTTCGCCACGGCCTGGATGGAGCAGAGCCACTTCGCCCGCGTGCCGGTGGTGACCTACGGCGTGCTGCTTCTGATCACCGGCGCGGCCTTTCGCCTCCTGGCCTCGCGCCTGGCGCGTCACGAGGGACGGGAGTCGGCCCTGGCCGCTGCATTGGGCGTCGACTGGAAGACGAACCTGTCGATCGCCGGCTACGCGGCCGGGGTGCTGGTCGCCATCATCTCGCCCACGGCCTCGTTGGCCCTCTACGTGGCCGTCGCCGCGTTGTGGCTGCTGCCCGATCGACGCGTCGCCCACCTGGCCGACGGTCGCCACCACGCCGCCGAGAACTGATCGGCGGCGCTTCCAGAAACGAGGATCGAAATGGATTTCGAAGGCGAACATCAGGGCAAGGTCGCCTTGGTGCTGGGCGGGTCGCGCGGTATCGGCGCGGCCATCGTCGAGCGGCTGGCCATGGACGGAGCCAAGGTGGTCTTCACCTACTTCGCCTCGCCGGATCAGGCGCGGAACCTGGCCGCGAGGCTGGGCGGCCAGAGCTGCGAGGTCGTCGCCCTCCAGGCCGACAGCGGCGACGCCGCTCAGGTGGAGGCGACGATCGACGAGACGCTGGCGCGGTTCGGGCGGCTGGACATCCTGGTGGCCAGCACCGGCGTTCTGCACCGTGGTCCCATCGAGCAGATCTCGCTCGAGGACTTCGATCGGGTGATGGCGGTCAATGTTCGGGGGGCCTTCGCGGCCGTGCGCCACGCCGCGCCCCTGATGACCGACGGCGGGCGGATCGTCACCATCGGCAGCAATATCGTCGCCCGTGTCGGCTTCACGGGGGCGACGCTCTACACCATGGCCAAGGCGGCCGTGGCCGCACTGGTCAAGGGCGCGGCGCTGGACCTCGCTTCGCGGGGGATCACGGTCAACAACATCCAGCCCGGGCCGACGACCACCGACATGACCTCGGCCCACGTGGAGATGATCCTGCCGCTGATCCCGTTGGGTCGCATGGGCCGGCCCACGGAAGTGGCGGGCCTGGTCTCGTACCTGGCGCGCGACGAGGCGGGCTTCATCACCGGCGCCAGCCTGACGATCGACGGCGGCGTTTCGGTCTAGCGAACACGAAAGGGACCGGCCGGAGCGATCGCTCCGGCCGGTCCCGCAACTATTCTGAACGATCGGATCAGCGTCCCAGGATCAGGGCGGCCTTGTGAGTATTGCGCGCGGCCCAGAGGGTCGCGACCCAGCCCAGGATCGCCGGCAGGGTGACCGCCGGGAAATCGCGGGGGATCACCGAGACGGAGCAGATCCCGACCGCCACCTCCCAGAAATGGAACAGGGCGTGGCCCGAGAGCCAGAGGGTCGGGGCGCCCCACAGGAACAGGCGCAGGTCGGGCCGTTTCGCACCGCACAGGAAGCTCGCGCCGATCAGCATGAAGACCAGGCCGATGTCGCGGATGAAGTGCTGGTTGTACGACCCGGTCGTGGTCACGCCGGGCACGGCGAAGTACCAGCCCTCGGGCGAGATCAGCATGAACAGGCCGTTGGCGATGGCCGCCACGCCGAGGACGACGGCGAGGCCGACGATGATGGATTTCGTCACGGTGGATCCTCCGAGGAGCAGTGGAAAAGTCACGCCCCGGCGCGCTGGGAGCCGGGGCGTGACGGAGGGCGGCCCGACGTCGCGGGGTAGCAGGGACTGGCCGCCTTCCGGCGTCGAACAAGCGGGGGGGAGAGTTCGACGCGTCCTTTAGGCCGCGGAGGCGGCGGGCTGCACGGCGTGACCGGTGCGCGCGGCCACCTGCAGGCGGTTCCACGAATTGATCTGGCCGATCAGCAGCGACAGCGCGGCGATCTCGGCGTCGCTGAACTGAGCCTTGACCAGGGCGTAGTCGGAATCCGGGGCGCGGGTCGTGGCGATGAAGGTCAGGGACTCGGTCCAGGCCAGGGCGGCGCGCTCACGGTCGGTGTAGAGCGGGGACTCGCGCCAGGCGTCGAGCATCTGGATGCGCAGGTCGGTTTCGCCATGCTGGCGGGCGTCCTGCACGTGCATGTAGATGCAGAAGGCGCAGCCGTTGATCTGCGAGGCGCGCAGACGGACGAGCTCGGCCAGGCTGTGCTCGAGGCTGGTCGCGTTGATGGCGGTCTCGACGGCCAGCATGGCCTTGGTCACTTCGGGGACCAGCTGGAACGGGGCGAAGCGGGGCGTGTTGGTCATCGTCGTTTCCTTTTGTGACGGTGAAGACGACACCACTGTGCTCGGCGACCCGGGATGTGAGCCATCATGCGGGAAGGGCGAAGCCCTACCGCCTTGGTCTAGGGCGGCTGTTCGCTGTCCGGCGGGCGCGGAAGGCGGCAAGCTGTCCGCGGGAGAGGGCGCGCTCGCCTGGCGGCCGGGCGCCGTACGCCTTTGGTTCAGGTCCGACCCGCCCAGCGTATCGATCTGGGTGGAGCAGCCTCGCCCCCAGACGAGGCGGGCCAGCCCTTGGTCCATGTGCTGGGCCAGGCCGTACGCCGTCGCGGCCCGCGTCGCATACCCTCGTACCGATGGCGGGGGCGGGCGCTTCTCCTAGGCTGTGGCGGCTGTCTTTGGAGGAGAAGCAAGATGAAGATCGTCGTCATCGGCGGAACGGGCCTGATCGGCTCGAACGTCGTCGCCAAACTGACCCGCCTGGGTCATGAGGCCGTCGCGGCCGCGCCCAACACCGGCGTCAACACTGTCACCGGCGAAGGCCTGGCCGAAGCGCTGGACGGCGCCGAGATCGTCATCGACGTGGCCAACTCGCCGGTCTTCGAGACCGGTCCGGCCCTGGAGTTCTTCCTGGCCTCGGGCGGCAACCTGCTGGCCGCGGCGGCCAAGGCGGGGGTCAAGCACCACGTCGCCCTGTCGGTGGTCGGCGCCGAACGCCTTCAGGACAGCGGCTACTTCCGCGCCAAGATCGTGCAGGAGGCCCTTATCCGCGCCTCGTCGATCCCGTTCACCGTCCTGCGGTCCACCCAGTTCTTCCCGTTCGTGGCCGGCATCGTTCAGGCCGGAACCGTGGGCGACGAGGTTCACGTCTCGCCCGCGCCGGTGCAGCCGATCTCGGCCTTCGACGTCGCCGAGGTGCTGACCGACGTCGCCCTGGCCGCGCCGGTGAACGGTCTGCTGGAGGTGGCCGGACCGGAAGCCTTCGGCCTCGACAGGTTCGTGGCCCGCTATCTCCAGGCCAAGGGTGACACCCGCAAGATCGTGAGCGACCCCAAGGCGCTCTATTTCGGCGTCGAGCTCGACGAACGCTCGCTGGTTCCGGGGGCGAACCCGATCCTGGGATCGGCCGCGTTCGAGGACTGGCTGAAAACCAGCATCCCGGCGCCAGCGCCGGCCGCCTGATCCACCCGCCTCGTCATGACGGCGCCGGACGCAGCCCTTCGCGTCCGGCGCCGTTTTGGTTTCAGCCGCCCGCAGGAGGCCGCCATGAGCCAGTCCGACATAGATGTCTCCCGTCCCGATCTTTCCCTGGGCGTGACGGCCGAGGAAGTTCCCGAGCAGGGCGTGTTCGCCGGCCGGGTCGGCGATCAGCCGGTGATCCTGGCCCGGGTCGACGGCGAGATCGTCGCCCTCGACGGCGCCTGCACCCACTACAATGGCCCGTTGCACGAGGGCCTGCGGGTGGGCCAGACCATCAACTGCCCGCTGCATCACGCCTGTTTCGACCTGCGCACCGGCGCCGCCCTGAAGGCGCCCGCCCTGGCGCCGCTCGACCGCTGGAAGGTGGAGGTCGAGGGCGAGCGGCTCTTCGTCCGCGAAAAGCTGCCCAAGGTCGCGCCGAACCTGGCGCCCGGGCGCGACGCGTCGGCCGATCCGGCGTCGATCGTCATCGTTGGCGGCGGCGCGGCGGGCTTCGCGGCGGCCCAGCGGCTTCGCGACCTCGGCTACGCCGGCGACCTGACCCTGGTCAGCGCCGACCGCGACGCGCCCTATGATCGGCCGAACGTCTCCAAGGACTACCTGTCGGGCGACGCCGATCCCTCCTGGATGCCACTGAAGGGCGAGCGCTTCTACCTTGAACGCGGGATCGCGCTGCGGCTCGACACCCGCGTTGAAGCCGTCGACGCGGCCGAGCGCCGGGTGACGCTGCAGGGCGGGGAAACCCTCGGCTACAACCGGCTGCTGCTGGCCACAGGCGCCGAGCCCAACCGACCGCCGGGGCCGGACTTCGTGCGCGACAACGTCCACCTGTTGCGCAGCCTGGCCGACGCCGACCGCCTGACCGCCGCCCTGGGCTCGGCCCGGCGGGCGGTGGTCGTCGGCTCCAGCTTCATCGGCCTCGAGGCCGCCGCCGCTTTGCGGATCCGGGGGCTTGAGGTGCGCGTCGTCGGTCCCGACGCCACGCCGCTGGAGGCCAAGCTGGGCCCCGAACTGGGCGCGATGATCAAGGCCGTGCACGACGAGCGCGGCGTGGTCTTCCACCTCGGCCGCAAGGTGCAGGGCTTCGACGGCGCGCGCCTGACCCTCGACGACGGCGCGACGATCGAGACCGACCTGGTGGTGCTGGGCATCGGGGTGCGGCCACTGCTGGAACTGGCGCAGGCGGCGGGCCTGGCCGTCGATCGCGGCGTGGTGGTCGACGAGCGCCTGCGCACCAGCGATCCGCACGTCTTCGCCGCCGGCGACATCGCCCGCTATCCGGGCCTGGGCGGGGAGCTGGTTCGTGTCGAGCACTGGGTGGCGGCCGAGCGCCAGGGCCAGATCGCGGCGGCGACCATGCTGGGCCTGCCGTCGGAGCGCGAGCCGCCTTACTTCTGGAGCGCGCACTATGACCTGACCATCCGCTATGTCGGCCATGCCGAGCGCTGGGACAGGATCGAGGTGATCGGCTCGACGGCCGACCGCGACGCCGAGGTTCGCTACTTCGACGCAGAGCGCCTGGTCGCCGTGGCGACGGTGAATCGCGACATGGCCGCGTTGCGGGCTGGGCAGATTCTGGCCGGCGGCTGATCTTCGAGAAGATTGAAGAGAACTCGCGCGCCCAGGGGATCCGGGGCGCGCGAGCCGTCCGTTCTCAGGCCGCGGCGGTGGAGGCGCGGCGCAGCCAGAGATCGAACTCGGTATGGCCGAAGCGCGGCGTGCCGCCCGACAGCAGGGTCTCGTCGCTGAGCGGCGTTCCGAAGTAGAGCGCCCGCGGATCGGCGACGACGGCGCGGTTGTCGCTGCGCGAGGCCATGTAGCGCTTGACCAGATCGTCCAGCTGGAACGGGTCGGGGCCCGCCACCTCGATGGTTCCGTTGACCGGCGAGCGCTCGACGAGGTCGGCCAGGGCGCCGGCCACGTCGTCGGCGGCGATGAACTGCACGCGCGCCGGATTGAGGCGTACGGTCTCGCCGTCCAGGCCGTCCTCGACGATCGCGTCCAGGAATTCGAAGAACTGCGTGGAGCGCAGGATCGAGAACGGCACGGCGCCGGCCTGGACCAGCTTCTCCTGCGCCAGCTTGGCGCGGAAGTAGCCGCTGCCCTGCAGCCGCTCACAGCCGACGATCGACAGCGCCAGGTGGTGGCGGACGCCCTCGGCGGCGGCCGCGGCCAGGATGTTGCGGCTGGAGGCCTCGAAGAAGGCCATGGCCGTCGCCTCGTCGAACGCCGGGGCGTTCAGCACGTCGACGACCACGTCGGCCCCGACCATGATCTCGTCCAGCCCCTGGCCGCCCGTGACGACGTCGACGCCCGAGCCGCGCGAGGCGATCCGGACATTGTGGTTGCGGCGGCGCAGGACGTCCACCAGCCGGGAGCCGACCACGCCGGTTCCCCCTGCGACTACGACTTTCATGACATTCACCCTTGCTTGCGGCGGTTCTGGTTGGCGGGGACGGGCGCCTGCAGGCTGGCGCGCAGCCAGTCGTGAAAACGGGTCTGGGCCAGGCGCGGGGTCTCGCCGGGCAACAGCGAGGCCTCGTCGAGGCGAGCGCCGAAATAGGGAACCTCGTCGTCGACGGTGACGCGGCGAGGGTCCTCGTAGGCGGTCAGCACCTCGGTCGCCAGTTCGTGCAGGCGGAAGCGCTCGGGGCCGGCGACCTCGACCGTGCCGTTCAGGGGATCGCTTAGGGCGATGTCGGCCAGGGTCTCGGCCACGTCCTCGGCGGCGATCGGCTGCACGCGGGCGGACGAGAGCGCCACCTCGCGGGCCGAGCCGTCCTGGACGACGCCGCTGATGAACTCGAAGAACTGGGTTGAGCGCAGGATGCTGAACGGCAGGCCCGAGGCCTTGAGCAGGTCTTCCTGGCGCTTCTTGGCCCGGAAGTAGCCGCTGGCCTGCAGGCGGTCGGTCCCGACGATCGACAGGGCGACGTGGTGGCGGACGCCCGCCGCCCTGCCGGCGGCCAGGATGTTGTGTCCGGCCGTCTCGAAGAAGGCCAGGGCCGCGTCGCCGTCGAGCAACGGCGACTGGGTCACATCGACCACGACGCTCGCGCCGTCGAAGGCCACGTCCAGGCCTTGGCCGGTCACCGCGTCTACGCCGAAGGACGGCGAGGCCTCGAGGACGCGATAGTCGTCCTGGCGCAGGTTGTAGACGAGCTTCTCCCCGATCCGCCCGCTGCCGCCAACCACTACGATCTTCATCTCGAAAGCCTCCGCTTGCGGCCCGAAGGCCTGGGCGGAAAAGCTAGAAGACGGGGCGGGATGGGGTCGATTGGGGGAAAGGGCGGGGGCGACCTATACGGGCGTACAGGTCGCCCCCGATCTCAGACCTGCAGGCCTTCGCTGGCCAGGGCGGCGGCGACGGCCGGGCGGGCCTTCATGCGCTCGAAATAGGCCGCCAGCGGCGCGGGCAGGACCACGCCGTTGGGTCTGGCCCAGGTCATGATCACGAACAGGTAGGGGTCGGCCACGGTCAGGTCCGGGCCCAGGAGGTAGCCGTCTCTGAGGCTGGCGGCCAGGTACTCCAGGCGCAGGCTCGCCACGGCGCGGGCCTTGTCCTTGGCCTCTTCGGTGACGTTGGGGACGAAGAAGGCGTGGAAGCTCTTGTGCACCTCGGTCGAGATGTAGGCGAGGGCCTCCAGCAGGCGGAACCAGCCCAGCGGCCCTTCGGGGCGCAGCTGCGGCGACTGTTCGGCGATCCACGACAGGATGGCGATGTTCTCGGTGATCATCTCGCCGCTGTCGAGCACCAGGGCCGGCACGTAGCCCTTGGGATTGATGGCCGCGTAGTCGGCGCCGGTCTCGGTCGTGCGGGTGTGCAGGTCCACGCGCTCGAATTCGCAGGCGATGCCGGCCTCTGCCAGGGCGATGCGGTCGGCGAGGCTGCACGCGCCGATGGCGTAGTAGAGTTTCATGGAATGGGTCTTCCGCGGAGTTGTCTGAGGGGGACGACGCTAGGACGCGGGCCCGGTTCGGGCGATCGGGCCAGGAGGCGGGGGCGACCTATCCCAAGGTATGGCGCGTTCAGGCCCTCGGCGGCTGGTCGCGCCAGCAGCGGCCCAGGGCGGCGGCCAGATGCCGTAGCAGCACCTGATCCCTGATCGGCTTGATCAGATAGGCGACCGCGCCGGAGGCCAGGCAGCGCGAGCGGATCAGCGCTTCCGGATTGGCCGAGATGATGATGACCGGCAGGCCGGGATCTATGCAGCGCATGTGCTGCTGCAGCACCAGCCCGCTCTTGCCGGGCAGGTTGAGATCGGTGACGAGGCAGATGAAACGGCCTGGTGAATAGGCCGACAGGAAGCCGTCGGCGTCGGCGAAGGTCCGGCAGTCGTAGCCGGAAACCTCGAGGAGCTCGGCCAGCGCCTGGCGCAGCGCCTCGTCGTCGTCGATGATCGCGAAAACAGGCGCGGTGGACAAACTGTGGCCCTTACTCGGCGAACGGCGATAGCGGCTCTTATCCATCGTCCCGATCCGAGGTCGGTCCTACCTATCCAAAAGGCTTATCCGGGAAGTTCGTCCCGCAGATGCTCGGGCAGGGACTGCCAGGCGCGGACGAGGTGGGTGACGAAGGGCGCGCGCATCTTCTTCATCACACTGCTGCGATGAAGCTTCACGGTCACCTCGGTGATGCCGAGGTCGTAGGCGATCTGCTTGTTGAGCGCGCCCTGGACCACGGCCCTCATGACCTGCCGCTCGCGCGGGGTGAGGGTGACGAACAGGCTGGCGTTCTCTCGGGTCGTATGGGCGTCGCCGCGCTTGGCCAGATCGGCGGCGATGGCCTTGTTGACCGCGTCTAGCAGGGTCTGGTCGCGGGCCGGCTTGGCCAGGAAGTCGACGGCGCCGGCCTTCATGGCCTGCACGGTCATCGGGATGTCGCCATGCCCGGTGAGGAAGATGATCGAGGTGAGGATACCGTTGGCGGCCAGGTGGCTCTGGAAGTCGAGCCCGCTGAGGCCGGGCATGCGCACGTCCAGGATCATGCAGCCGGGCCGGTGCAGCACCTCGGCGTCGAGCAGTTCGCGGGTCGAACCGAAGCAGATCGACTCTATGCCCACCGACTCCAGGAGTTCGCAGATCGATAGCCGTACGGCGTCGTCGTCATCGACCACGATCACCAGCGGCACGAGGTCGCCGGTCCGGGTCTCGGCGGCCGAAAGGCTGCGCGGTTCGCCGGCGACCGTCATGCGCGACGCTGGCGACCAGGCGTTGGCGATGCGCGCGCCGTGGTCGTGCGCATACGAGACGAGCTCAGTCATCTGAAGACCTCCTGCGCGTTCCGGCCCTGATGGCCGAGATCCGTGATTGTTCTCTGTCGCGCGCCCGTGCACTGAGCCAGACGTCGATCTCCGGCATGAACTCGGGCGGAGCGGGGATGTTGGCCACGACGTCGAGGAGGCTGGTGCGGGCCAGCTCGGCGCGCATGGCCTTCTCGGCCCGGAGCATGATGGCGTGGATGCCGCAGACGCGGCGAGTGGCCCAGCGCGGGGCCTCATCCTCGAACAGCGCGCAGTTACGGCGCACTTCGCGGCAGGTGATCAGCGACTTGCGACCGTCGATGGCGTCGGCGACGTCGAGCATCGAGATGGTCTCGGGCGGTCGCGCCAGGCGATAACCGCCGTTGATGCCGCCGCTGGAGGCGACGATCCCGGCCTTCTCGAGCTTCGGCATGATCTTGGCGATCATGGCGGGCGACACGCCCTGAAGTTCGGCGAGGTCGCGGCTGCTGACCGGGGCGTCGCGGGCGACCAGCCAGGTCAGGCAATGCATGCCGTACTCGACCGCCGCGCCATAGAGCGCTCCGCCGCCCTGAGGCGGGGAGGGCGGCTTTCCGGCGGGCTTTTCGGCGTGGGGCTGGGGGCTGTTCATCGTAACGCGACCTTGGTTGGTCCGCGTTATCACGCTGCTCTCCCAAGGCGTGCAACGGCTAACCGATGCACGCCCTCTTCAGGGGGGAGAGCCGCTCCCCCCGCCCGGGCGGGGGAGCGCCCTAGTCGTCATATCCGGCTTCGAGCGTCGCCTCGGTCTCGGCGGCCGAGCCGCCGTCGACCTGGAATTCCACGTGGGCGGCCAGAAACGCGATACGGCCCGACAGCGAGTCGAAGGCCGCCTTGGGCGCTTCGTAGCTCCAGGCCACGTTCTCGACGATGTGCTGGTCCCGATAGATCGTGAAGTAGCGCGCCTCGCCCTTGTGCGGGTTGTGGGTGACCTTGTCGGTCTGGCGCAGGAAGATCATGAACACGTCGCGGCGCGGGAAGTAGTAGACCGGCCGCCGCCCGGTTTCGCGCACCGTGATCACGTCGTCGCTGTCGGCGATGTCGTGGCCTTCGAACAGGGCGCGCACACGCCGCGCCTCGCGCGTCACCGTGTAGATCTGGTCTGTTTCCCCGGTGGTCATGGCGGTGGCCTTTCTTTGCTTCTGGCGAGAAGGGGCGAGCCGGACAGGTAGGGTGCTCGCCTACCGCTTCGTTGGTCGCAGGATGAAATCGGAAAAAATCCTGCGTTCACCATCCCTGTCGCGTCCGATTGACACGGCTCGCCGTCATTGGGGCGGGGATCGGGCGGCGGTTGTAGCTATCCGCTGGACGCGCCGTTCCGCGCCCTGCGCCCGGCGACCGACGGGGTATGCTCGGAGAAGGCTTAGTTCGGCCCATGCCAAGGGATAGGCGCGGCCGCTTCCGGGCGAGGTCTCCCGCGCCAGGCGGCGGTTCGAGAGGGCGTTGGCGAACGGGCCTCCAGCCTGCAAAGCCGAGCGCCGAGCGCCAAGCCCGGCGATCAAGGCGGGACTAGTCGATCTGGAACGCGAAACACCTTCGCGGACCATCCAGAGGCAGAAGCCATGTCCAAGACCACCACTGTAGCCGCCGCGGCCCTCGTCGCGACCGCGCTGTCGGGCGCCGCCGGCGCCCAGCCGATCCTCGATCCCGCCGCCCAGGCCTTCGTGGACTCCCTGGCCGGAGGCAAGCCGATCTACACGATGACCCCGACCGAGGCGCGGGGCGCGCTGTCGGGCGCCCAGGCGATCCCGGTCGCCAAGCTTCCCGCCCGCATCGAGGACAAGGTGTTCCCGGTAGGCCCGACCGGATCTGTCCGCGTTCGCATCGTTCGCCCCGAGGGCGTGAAGGGCAAGCTGCCTGTGGTGCTGCACATTCACGGCGGCGGCTGGGTCCTGGGCGGGGTCGACACCCATGATCGCCTGACCCGCGAGATCGCCGTTGGCGCCAAGGCCGCCGTGCTGTTCGTCGACTACGACCGTTCGCCCGAGGCGCGCTATCCCGTGGCCGTCGAGCAGGCCTACGCCGCGCTCCAATACTTCATCGAGCATGCCGACCAGTTCGAGGTCGATCCGTCGCGGCTGGCCATCGTCGGCGACAGCGTCGGCGGCAACATGTCGGCCGCGCTCACCCTTATGGCCAAGGCCCGCAATGGCCCGAAGTTCGACCTGCAGGTGCTGCTCTATCCGGTCACCGACGCCAATTTCGAGACCGGGTCCTACACCACCTTCGCCGAGGGGCCGTGGCTGACCCGCAAGGCCATGCAGTGGTTCTGGGACGCCTATGCCCCTGACGCGGCCAGCCGCAAGCGTTCGACTGTCGCGCCGCTGCAGGCCAGCGTCGAAGAGCTGAAGGGCCTGCCCGAGGCGGTGGTGATCGTCGACGAGAACGACGTGCTGCGCGACGAAGGCGAGGCCTATGCCCGCAAGCTGCTGCAAGCCGGCGTGCGGGTGACCTCCACGCGCTACAACGGCACGATCCATGACTTCATGATGCTGAACGCCGTCGCCGAGACCCCGGCGACGCGGGCGGCGGTGCTCCAGACCAACACGGCGCTCTACAAGGCGCTGCACAAGTAGTCGCGGATGGCGCGGCGGACGGTCTGGAGATCGTCCGCCGCGTGGATCCCGGACCGGGTCGAGCCGCCTTCCGTGGGACCGTCGGTAAGGAATGACGCGGATTGGGGGCGCGCGGCGCCCCCGTCCGTGTGAGGGCGGCGAGTGGGCGGGGGGCTACCCTGGGCTCCATGAAGAGGTCCCACGCACGCTCCATCGTCCCATCCCGCCGGCCCTTCCTGTTGGTCATGCGCCCGGGCGAGCGCGTTTTCGAGGGAGGGCGGCGATGAGCACGGTCTTCCGCAGCCTGGCCCGTAGCGAGCGGGGCGATCTCGTCGACCTCGCCTCCGAGGCGGTGGTGGTCTGCGACCCGTCGGGCGTGGTGCGGTACTGGAACCCCGCGGCCGAGGCCCTGTACGGCTGGCCGGCCATGGCGATGGTGGGGCTGGGGCTCTCGGACCTGGCGGCCGATCCGCTGCTGCACGACGAGGAATGGGCGCTGCTCCTGCTGGAAGGCGCCTGGGAGGGGGTGATGCGCAGGCGCGGCGCGGTCGGGCCGGCCGTGGCGGCCAGCGGTCGGCGCACGGTGCGTCGCAATCCGGATGGTTCCCCCCGCGACATCGTCGAATACAGCCAGCCCCTGGCCGAGCGGACGGAGGACACGCTGTTCGAGGCCCGCGCGGGCCATCAGCGGGCCTCGGCCGCCTGCTGGGAGCTGGATGTCTCGGCAGCCGCTGGGACCGAGAAGGGCGCGGCCCTGCTCGAGGCCTGCAGGATCATCGACGCCAACACCCGGGCCGTTCGCCTTTTCGGCGCGGCGATCCGGCGTGAACACATGGCGGGACGCCCCTTGGTCGATTTCTGGCCGGCCGAGAGCCGCGAGAGTCTGGCCGAACTGCTGGACGCCGCCTTGCAGCAGCCTTCCGCGTCGCCGCTGGCCCGCGCCCTTGGTCCGCACGGCCTGCTGGCCGGCGCCACGGCGACCGCCTGGCGTTCGGCTGAGCCCGCGCGCCCGGATGTGCTGTTCCTGATGGTCAACGCCGCGGTTTGCGATGATCGCACCGCCTGGGAGCTGCAGGCCAGCGAGGACCGCTATCGCAAGCTGATCCACTTCTCGCCGACGCCGCTCTGGCATGTCGACGCCAGGCGCTCGGGCGACGAGCTGCACCGCCTGCGCGCCGAAGGGATTGACGACATCATGGCCTATCTCGACGCCAATCCGGCGCTGGTCGAGCTTGCCAAGGACATCGTCGTGGTGACCGACGTCAACCAGGCCGCCGTGTCGCTGTTCGGCGCCCGAAACCCCGCTGAGCTTCTGCAGTCGGTCCGCTACCTGTTCTCGGCCACGCCGGAAATGGCCAAGCGGGTGATGAAGGCCCACTTCGAAGGGGCGCGGAACTATGTCGAGCAGGCCAAGATGGCCACCTTCGACGGCCGCATGCTCGATGTGGTGTTGAGCGTCACCTATCCGACGCCGCCCGAGTACATGGACACCACCTTCATCACCATCGAGGACATCACCGAGCGTCTGCGGACCGAGGCCGAACTGCGCCGGCTGCAGTCGAACTTCGCCCACGCCGCGCGGGTCTCGACCCTGGGAGAGTTGGCGACCTCGATCGCTCATGAGGTCAATCAGCCCCTGTCGGCCATTCTGACCAACGCGGAGACCAGCCTCCGCTGGCTGGGTCAGCCGCATCCCAATCTCGGCAAGGTGCGCACCCTGACCGAGCGCATCGCCGTCAGCGCCAGCCGGGCCAGCGAGATCATCCAGCGTATCCGCGGCATGGCGATGAAGCGCGAGCCCAAGCCTGGGTTGCTGGATCTGTCCAGGATCATCGACGAGGCGCTGACGATCGTCCGGCACGACGTGGAGACCAAGGCGATCGCGTTGATCCTGATGGTCGAGCCGGGCCTGCCGGCGGTGGATGGTGACCGGGTCCAGCTGCAACAGGTGCTGGTTAACCTCCTGGTCAACAGCATCCAGGCCATCGAGAACGCCGGCGTCAACCTGCGCGAAATCCGCCTGGGCGCGGTCCGGGAAGGACGCGGAGTGGTGATCTGGGTTCACGACAGCGGGCCGGGGATCGCCGATCAGCACCTGGCCAGTATCTTCGACGGCTTCTTCACCACCAAGGAAACGGGCATCGGCATGGGGCTGGCCATCTGCCAGTCGATCATCGCTGAACATGGCGGCGAGATCTCGGCGGCCAACCATGAGGACGGCGGGGCGATCTTCCAGATCACCCTGCCGTTCGGGCGGGACGTCTAGGCGTTCTTCTCCGCCGTTTGCCGCAGTTGGCTATGGGCTCGCCGCCAGGCGTTGGGCGGCGCGCCGTACTCGCGGTGGAACAGGCGGGTCAGGTGGGGCTGGTCGGTCAGGCCGCAGGCCAGGGCGACCTGGCTGATCGGCGCTTCGGTGTTGACCAGCAGCATGCGCGCCCGCTCCAGGCGCAGGCTCATCACATAGCGCGAGAAGCACTGCCGAAAGCTCTTCTTGAAGGCCCGGGAGAAGTGGCTGCGGCTGACCCGGACCATCGCGGCCAGGTCGTCGAGGCGCAGCTGCGTCTCGAGGTTCTGGCTGATGTGGGTCTCAATCCGCTTGCTCTGCCAGGGGGCGAAGCCGCCGCTATGGACCAGCGGCGCGGGCGCGCCGCCGACCAGCTGGATGGCCCGCGCGAGCTTGGCGCGGATCTCGGACTGCTCTGGGGCCAGTTCGTCGAGCGCGGCGACCAGCAGGCCGGCGACCAAGCGATACGAACCGCTGCTGGTGGTGAAGTTGATCGCTGGCTCCATGGCGCAATTTCCGTCTCTGCATCCGTCTCGCCGAACCCGTGGATCCCGTTGGTGGGGCGCATGGGCTGGCAGCGTCGAAAGGAAGGGTACGGACGGCGAGGGCGGCGATCGATCCGGGCGTTGGGCAGGGCTGACCTATACCGGCGGGTAGGATCGGGCGGCGAGCGGCGTGTCCGCGGCTCAGGAAGGGTTGCGCGCCATGGCCGCCAGCTGTTCGGCGACGAAGTCGGAGAACAGTCGCGCGCGCAGAGGCTGGAAGCGGCCGAAGGCGTGAAGCATCCGCAACGGCACCACCGGCAGGGGGGCGTTGGGCATGACGATTTCCAGCCGGCCCGCGCGGATATCTTCGTCGACGGTCCAGCGCAGCAGCTGAGCGACGCCGACGCCGTTCACCGCCGCCGCCCTCAGGGCGAAGCCGGAATCGCAGTCCAGCACGCCCTCCGGCGACAGCGTCGCGCCGTCGGCGAAGCGGATGGGGAAGGGGCGTCCGCCCAGGCGGTAGCCGACGTGCCGGGCGGCCGCCAGCTCGGCCAGGGTCTCGGGGCGGCCGTGGCGGTCGAGATGCTCGGGCGACGCGACCAGGGCCAGCGGCGCGGCGCCCAGCGAGCGGACGACGAGGTCGCTCTCCTCGACCTGGCCGGCGCGCAGGGCCAGATCATAGCCCTCGCGGATCAGGTCGACATGGCGGTCGCTCATGTCGAGTTCGAGCTTCACGCCCGGGTGCCTTGGCATGAACACCCGGGTCAACGGGTCCAGCAGCAGGCGGCCGAGGTCCGTGGGCATCGACACCCGCAGACGTCCGGTCGCCGCGGCGGCGGTCTGCACCACGTCCTGCGCCTCGCCCAGGGCCCGCAGCAGCGGCATGACCCGCTCGAAATAGGCCGCGCCTTCGGGCGTGAGGGTCAGGGTGCGGGTCGAGCGCGCGAACAACTGCACGCCCAGTCGGGTCTCCAGCCGCGCGACGCTCTTGGATACCGACGACGGCGTGGCTCCGGCCTTGCGGGCGGCCGCGCTGAACGAGCCGGTCTCCACCGCGTCGATGAAGGCCGACAATCCGGCTGCGTTTTCGAGAGGATTGTTCATTTTGTCCATGATGGCACAAAAGATGTTCTATTCTGCGTTCTTATAAGAATTTCGCTCACGTCTATCTAGGTCTCCGAACGCAAGCAGACGCGATCGGAGCAAAGCGAAATGGACACTCTCAAGAACAAGGTCGCCGTGATCACCGGCGGCGCCAGCGGCATCGGCCTGGCTTCGGCCAGGCTGTTCGTCGAGCAGGGCGCGAACGTGATTGTCACGGGGCGGCGACCAGACGCGGTGAAGGCGGCCGTCGCCGAAATCGGCCCGCGAGGCTTCGGCGTCGTCGGCGACGTCGCCGACCCGGCCCACCATGAGGCGGTGGCCGATGTGGTGCGCGAGCGCTTCGGCGGCCTCGACGTCTACATGGCCAACGCCGGGATCAACACGATCACGCCGTCGCCGCTGGTCTCGGAAAGCGAGTACGACGCCCAGTTCGCGGTCAACACCCGCGGCGTCTTCTTCGGCGTCCAGAAGGTCGAGCCGCTGCTGCGCGACGGCGGGGCGATCATCCTCACCGGCTCCATCGCCGCCGGCAAGGCGCTGGACGGACACGCCGCCTACGCCGGCTCGAAGGCGGCTCTGGGCGCCTTCGCGCGGGTCTGGGCCATCGAACTGCGCGAGCGCCGGATCCGCGTGAACCTGCTCAGCCCGGGCCCGACCGACACCGCCATTCTCGAAAAGCTGGGCGTGCCTCCCGAGCAGCGACCGGCCTTCGAAGCCGGCATGGCCGCCCGCATTCCGCTCGGCCGCATGGCCCGTCCCGACGAGACGGCCAAGGCCGCGCTGTTCCTGGCTTCCGACGCCAGCAGCTTCATCACCGGCATCGACCTGAAGGTCGACGGCGGCATGACCTTGCTGTGAGCGGGCGCCAATCAGGAGACAGCGTCATGACCAAGGAAATCTACGATCCCGCCATCATCGACTTCGTGCTGCGGGTGATCCGCCTGGGCAGCGCCTACGACATGGAGGGCATGGAGGCGCTCTACACCGCCGACCAGTCGCTGCTGTTCCTCGACGATGAGGGACGGGTGGTGCGCAGCAGCCGCGCCGACATGCTCGCCGAGTTCCGAGGGCGTCGCGACGACGGCGAGGCTTCGTTGTCGACCGAGCACCGCTTCCTGCACGTGGAGCAGCAGGGCGACCACGCCACGGTGCTGCTCTATCGCCGTATGAGCCCCGCGACGCGCCCGGCGCTCTACGAACTTCGGCTGCGCAAGGAGGCGGGAAACTGGATGGTGGCCGGCGAGACCGTGCTGCCCTGGCCCGACCTGGCTCATGCCGGGGATTTCCTGCCGCCCCGAGCGCTTGCGCGGGCGCCGCAGACCGCAGGGGCCGGCGACCCTAGACCTTAGCACGAGAGGGGCAGGCCCATCCGCGAGATAGGCCTGCCCCCGGCCGCCGGCTCATCCTTTTTCGCGAGGGCCCTTCCGCCCGTCACGGAGATATCGATGCGCAAGTCCATCCGAGCCCTGTCGCTGGCCGCCGCCATGGCGCTGTCCGGCGCGGCCTCCACCCATGCGGCCGAGACCGCCGGGGGTAAACCCACCATCGTCCTGGTCCATGGAGCCTTCGCCGACGCCTCGGGCTGGAACGGCGTGGTCGGCAAGCTGTCCCGCGACGGCTACACCGTGATCGCGGCGGCCAACCCTCTGCGGGGCCTGAGCTCGGACGCGGCGTCGCTGTCGGCGCTGGTCGACTCCATCCCGGGGCCGGTCGTGCTGGTCGGCCATTCCTATGGCGGCGAGGTCATCACCGAGGCGGCCGCCGGCAAGGCGCACGTCTCGGCGCTGGTCTATGTCGCGGCCTTCCTGCCGGAGGTCGGGGAGTCGGCGTTCACCCTGTCGGCGAAGTTTCCGGGCGGCACGCTGGGCGAGAGCCTGACCTCGGTGCGCCTGTCGGAAGGCGGCGAGGACTTCTACATCAAGCCGGCCAAGTTCCACGCCCAGTTCGCCGCCGACGTCCCGCCGGAGACCGCGGCGCTGATGGCCGCGACCCAGCGGCCGGTGACCAAGGCCGCCCTGGCCGAACCGGCCACCGTCGCCACCTGGAAGCAGTTGCCGTCCTACGTCGTCTACGGCACGGCCGACCGCAACATCCCGGCCCAGACCGAGCGCTTCATGGCTGAACGCGCCAAGGCCCGGAAGACCGTGGCCGTCGAGGGCGGGTCGCACGCTCTGATGGTCTCGCATCCCGACAAGGTCGCCGCCCTGATCGAGGAAGCCGCTTCGGCGCGATGAGGTCGCCCCCGTCCGTCGCCGGGCCGGCGGCGGACGGGGTCTTGTACGATGACGCCGGCCGGATGCGCGCGTCCGGATCAATCCCCAAGGGCGCGCCCGCGGCAGCATGGCCGGCCACGGGGCGCCGCATACGCTGGAGATTTCGATGAGCAGTCCTGGTCCGATCCGGATTCTCTTGCAGACGACGATTCCGACAACCGAGGACGACTGGTCGATCGCGAGGTTCAGCGCCCTGCGCGACCTCCTGTCGGGCGCGGTCGATGACGAGGGGCGGGCGCTCTACGCCGTCGAGACCCGCGACCGCGAGGCGACGGGCGCGCCCGATCCGGTGCTCTCACGGATGCAGGACAGCGATTTCGACCAACTGTGGCTGTTCGCCGTGGATGTCGGCGACGGGCTGACCGAGGAGGACTGCGTCGCCGTCTCGCGCTTCCGCGAGACCGGCGGCGGACTGATGATCGCCCGTGACCACATGGACCTCGGCTCGTCCGTCTGCACCCTGGGCGGGGTGGGCGCGGCGCACTGCTTTCACAGCAGGAACCTCGAGCCCGACACCGCGCGTCACGTTCGCGACGACGAGGAGACGCGGGCCATTTCCTGGCCCAACTATCGCTCGGGCGCGAACGGCGACTATCAAGAGATCGTGGCGATCGCGCCGGCGCATCCCATCCTGCGTGATCCGACCTCGCCGACGGGCGTGCTGCGCTATCTGCCGGCGCATCCGCACGAAGGCGCCGTCATCGCGCCGGCGGACGGCGACGCTCGGGTGATCGCCGCCGGCGCAAGTCGTACGACCGGCAGGGCCTTCAACCTCGCCGTCGCCTTCGAGCGCGGCCCGGTGGCGGGGCCCGCCGTCGCCCAGAGCACCTTCCATCACTTCGCCGACTACAACTGGGACCTGGCGGCGGGCTGTCCATCCTTCGTTTCGGAGACGCCCGGCGAGGGCATGGCCCGCGAACCCCGCGCCCTGGCCGACACCCATCGCTATATGCTGAACTTGGCGGCCTGGCTCGGAAGGCGAGGGCTGTCCTCCTAGAGTTCGATGATGCCCCGGCGGGCGGCGACGGTCACCGCATGGGTGCGGTCGGATACGTTGAGCTTGGTGAAGATGGTTTTCAGGTAGCCCTTCACCGTCTCCTCCGAGATCCCCAGTTCCCGCGCGATCTGCTTGTTGGCCTTGCCGATCGCGACCAGTTGCAGGACGGCGACCTCGCGTTCGCTGAGGCCGTCGTCGAGCACGTGGATGGCGATCTCGTCGGCGATGCTGCGATGCAGGTAGCGCCGGCCCTGCCTTACGGCGTGAATGGCGTCGAGCATTTCGGTGCGCAGGCTGCTCTTGAGGAGGTAGCCCAGGGCGCCGGCCCGCAGGGCGCGAACCGCCTGTACGTCGCCGTCATAGGTGGTCAGCACCACGATGCGGGCGTCAGGATGCTCGTCGCGGATGGCCTTTATCGCCTCGACGCCGCCCATGCCCGGCATCTGCAGGTCCATCAGGGTCACGTCCGGCTGCAGGTCGCGGAACTGGACGATGGCCTCCACCCCGTCCCGGGCTTCGCCGACTAGCACCATGTCGGTCCTGTCTTCCAGGATCGCGGCGACGCCTTCGCGCAGGATGGGGTGGTCGTCGACCACGAGGATGCGGATGGGACGCGAACTCGACTCAGCCAACCTGGCTTCTCCTGAAACGACGAAGGATATCGGACAGCCACGTCCACGGCTGGGCCTCGGCCACGTAGGCGAGACGAGCCGGTAGTCGCAGGCTGATCTCGGCGCCGCCGGACGGCTGGTTGTCGATCGACAACACGCCGCCGATCCGCTGGGTTCGCTCGCGCATGCCCATGAGGCCGAAGTGGCCCGGCTTGTGCCCTTTGGCGATGACGTCCGGGGGAAAGCCCACGCCGTCGTCACGGATCCGGACGCTCAGTTGATGGCGGGCGAAGCCGATCGTGATCGCGACCGATTTGGCGCGGGCGTGACGGGCGGTGTTGAACAGCGCCTCGCCGGCGATCCGCCCGATCTCGCCCGCGACCAGCGGGTGCGCCGGGCGAGGAACGCCTTCCGTCGACACCTTCACGAGAACGGACGGGTCGAAGCAGGCGGCGTTCGCCCGTTCTTCCAGGATCGCCGCGAGGTCGCCGGTATTCTCGGCCGAGCGCAGGTCGCGAACCCGGTTGCGGCCGTCGATGATCACGTCGTCGGCGCGCTTCAGCGCGGATTCCATGAGGTCCCGAGCGTGGTCGCCCGGCGGCATCTTGTTGGCGATCGACTGGAAGCGCAGCACCAGCCCCTGGACGCTCTGGAGCAGGGTGTCGTGCAGTTCGCGCGCGATCCGCTCGCGCTCGCCAAGCCGCGCCTCATGGCCGACGTGGATGCGTTGCGCGACCTGGGCCACGCGCAGGCGATAGAGCAGCCACAGCAGCGCCGCGCCCAGCATCAGGCAGGCGGCAAGGAACCAGCGCGATTGGAGGAAGGTGGGCGGAATCTCGAAGGTGATCGCGGCGCCCGTGCGGTTCCAGACGCCCTCGCTGCTGGCGGCGATGACGTGGAAGCGATACTTGCCGGGCTTGAGGTTGGTGTAGAACGCTTGGCGTCGCGCGCCGGGGTCGACCCATTCCCGGTCGAAGCCTTCGAGCTTGTAGCGGACGCTGGCCTGCCTCGGATCGGCGAAGCTGAGCACCGCATAGTCGATCTCGATGCTGGAGGCGCCTTCCTTCAAGCGCAGGGCGGTCGGGTCGCGAATGAGAAGCCCGCCCGCCGTCAACGACTTGATCGCTACGCCGGGCGGCTGGCCGTCACGCGCGATGCGCCGAGGGTCCATCCACAGGACGCCGGTTTCCGTCGCCACCCAGAGCCGTCCGTCGCCGCCCTGAACGAGCGAGCGTTGGGTGTGCGAGTGGGGGCGGCTCGTCAGGCCATCGCCAAAGCCCAGGGACAAGCCCGCGGGGGAAAAGGCGCGATTGGCGAAAGCCTGTTCCAGGTCCGAGCCCGAGAGCCGGACCAGGGCTCGGGGATAGGCCAGCCAGGTGTCGCCTTCGGGCGTCTGCACGAGGCCGCTGATCCGGCCGCGCAGGGCGCTCCGATCGGGATTGATGGTCTCTGTGCGGCCATCGCGAAAGCGAGCCAGGCCAAACGCGCCCGCGGCCAGGATGTCGCCGCGAGAGTCTGGATAGAGCGTCACGGCCGTGGCGTCGCGACCGAGCTCGAGCGCCTGGAACCGGGGAGGCGACTGGTCCAGCCACGCCAGCTTGCGCAGGTCCCACTGCACGACGAGGCGTCCCAGGCTGTCCCTGACCATGGTCGTCGGACGAAAGCCCTCGCCCAGGCCCGGACCGAACATCGTCTCCCATCGTCCCTGGCGATAGCGCAGCAGGCCTCCGGCCGCGGCCGAGATCCAAAAGTCGCCCTCGGCGTCGAACGCGCAGTCGTAGATGATGCTGTCGGTGTTGGGGCGAACCAGCGCCCTTTGCACCCGGCCGGCTTTCCAGACGACGATGCGATCGGCAAAGGCGATCCAGACCGAGCCGTCCGGCGCCTCGCACAGGCTCTGCGGCTCGCGGATCCCCCCGAGAACCAGTTTGGGATCTCCTCCCGGCGCGGCTCGGTAGATCGCGTCCGCCTGGCCGATGAAGACCCCGCCGTCCGAGGCGGCCAACAGCTTGTCGCCGAAGGCTGCTGGATTGGTCAGCGCGGGCTCTGATCTCAGCGTCGCCGGGCGCAGCTTGTCCAGGCCCTTTTCCGAGCCGACCCAGATGTTGCCTTCCCTGTCCTCGAAAACCTGGCTGGTCAGGTCCGAGGACAATCCATCCCGTCCGCGAAGCGACTCGACGAGGCGCGGTCCCCGGCCTGGAACGGCGGCGCCGGCCGTTCTCTGCAGGCCTTGATAGCGGGTGGCGATCCACAGGTTGCCCGTGCGATCGAAGTAAGGCGCGCCGCGGATCTGGGCGGCGTCGGTGGGCAACGGGGGTTGGAGGGGCGGCGATCCGTGCCCGCCAGGGCCCGTGAGCGGATAGCTGCCGCGGCTTTCCGAAAGCCACACCCGGCCTTGCGGGTCCTGGGACAGCATGCCGTTGGCGCGCGGCGTTCGGCGCACGACCTCGAACCGTTCGGCGCCGGGCGCCAGGCGCGCGACGGAGTTGCTGAGAGAGACCCAGACAGCGCCGTCGGCCGCCACCAGCAGGCTGAGGGCGTCGTCGCGCGGCAGGCCGTCGGCGGCGGCGAATGCGCGCCAACGCCCATCGCGCAGTCGCAGCAGCTCGGCGTCGAACTTGGCGGTGAGCGCCCAGATCGCACCGTCTCGCCCCTCGGCCATCGAGACCACCCGGTCGGGGGCGGCGGGCATGGGCAGGACCTTGAGCGCGCCGTCGCGATAGACGGCGAAGCGGCGGGATCGGGCAAGACTGGTCCAGATGTTCCCGTCACGCGTCGCCAGCAGCGCGCTTGGCAGGTCTTGCTGCTCCTCGCCGCTCTGGGCGACGATCCGCTCGAAGACTATGCCGTCGAAGCGATACAGGCCCGTGCCCGTCGCCAGCCAGAGATAGCCGTCGCGGCCTTGCGCCATGGCCAGGATCGGCGCGGGCGCCTCGCCTTCCTCGGTCCATCTCTGGTGGGTGTAGTGAGTGATGCGGCGCGCCGGTTCGGCCGCGACCGAGGTCGTCGTCTGCAGCAGCATCGCCGCGAAAAGGACGGCCTTGATCAATCGCACAGGTGAGTTCCGCCGCTTCCCAGACTCCGAGTCTGGAGCTGGCCGCATTTGCCGCCCGAAAGGACGCGGGTGGCAAGACCCGGTTGGGGGGAGAGAAGAGCACTTGGTTGGCTGCGGCGAGGGCGAACCGGATGATCCGGCTCATCGGGTTCTGCCGCCTGCGGCTGGTCTTCGGCTGGGCGGTATACGCTGGGAAGCGCGGTTCCTGCCCTGGGCCTCGGGGCGCCTCATGTGGCTGCTGGCGGAACGTTTGGGGGCGTATGCGGTGAGCGGCGATTTTCGCCATGTCATTGCACACGAGATTCCGCTAAGTCGTTGAAAAGCTTGCCAAGTCGCTCCAGTTCCCGGCTGGTGCGATTTTTGTGAAAAATACTCAGTAAAATCAAATGCCTATGACGAAATTTTCCGTTGCGCCCATGATGGACTGGAGCGACCGCCACTGCCGGTCGCTGCATCGCGTGCTGTCGTCGCAGGCGCTGCTCTATTCGGAGATGGTCACCACCGGCGCCGTGCTGCACGGCGATCGCGAGCGGCTGCTGGGCTATTCGGGCGACCAGCATCCGGTGGCGCTGCAACTGGGCGGGTCCGAGCCCGCCGACCTGGCCGCCGCCGCCCGCATCGGCGAGGACTACGGCTATGACGAGATCAATCTCAATGTCGGCTGCCCGTCCGACCGCGTGCAGAGCGGCCGGTTCGGCGCCTGCCTGATGCGCGAGCCCGACCTGGTGGCCGAGTGCATGGCGGCCATGGCCGACGCGGTGAAGGTTCCGGTGACGGTCAAGTGCCGCATCGGCGTCGACGACCAGGATCCGGAGGAGGCGCTGTTCACCCTGGTGGACAAGTGCGTCGCCGCCGGCGTCACCAGCTTCATCGTCCACGCCCGCAAGGCCTGGCTGCAGGGCCTGTCGCCGAAGGAAAACCGCGACGTCCCGCCGCTCGACTACCCGCTGGTCTATCGGCTCAAGCGCGAGCGCCCGGACCTGTTCATCGCCATCAACGGCGGCGTGCCCAGTGTCGACGCGGCGCTGGAGCACCTGCGGCACGTCGACAGCGTCATGCTGGGCCGCGCGGCCTATCACGAAGCCGGCCTGCTGGGCGAAGTCGACCGCCGCGTCTACGGCCTCGACGTTCCCGACGTCTCGCCCTTCGAGGCCGTCGAGCGCTACCGCCCCTATATCGAGCGCAGCCTGGCCGAGGGCTGGCGCCTGGCCGGGATCACGCGCCACATGCTGGGCCTGTTCCACGGCCTGCCGGGCGCGCGGGCCTGGCGGCGGATCCTCACCGTCGAGGGCGTGGCCGAGGGCGCGGGGATCGCGGTCGTCGACAAGGCCCTGGAAGCCGTCCGTCGCGCCGTCGACGAGCGCGAGGCGAGGGGACTGGAGTCGGCCGCAGGCTGAGCCTTAGGAACTCTTGTCGTCTTTCAAGGGTTTGCCGCCCGAACAAGACTTCAAGGGACGTCCTGAAATGAAGATTCGATTTTTCGTGGCGAGTGTCGGCGCGGCGCTGCTGGCGGCCGCCGGTTCTCAAGCCATGGCCCAGGACGGCGGAAACTTCGCCGTCGGCGGCAACATCGGCACGCCCGGCATCGGGCTCGAGGCCCAGTATCGCCTGAACGACAGCTTCGTGGTCCGCGGCGGCGGCGACTGGCTCGACTTCGACCACGACGAGACCTACAGCGGCGTCGCCTACACCGGCAAGGTCAAGTCCAAGACCGCCGGCCTGTTCCTCGACTGGCATCCGATGCAGGGCGGCTTCTTCGTCTCGGGCGGCAGCTATTTCGGTAAGCGCAAGATCAACCTTTCGGGCACGCCCACCGAGAACACCCAGATCGGCGGCGCGACCTTCACCCCCGCCCAGATCGGCACGATCACCGGCGATGTCGAGCTGTCCGACGCCCAGCCGTTCCTGGGCCTGGGCTGGGACAACACCTTCAGCGGCGACGGCGGCTGGGGCTTCCGGGTGCTCGGCGGCGTGTCGTTCAGCGACAGCCCCAAGGTCGACCTGACGGCCTCGGGCGGCACGCTCTCCAACGACCCCACCTTCCAGCAGCGCCTGCGCGAGGAAGAAGCCGAGGTCCGCGACGACGCCAAGGACTTCAAGTACTTCCCGGTCGCCCAGATCGGGCTGACGTACCGGTTCTAGGCCACCAGCGCCGCCCGGATCGCGCCCGCCGCGGCCATCGCGTCGGCCGGGGCCAGCAGCACCTGTAGGCCCCGCTGGCCGCCGTTGATGAACACGCGCTCCAGGACGAAGGCCTCGTCCTCGATGGCGGTGGGGACCTTCTTGCGCTGGCCGAACGGGCTGACCCCGCCCACCTTGAAGCCGGTCAGGCGCTCGGCGTCGGCCGGCTTCATCATGGCCGCCGCCTTGCCGCCGAAGGCCGCCGCCAGCTTCTTCATGCTGACCTCGCGGTCGGACGGCACGATCACGCAGACCGGCTTGCCGTCCACCTGGGCCATCAGGGTCTTGAGCACCTGGCCGGGCTCCACGCCAAGCGCCTCGGCGGCCTGCAAGCCCACGCGCTCGGCGTTGGGGTCATAGTCGTAGGTCGCCACCTCGAAGGCGACGCCGGCCTTGGAAAGCGCCAGGGTCGCGGGCGTGCTTTTGGACATCGGTCATCCCCCTTCAACTGTCGCGGTTGATGGCGCAAACCGCAAAACCCGTCTAGCAGTCGGCCTCTGTTTTCCGACGGACCGCCTGCCGATGACCCGCGCCGAGATCGAACCCTTCCACGCCATCGGCATCAGCCGCCTGGCGCACCAGCTGAAGGGGGAGGGGGCTTCTGTCATCCACATGGAGTTCGGCCAGCCCTCGACCGGCGCGCCCGCGCCCGCCATCGCCCGCGCCCACCAGGTGCTCGACAGCGACGGCATGGGCTATTGGGAGAGCCCGGCGCTCAAGGCCCGCATCGCCCGCCACTACGCCGAGACCTACGGCGTCGCCATCGAGGCCGAGCAGGTGATCCTGACCTGCGGCGCCTCGCCGGCGCTCGTTTTGGCCCTGTCGAGCGCCTTCTCGCCCGGCGACCGCGTGGCCCTGGCCCGGCCGGGCTACGTCGCCTACCGCAACAGCCTCAAGGCCCTGCACCTGACGCCGGTCGAGATCGCCTGCGGTCCGGAGAGCCGCTACCAGTTGACCGCCCAGGCCCTGGCCGCCCTGGATCCAGCCCCGGCGGGAGTCATCATCGCCAGCCCGGCCAACCCGACCGGCACCATCATCCCGCCGGAGGAGTTGGCGGCCATAGCGGACGTCTGCCGCGAGCGGGGCATCCGCATCGTCTCCGACGAGATCTATCATGGCCTGAGCTACGTCGGCCCGACCCACTCGATGCTGGAATTCGAGCCGACGGCCCTGATCGTCAACAGCTTCTCCAAGTACTTCAGCATGGTCGGCTGGCGTCTCGGCTGGCTGGTCGCGCCGGCCGATCTCGTGGTCCGCGCCCGCGCCTTCGTCGGCAACCTGTTCCTGACCGCGCCGTCGCTCAGCCAGCACGCGGGCCTGGCCGCCATGGACGCCCGCGACGAGCTGGAAGGCCACGTCGCCGTCTACCGCGCCAACCGCCAGCTGCTGCTCGACGCCCTGCCGACCCTGGGCCTGACCGCCATCGCCCCGCCGGACGGGGCCTTCTACATCTGGGCCGACATCGGCCATCTGACCAACGACAGCCTGGCCTTCTGCGAGCGCCTGCTGCGCGAGACCGGCGTGGCGACGGCCCCCGGCCTCGATTTCGACCCGGTCGAGGGACGACACTTCATCCGCTTCAGCTTCGCGGTATCGACGCCGCTGGTGAAGGAAGCGCTGGAGCGCATCACGCCCTGGTTCGCGGCTCAAACCGCATATTCCAAATAATGCATTGACTATCCATTATGTGAGAATAAACCTGCGCTCGTTCCGGTGTTGAATGGGCGGGTAGTCTTCCGTCTGCGCGGCGTCTCGACCGCCCCGGTACGGGAGGGCGCACCGCCATGGATCCTTTCAACCGCCGCGATTTCCTGCGCACGGCCGCCGTGGCCGGGGCCATGGTCCCCGTCGCCGCCCAGGCCGCTCAGGCCGCCGCTCCGGCCCCCGTCGCGCTGGACGCTGACGGCGTCCGCTGGCTCGACGGCGCGCCGCCCGCCGCCCACGAGGGCCAGACCTTCGGCCTGCCGTGGCCGCGACGCGCCCAGAAGGCCAGGACGACCTTCACCATCGCCGGCGCCGACGGCCAGCCCGTGCCCGTCCAGACCTGGCCGCTGGCCTACTGGCCCGACGGCTCGCTGAAGTGGACCGGCCACGCCATCCCCGCCGGCGCCGGCCTCGGCGCCGTCGCCCTCAAGGTTCAGCCCGGCAAGCCGGTCGCTCCCGCTGCCGCGGTTTCGGTGCGTGAAACGGCCGACGCGGTCGAGATCGTCAGCGGCGAGCAGTCCTGGCTGATCCCCCGCAAGGGTCCCAACGTCATCGCCCGCGCCACGGTGGCCGGCCGCGAGACCCTGCGCGACGTGCGCCTGGTGGCCCTGACCCAGGACAAGCCCGACCTCGACGACGGCCCCGTCACCCAGACCCGCTTCGAGGGCGAGGTCACGGCCGTCACCGTCGAGCAGAAGGGCCCGGTCCGCGCCGTCGTGAAGCTGGAAGGCAAGCACCGCCAGGGCGAGCGCGCCTGGCTGCCCTTCACCCTGCGCCTCTACGTCCATGCCGGCGCCCGCTCGCTGCGGATCATGCACAGCTTCATCTTCGACGGCGACGAGAACCGCGACTTCCTGCGCGGCCTCGGCCTCGTTGGCGCGGCCCCGCTGACCGACGCCCTCTATGACCGTCACGTCCGCTTCTCGGGCGAGGGCGACGGCGTATGGGGCGAGGGCGTGCGCCCGCTGACCGGCCTGCGCCGCGATCCCGGCAAGGCCTGGCGCGACGCCCAGGTGGCCGGCCAGAAGACCCCGGGGCTGGAGGGCATGGCCCCGACCGTCTCCAAGCGCCTCGACCTGATCCCGGCCTGGGGCGACTTCACGCTCAGCCAGCCCAATTCCGACGGCTTCTCGATCCGCAAGCGCACCAAGGCCGGCCACGGCTGGATCGACGCGGTGACCAGCGGCCGGGCCACGGGCCTGGGCTATATCGGCGGGGCCAGCGGCGGCGTCGCCTTCGCCCTGACCGACTTCTGGAAGCGCTGCCCCACGCGCCTGGACATCCGCCACGCCCATACCGACGCGGCTGAGTTCACCATCTGGCTGTGGTCGCCGGACGCGCCGGCCATGGACCTGCGCTTCTATCATGACGGCCTGGGCCAGACCGATCACGCCGCCGAGCGCGAAGGCCTGGAGATCACCTACGAGGACTACGAAAAGGGCTGGGGTCGCCCGCTGGGCATCGCCCGCACCAACGAGATCACCCTCTGGGCCCTGCCGACCACCCCGTCGCGGGATGAGTTCGCGGCCATGGCCGGCCGCCTGCGCGCCGCCCCGCGCCTGGTCGCCACGCCGGCCCGCCTGAAGGCGGCGCAGGTGTTCGGCGACTGGAGCCTGGTCGATCGCTCCACCCCGACCCGCCGCGTCATCGAAGACCAGAACGACGGCCTGCTCGACTTCTACATGAAGGACGTCGAACAGCGCCGCTGGTACGGCTTCTGGAACCACGGCGACGTCATGCACACCTATGACAGCGACCGTCACGTCTGGCGCTACGACATCGGCGGCTTCGCCTGGGCCAATTCCGAGCTGTCGCCGGACCTGTGGCTGTGGCTGTCGTTCGTGCGCTCGGGCCGCGCCGACGTCTTCCGCTTCGCCGAGGCCATGACCCGCCACACCGGCGAGGTCGACGTCTGCCATCTCGGACCCTATCGCGGCTTCGGCACGCGCCACGGCGTCCAGCACTGGGCCGACAGCTCCAAGCAGCCGCGCGTCTCCAACGCCGCCTATCGCCGCTACTACTACTACCTGACCGCCGACGAGCGGGTCGGCGACCTGATGCACGACCTGATCGGCGCCGACGAGACCCTCAGCCGCGTCGATATCAGCCGCAAGCTGCCGGGCGGTCCCGCCTCGCATCCGCCGGGCGTCGTCGACATGGGCTTCGGCACCAGCTGGAGCGCCTTCGCCGCGGCCTGGCTCACCGAGTGGGAGCGCACCGGCGACAAGCGTTGGCGCGACCGCCTGCTGGCCGGTATGGACAGCATCGCCGGCTTCAAGCAGCAGTGGTTCGCTGGCGGCGCCGACTTCGACCTTAAGACCGGCCGCTTCCTGGGCGCGGGCGACAAGGTCAGCGTCTCGCACCTCAACGCGGTGTTCGGCGCGGTCGAGGTCCACTCCGAGCTGTTCCAGCTGATCGACGACCCGGCCTACAAGAACGCCTGGCTCGACTACTGCCAGTTCTACAACGCTTCGGACGCCGAGTTCCGGGCCAAGACCGGCGCGCCGGCCAAGGGGCGAAACCTCAAGGAAGGCCATTCGCGCCTGACCGCCTACGCCGCCTTCCAGCGCAAGGACGCGGCCCTGGCCGAACGCGCCTGGCTGGAGTTCTTCAGCGGCGATGCGGGCCTGGGCATCGGCGCGGTGGCCACCGAGCGCCGCATCGAGGGCCCGGCCGTCATCGAGCCGATCGTCGAGATCCCCCGCGTCTCGACCAACGCCAGCTCGCAATGGGGCCTGGCGGCGATCCAGAACCTCGCCCTGGTCGGCGACGCCCTGGAAGCCGCCCGCGCCAAACTCCCCACCGCCCCCCGCCGCTCCAACGGCGGCGACGCCGGCAAGGACGCGTTCTGAACCTGCTCCTCCCCCGTGCAACGGGGGAGGGGGACCACGAAGTGGTGGAGGGGGCGAGACTGGGCGCTGTGCTTGATCCCCTCCCTCCGTAAAATCCCCGCGAAAGCGGGACAACGGATCCCTCTCCCCCTGCGGGAGAGGGTGGCCTGCGAAGCAGGTCGGGTGAGGGGTCTCTCAGAACCCAACACCGCATGCGGCGGTCAGGCCGGGTGATGCGTCTCAAGTTTGAGAGACCCCTCATCCGACGGCCTTCGGCCGCCACCTTCTCCCGCAAGGGGAGAAGGATCGCGGACGGGGATACAACGCCGTCTATCCCCGTCGAGCGTGGATCAAACCCCAACCAATCCAGCCACTTGCAACTTTCTCGCCGCCCTGGATCAGACGCGCTCAGAACCGCCGCATAATCACTGGGTCTCGCCGCACCGAAGGGGCGCGCGGCCAGCGACCATGCGGCGGCGGGATGCGATCGAGCGGGACTGGGGCGGATTGGGAAGATCCGTCGCGTCCGGGGACCTGGCGCTGGCCAGGCCCGCCCGCCGTCGGCTTGGGCGAGGATTACAGAGCACCCCTCTCCTCGTCGCCGTCCAAACGGGAAACCCGGCGGATGGTCCTGGTAAGGCGTTAAGAGCGCCGCCGCCCGGGAAGCCGGCAGTCCAACGACCGCGCGGAGCGTCTAGGCTTCGTCGAAACGGTATCTGTCTACACACCTCCGGGCGTCGCCCGGGCGCTCCGTTCCCCTTCGACAGCTCAGCGGTTCACCGCGTGAGGAAGAGAAGCCATGCGCTCAAGGAACCTCCCCCTGTGGGGGAGGCGGCCGAAGGCCGGTGGGGGGGCGTTTTCAGCTTTCGAGGCGGCGGATATCTCGCACCAACTCCCCCCTCCGATCGCTGCGCGATCACCTCCCCCAGAGGGGGAGGTTCCTCGCCGCCCGCCACCTTCTCCCGCAAGGGGAGAAGGATCACTCCGCGGCGATCGGCAGCGGCGGTTCGGTCTGCGAGCCGCCGCGCTGGGCGGCGAGCGGCAGGCGGACCTGGGCCATGAGGCCGCCTTCGACGTTCTCCAGCCGGATGTCGCCGCCATGCGCCCGGACGGTCGAGCGCGAGGTGGCCAGGCCAAGCCCGACGCCCTGCTTGGTCGAGGTGCGGGCCGCGACGCTGCGGTAGAAGGGGGTGAAGACGCGCTTGAGCTCGTCCTCGCTCATGCCCGGACCCTTGTCGCGGATCTCGGCCACGGCCTCGTCGCCGTCGACATAGAGGCTGACCCGGGCGCTGTCGCCGTACTTGACGGCGTTGTCCACGAGGTTGGTGAACACCCGCTGCAGGCCCAGCACGTCGATCTCGACCTGCGGCGTCTGGCCCGGCTCCAGGGCCACGTCGCCGCCGGTGACCTCGGCGTCGTCGACCACGCATTCGAGCAGCGAGCGCAGGTCCACGTGCTGGCGGGCGCCGGCCTCGGCGTTCTCGCGCATGAAGGCCAGCACCGAATTGATCATGGCCTCCATCTGGTCGATGTCCTGGCCGATCTCGCGGCGCAGGGAGGGCGAGGCCCGCTCGAGCCGGAAGCGCATGCGGGTCAGGGGCGTGCGCAGGTCGTGCGAGATCGCCCCGATCATCGCCGTGCGGTCGTTTATGAACCGGGTCAGGCGCGCCTGCATCTGGTTGAAGGCGCGGGCGGCGCGGCCGACCTCGGCCGGTCCGTCGGCGGCCAGCACCGGCGAGGACGGGTCGCGGCCCAGGGCCTCGGCGGCGTCGGCGAAGCCGGCCAGCGGCGCGGCCAGCCGGCGGGCGAAGACGTAGCCGATCGGGCCGACGATGGCGAACGAGACCAGGAACCACAGCAGCACGCGGCGCTGCCAGCTGTTGGGGAAGCCCTCGGGCTTGGGCTGCAGGGTCACCCAGCGGCCGTCGGAGACGCGCATGGCGGCCACGAAGTCGCCCTCGATATAGGGCGCGGGGGCCAGGCCGAAGAGGCCGCGGGCCACCGGCGCGGCCAGGGGGCGGCCTTGCGGCTGCGGTTTGGCGACGGGCTTGGCGGGCGCGGCCGAGGCCAGGCGCGGCGCGGCGCCGATCGTCTCGCTGGTCGGCTTGGCGCGCGCGGTCAGGGCCGGGGCGACGGCGACCGTGTGGCTGGTCACCGGCGCGTCGTCGTCGCTGGTGTCCGGCGGCGGCAGGGCCTCGATCGGATCGACCGCCTGCGGGGCGCCGATCGTGAAGCTCGACGAGCGGAACGGGGCGGTGAACAGCGGGTCGGTGGCGAAGCGCGGCTGCAGGCGCTGGCCGACGCGCGGCGGGGCGCCGCCGCCGATGATCCCGCCCGGCGGAACGCCGCCGGCGCTGGTTCCGGGGAAGCGCTGCTGGCCATAGCGCGAAGGCGTCCCGCCGGGGCGGTAGTCGGAGCGGGCGCCGCTGTTGCCGCCGGCCAGGGCCGCGCGGGCGGCGCGCCACATGGCGGGATTGTTCTGGGCGGCGCTGACGGGGAAGCCGACCGAGCCCGGGCCGACCGACGGCTGGGCCATCATGCCGCCGCCGGCGGGACCCATGGCCCGGCCGCCGGGAGCTGGCCCTTGGGCGTAGGCGCTGGAGCCGAGCACGGCGGTGAAGGGCAGGGCGGCGGCGTCGGCCCGGCGGCTGGCCGCGCCCGCGCCGGCGAAGGGCGGCGGCGCGTAGAACAGCAGGCGCACGTCGTCGGGATCGGCGTTCAGCAGGCGGGCGAGATCGGCGCTCGACTTCTCCGAGGCGACCCAGCCGGGGCTCGACAGCGACGGCGGCTCCTTCTCGACCGTGCGCACCAGCGGACGGGTCTCGCTGGCGTCGATCGGTCCGCCCTTCAGGCCGGCGGCGATGTCGGCCAGGCTGTGCTGGGCCGGCGGCTTGGGCGGCAGAAGCAAGGTGAGCGCCAGGGTCGCCAGCTGCGCCACGACCAGGCTGGCCAGCAGCAGGGCGACGATCTGCAGGGCGATCGGGGCGCTGGGCCGGCGCAAGGAGGCGACCAGTGACTTCATTCGACCACCACCTTGGCGTCCAGCACATAGCCGACGCCGCGATAGGTCTTGATCAGTTCCTGGTCGCACTGGGCCTCGATCTTGCGGCGCAGGCGGCTGATGTGCAGGTCGACGCCGCGGCCGACGGTCTCGGCGGCCTCGCCGCGGATGACGGTCAGCAGGTCCTCGCGCGACACCACCGAGCGGGCGTTGTCGAGCAGCAGCGACAGGATGGCCAGCTCGCCCCGCGTCAGCAGCAGCAGCGTCCCGCCCGGCGCGGTCAGCTGGCGAGCGGCCAGGTCCAGGCGGAAGCCGGCGAAGGCGTAGGTATTGCGCTTGGGGTTCTTGCCGGGCGGGCCGGCGGCGCTGCGGCGGCGCAGCAGGGCCTTGACCCGGGCCAGCAGTTCGCGCGGCGGGATCGGCTTGACCACGTAGTCGTCGGCGCCGAGCTCCAGGCCCAGGATCCGGTCGACCGGCTCGCCCATGGCGCTGAGCATCAGGATGGCCGGGCCGTCGCCCCGCGCCAGCTGGCGGCACAGCGACAGGCCGTCCTCGCCGGGCAGGTTGACGTCGAGCACGACCACATCGACGGCGCGGGCGTCCAGCACCTCGCGCGCCGCGCCGACCGTCGAGGCCTGGCGCACGGCGTAGCCCTGGGCGCCGAGGTAGCCGGCCATCTCGCGGCGGAGGACGTCGTCGTCTTCCACCAGGAGGACGGTCGCGGTCTCGGTGATCGAGGCGTCGGGGGTCATCGCGTCTGGACTATGACACACCAAAAGGCTCCGAGTCATAGGGGGAGGGGCTGCAAGCGGGCCTCTATGCGCGTCACGACGTCGCGCGGGGGTGGTATTTGCGACCGAGGCGGGAAACCCGATCATCGTTCCGCTCCGCAGTTGAGCGTGAGGATGTCGAGAATCCGCCGTTCGCCGCCGATTCGGCCCAGCTGCACGACGACGTCGACCATGGTCGAGACGTAGTCGATGGTCTCGCGCCGCGAGAGCGCCAGCCCCGCCTGCATCGTCATGAGGGCGATCTGCTCCAAGGCGCCGCGCGGCGTGCTGGCGTGCACCGTGCTCAGCGAGCCGGGGTGGCCGGTGTTGATCGCCCGCAGGAACGTCGCCGCCTCGCGGCCGCGCATCTCGCCCAGGATGATCCGGTCGGGACGCAGCCGCAGGGCGGCCTGCAGCAGGTCGTCGACATCGACCCGCGCCTCGCCCTCGTCGCCTTTCACGGCCACCAGGCCAAGGGCGTTGGGCTGGGAGAGGGCCAGTTCCGGCGCGTCCTCGACCAGCACGATGCGGTCCTCGATAGGCGCGGTGCGCAGCAGGGCGTTGAGGAAGGTGGTCTTGCCCGACGAGGTGCCGCCCGAGATCAGGATCGTCTTCCGCGCTGCGACGGCCTGGCGCAGGAACTCGATCGGCTCCTGGCGGGCGGCGGCGTCGAGGGCTTCGGGCGCGACCGGCGCGGCGGGCGGCGGCAGCGGACCCTTGCGGAAGGCCTCAAGGTCCAGGTCGGCCAGGCGGTGGCGGCGGATAGCCAGGGCCCAGCCGGCGCGGGTGGCGGGCGGTCCGACCATCTGCAACCGCTCGCCGCCCGGCAGGGTGGCGGCCAGCAGGGGGCTCTGGCGATTGACGCCCTGGAAGGTCCAGCGCGCCACCTGGGTCGCCAGCCGCTCCAGCAGCCGGTCGTCGATGGCGGGCACGAGCACGCGCTGCATGCTCCGTGCGCCGGCGGTCTCGATCCACACCTCGCCCGGCCGGTTGACCAGGATCTCCGAGACGTCGGCGCGCTCCAGCCACGGCGCGAACGGCGCCAGATAGGTGCGCAGATAGACGTCCTGCGGGGGAAAGGCCGCCGGGGCGTTCACCGGCCGAACTCCAGGTCGCGGGCGACGAACACCTGCACCGGCGTGCCCTGGGCGACGCGGATGGTCGGCGAGATCTTGCCGTCGGTCTGCAGGGCCTGGCTGGCGGCGCTGGAGGCGTCGCCGCTGGAGCCGATGACCACCGTGCTCGACGAGCCGTTCCCCAGCGACGAGGCCGCGCCGGAAACGACCGACAGCAGGATGGCCGCGCCGAACCGCTGGGCGAAGTGGCGGTCGACCTTGCCGCCGACCCCGGCCTGGCCGGTCTCGTCGGTGACGGGCGAGGCCAGTTGCACCGAGACGCCGTCGGGGCGGATCAGGCGGGTCCAGACCACGAAGGCCCGGCTCTGGCCGGTGGCGACGCCGCTCTTGTACTGGCCGATCAGCCGGCTGCCGCGCGGGATCAGCACTCGCGTGCCGTCGAAGCCGCGCACGTCGCGGCTGACGATGGCGCGGGCGTAGCCGGGCAGGTCGGAGTTCAGCGCCGTCTCCAGCACCGCCGGGATGATCGCGCCCTGCACGACGGTGCCGGCCGGGTCGGAAAGGCTGGAGGCGCGGGCGCTGGGCGGGGCGTCGTTTCCAGCCCGCAGCGCGAACTGCTCGTCGGCGCTGAGCTGTCCCTGCGGCGCGGCCGAGGCGGCCGGTCCGCCCGAGACGCGCGGCGCCGAAGCCTCGATCGCCGTGTTGTCGATGACCATCGGCCCGGCCCGCGACTGGTTCGGATCCACCCCGACGGGCGGCGGCGGTTCGGGCGCGACCTGGGGCGCGGCGGCGGGCGGCGGTGGAGCGGCGGCCAGGACCACCGGCGCGGGCGGCGCCGGCGTTGCGGCGAGCGTGGCGACCGGCGCGGCTTCCGGCCTTGCGGGCGGCGGCGCGGTGCGCCTGGCGTTCAGGGTCAGCAGGGTGATCCCGCCCAGGGCGACAGCCGCGACCACCCCCGCCGCCAGGCCCAGGCCGTCGGCGGCGGAAGGCGGGCGGGCGACGTCCGGCGCGGCGGTCGTCGAGGCCAGCCTCAGGTCGTCGGCCGACAGCCGGCGGCGCGGGTCATGTCCGGAGCGGTCGGCTTCAGCGAACATCGGACTTGCCCTTGCTGGAGGAGAACAGCGCCAGGCGCGAGCGCTTTGCCGGCGGCTCGGGGCGCGGCTGCGGCGAGGCGGCGTCGAGCGCGGGGGTCTGGTAGGAATCGTTGTGCAGCACGGCCACGGCGTTGCCCCGCCGCAGCACGAAGGCCGGCGCCACCTGGCTGGCCACCAGCCAGTCGCCCTGCGAGGTGAAGCTGACAAGGCTCTCGGACTTGTCGGTGGCGACCGCGTAGACGGCTGGCGTGGTCGTGCCTTCGGACCACCGGAAATAGGTCGCCTTGCCGTTGTCGAACACGCGCATCGGCACGGTGTCGGCCGCGCCGGTGAAGGTGTAGGCGAGATTGCGCTGCTCGGGCGGCGGAACCACCGGCTCGGCGGGCGCGGTCGGAACGGGCGCCGCGCCGGCCAGTTCGACGGCGGGCTCGTGCGGATAGCGGAAGCGCAGGTCGTAGACCACCTGGCCCTTGGCGCAGGCCGCCGTCGGCCTGGCGACCAGCTCGAAGCTGTAGCGCCGCCTGTCGGTCGAGACCGTCATGTTGCTGTGGCTGGTCTTGTAGGCGGGCTTCACGAACAGCATGTCGGCGCGCTTGTTGGGCGCGACCAGCCATTGGGCGGCGTCGCCCAGGCCGACGTTCTCGATCCGCTCGCCGGGGGCGAACTCGATCATCGTCTGGAAGCCGAAGCAGCCGTCGACGCGCACCACGACGGCGTCGTCGTAGTCGACCATCCGGATGCGGCCGTCATTTGCTTGAGCGGCGAAGGGGGCGAGCGCGGCCGCGAGGGCCGGCAGGAGCAGGGCGTGTCTCATGATCCAGGGTTCGCGGTCAGGGGGGAGGCGGCGGGTTGGGGGCGATGACGCTGGCCCAGGCCCTCGGCGCGGGGGCGTGCGGTGGCGCGGCGCGGGGACGGCGCGGCCGAGTACGCGGCGGTCGTTTGCGGGGCGATCTCCACGCGGCGGTCGGCGGGGGCGTCAGGTCGCGTCGTTGGCGGAGCGGAGACGGCGGCGACCACGGCGGCCGTGCGGGCGTCGAGCGCAGCGCGTCCGTCTGCGCCTACAGGCCCGGCGGCGGTTTGCATGGTCCGCGCCGGCTCGGCGGAAGCCGGCGCGGCTTCGCTCGAACCGCCGAACGGCCGCCAGCCGCGGGTGATGTTCCACGCCGCCCAGGCCAGGGCCAGCAGCAGCAGGACGTAGATGATCGAGCCCAGGAACAGGGTCAGGATCGGGCGGGTCTCGGCGACAGCGGCGGCCGGGTCGTCGCCGATGGCGGCGATCACCGGTCCCAGCGCCGCCAGCACGCCCGCGCCGCCCAGGGTCAGCAGCATCGGGGTGAAGGCCAGGGCGCTGGCGGTCTTGATCCAGCCTTCGAACAGGCCGCGCGTGCGGGGAAAGAGCGCCAGCACGACGAACACGGGGCCGACCGCCAGCAGCACCGCCAGCACGATGCGGGCGACGATCAGCAGGCCCGCCGTGCTGATCAGCAGCATCAGGGCGCTGGCCCAGGTCAGCTTGACGGCCGTCTGCACCTGCGGGTCGTTGGCTGGCCCGGCCTGGCCGAGGTCCTTGGCCAGATCCGCCACCTGCTCGAACACCACGTCCAGCCGCGCGGCGAAGGCCCGGGCCGCGCCGTGCGGCGCGCCCAGCAGGGCCGAGGCGATCTGGTCGGGCCCGCCGGTCAGCAGGCCGTAGACCACGGCCTGATAGGCCGGCCAGGCGGTGGCGAAGGTCAGGACGAGGCCCAGCACCACCATGCGCGGCGTCAGGGTCGACAGGCCAAGGCGCGTGCGGCCGGTGATCAGGCCGTAGGCGACGAAGGCGACATAGATGGTCAGCAGCCCGGTCAGGGTCGCGCCGAACACGCCGCCCATCCCGAACAGCCGGCCGTAGCCGGCGCTGACCGCCAGGTTCAGCTGGCAGTCCAGCGCCGCCATGCCGTCGGCCAGACCTCCGTCGGCGGTCAGCAGGGCGGGGCAGGCGCTCACGAGACCGCGCTCCGCAGCGGGATGACGTCCTCGCTGGCGGCGGCGATGACCGCCACCGGCGTCGGGCCGGGATAGGGCGTCCCGGTCAGTTCCTGCCACCAGAAGGCCGGGTGGTCGCCCAGCCGCCGGCGCAGTTCGTCCAGGCGGCGCACCGTGGTCTCGCGGCCCGACAGCACGGTGACGATCTCGGGCATGTCCGACAGGTCCAGCCGCGCCACCACGCTGTGGGCGCCGTGCTTGACCAAGAAGCAGCGGGCGTGGGCGGGCAGGGCGCGCACCAGGTCCAGCTCGTGCTCGGTCAGGCCGAAGCCGTCGGCGTAATCCTCGGCCTGGGCGCGCGGATTGGGCATGAAGATCTGGGTGGCGGCCTGCTCGATGATCGCCGTCGAGACCTGGCTTTCCAGGGCGTCGCGGGCGCTCTGGGTGCCGAAACCCAGGATGGCGTTGCGCTTGCGCAGGGTCTTCATCCAGTCGCGGATGCGGGCGGCGAACACCGGATCGTCCAGGGCTTTCCAGCCCTCATCGATCAGGATCATGGTCGGCTCGCCGTCCAGCCGCTCCTCGACGCGATGGAACAGGTACATCATCGCCGGGGTGCGAAGGACGGGCGAGTCCAGCAGCTGGGTCATGTCGAAGCCCAGGACCTTGGCGTCCAGATCCAGGCGGTCGGTCTCGTTGTCGAACAGCCAGGCGTGCGGGCCCTCGCCGCACCAGGGCGCCAGCCGCGCGGCCAGATCGCCCGGCGCGGGACGGCGACGGCCGCCCAGCAGTTCGCGGAAGTAGCGCAGGCGGCGGAAGGCCGGATCCTGGTCATAGTTGGCGTCCACCGCCCCGGCGACCAGCGCCGCCTCGTCCGGCGTCAGGGTCTCGCCCGGACCGCAGGCCAGGCGGGCGATCCAGTCGCGCAGGAAGGCGCGGTTGACCGGGCTGTCGGGCAGTTGCAGCGGGTTGAAGCCGGTCGGCTCGCCCGGCCGCAGCACCGAGTAGCCGCCGCCGATGGCCCGCACGAAGATCTCGGCCCCGCGGTCCTTGTCGAAGATCACGGTGCGCGGGCGGGCCTTCTGGGCCTGGGCGGCCAGGAAGTTCATCACCACTGTCTTGCCCGAGCCCGACGGGCCGATGATCGTGAAGTTGCCGAGGTCGGCGGCGTGGAAGTTGAAGAAATAGGGCGTGGCCGAGGTGGTCTCGAGCACGGTGATCGCCTGGCCCCAGTGCACGCCCTTGGCGCGGCCGGTCGGGAAGCTGTGCAGCGAGGCCAGGCTGGCGAAAGCGCCGGTCGAGATCAGGGCCCGGCGCGCGCCATAGGCCTCGTTGCCTGGGAACTGCGCCCAGAAGGCCGGCTCCAGGCCCAGGTCCTCGCGCACCGCCACGGCGCCCAGGTCGGCCAGGGTCGAGAGGCAGGCCGCCGCCGCGCCGTCCAGGCTGGCGAGGTCCGGCGCGCGGACCAGCAGGCTCATCTGGTGCTCGCCCAGCGCCGAGCGGCCGGACGACAGGTCGTCCTTGGCCTCGACCAGGCCCTGGCGCAGGCTGGCGCCGTCGTCGTCGGCCGCGCGGAAGCGGCGCAGGGCCGTGTCCACCCGCTCCAGCCCGATCTGCCGATCGACGAAGGCGAAGCTCTCCGACAGGGTCATCTCGAAAGGCAGGCGCAGCAGTGCGTCCAGCATCCCCGGCGCGGCCGAGGGCGGATAGTCCTTCAGCGACAGGATCGCCGCGTAGTCCTTGCCCTCGCCGAGGTCCGAGCGCTCCAGGGCGTCGAGGCCGAAGCTGACCCGGCGATAGGGCAGGTGCTGGCCGACGTCGCCAGCCGGCCACAGCATCGGCCGCAGTTCGCCGTTGAACAGGGCCGACAGGAACTCCAGCGGTTCGGAGCATCGGCCGGCCGGGGTCTCGTAGCTGGCCAGCGCGCGGGGACAATAGGCCTGCAGGGCGGCGCTCAGCGCCTCGCGGGCGGCGTCGAGGTCGCGTAGGTCGCGGGCCTCCTGCGCCTGGCGGGCGGTCTCGCCCATGCCTGCGTTCAGCAGGCGGGCGGCGCGGTCCACCAGCCCCGCCTTGCCGCGCGCCGGGCGGTGCAGGATGGTCAGGAACAGGTCGTTGACGAACAGGCTGCGGCCGGCCATCCGCGCCTGCCAGCGCTGGTCGATCATCCGGCAGACCGGATCGGAGAAGCTGGCCGTCAGCCCCGCCTGCACCCGACGGCGCAGGATGTGGTGGCGGACCACGAACCGCGAGCCGCCGATCGCCCGCAGCGCCGCCTCGCGCAGGGCCTGGCGGTGGTTCAGCTCCTCGGTGTCGGCGGTCTCGAAGGCGAAGCCTTCCAGGTGCAGCACCTGCATCAGCGAGCCGTCGCGCAGGCGCACGGTGCGCTCGTCGATCAGGCCGTCATAGGGCAGGCGGTCGCCGGCGCGCTGCTCGCCTTGCGTCCAGGCGGCGAAACCGGTCCAGTTGGGCTTTGCGCGGGTCATGGCCATGCTCTCAGGGGGCGTAGCTGTTGCAGCGCCAGCGGCGCCAGTTTCCGACGCGGGGGCATTTGCTCACCCGCGTCAGCCAGAGGTCGAAGATCCTCGGCTCCTTCAGGCAGGCGACGTAGCCGATCGCGTGCACCACGACCGCGACGATCAGCGCCCAGAACGAGCGGGTCACCAGGAAGGCTTCCGTCGTCACGATCCCGTTGATCACGAAGAAGCTGTAGGTGACGCCGGCGAACATCTGCGGCTGGGTCAGGGCGCGGAAGATCGGGGTGCGGACGAGGTCGGCCATGACCGGTCAGCCCGCCGCGGCGCGGATGCCCGCGACGATGGTGCCGGCCCCGAACAGGATGAAGCAGCCCAGCACCACCGTGGCGCCGAACCGCCAGTTCATGCGGCCGGTCAGCATCAGAAAGCCGACCATGGCCACGGCGATCACCGCCACGGCCGTGGCGACGTTGCCTAGCAGCGTGCCCTGCACCCAGGCCACGGCGTTGGCGATCGGCTGGGCGCCCTGCGGGCTGGCGAAGGCCGGGGCCGCGACGGCCAGGGAAGCGGCCGTGACGGCAGTGAACAGGCGGGCGGTCATGGGGCTTCTCCAGAAAAGGCAGGGGGAGCGGCGGCCTTGGCCAGCCGGTCGAGATTGGTCGCCACGTAGGCGCGGGTTTCCTTGAAGGGCGGCACGCCGCCGTACTGGACCACCCGGCCGCCGCCGGCGTTGTAGGCGGCCAGAGCCAGGTCCACGGCGCCGTCGAAGCGGTCGAGCTGGGCGCGCAGGTGGGCCGCGCCGCCCATGATGTTCTGCGTGGGATCGGTCGGATCGACGCCCAGCGCGCGGGCGGTGGCCGGCATCAGCTGCATCACGCCGATCGCGCCGGCCGGCGAAACGGCCTTGGCGTCGTAGCCCGACTCCGAGCGGGCGACGGCGTCGATCAGGGCGGGGCTGAGGTCGTAGCGCGCGGCCGCGGCCAGCACGGCGTCGCGATAGGGCGCGGGGATGTTCGTGGTTTCAGCGAGCGGCGCGGGGGCGGTTTCGATGGTCTGGGGCCAGCCGCCGCCGACCTGGCGCACCGCGCCGTCGTCTTCGATCTGCAACACCTGCGCGTGGGCCGCGCCGGTCGCGGCCAGCGCCAGGCCGCAGGCGGCCGCCAGCTTTCGCGATTGCTGCTGAAAAGTACGGAATCTTTGCGGCTCCCAACCCATGCAGCCAGTATTGGGAGGTCAAGTCGTCCGCAATTTGTCGTTATGTATTGGTTTTGTATCGCCTTTCGGGGTGCTGATACGCCCGAAATACCCATCCGGCATATTTCCAGCGAATTACACTGTTTCAAAAGCAGGACGCCGAAGCGCCGGCCCGAGCAACGCGGGCGGCAGTTCCGGACGCACGCACGGAGGAGCAGCGACATCATGCACGACGACCACCCCATCGAAGAGCACGATCTGGGCCTGCAGCATGACCTGGCGATCATGACCGCTCGCATCGTCGAGCGTCGCCGCATGCTGGCCTGGCTCGCCACGGGCGGCACGGCCGCCCTGGTCGCCGCCTGCGGCGGAGGCGGCGGCTCCAGCTCGGGCGGTTCGACCTCGTCTTCCTCGTCGAGCAGCAGCTCGAGCTCCAGCTCGTCCAGTTCCTCGAGCTCCAGTTCCAGCAGCAGCTCGTCGAGCTCGTCCTCGGTCAGCAGCTGCATCGCCGACCCGACCGAGACCAACGGCCCTTATCCCAGCGACGGCTCCAACAGCGTCAACGGCACGGTGTCGAACATCCTGGCCGTCAGCGGCGTGGTGCGCAGCGACATCCGGTCCAGCTTCGGCAGCTCGACGACCACGGCGCCGGGCGTGCAGCTGACCCTGACCATCACCCTGGTCAACACCAACAACAGCTGCGCGGCGCTGTCGGGCTACGCCATCTACATCTGGCACTGCACGCGCGACGGCACCTACTCGCTCTATTCCAGCGGCATCCAGAGCGAGAACTACCTGCGCGGCGTGCAGGTGACCGACAGCAACGGCCAGGTGACCTTCACCACCATCTTCCCGGGCTGCTATTCGGGCCGCTGGCCGCACATCCACTTCGAGGTCTATCCCAGCCTGGCGACGGCCACGGGCTACGCCAACCGCGTGCTGGTCTCGCAGTTCGCCATGCCCAGCGCGGCCTGCGACACGGTCTACGCCGGAGCCACCGGCTACAGCGCCAGCGTCACCAACAAGGCCGCGATCACCATCGCCAGCGACAACGTCTTCGGCGACAACACCAGCGCCCAGATCGCCGCCCAGACGCCCAGTCTCAGCGGCAGCGTGTCGGCGGGCTACACCGGCACGGTCGTGGTCGGCCTGGCGGTCTGACGCATGGCCGTGGGGGCGGGAGGAGCGACGGCGAAGGAGCGATGGCGGGCGACCCTGCTGGTCGCCGTGCTGTCGGCGCTCGTCATCGTCCCGCGCCTGGGTTCTCCGAGCCAACCGATCTGGGACGAGGCCTACTACCTGACCTCGACCCAGCGCTATCTGGAGCGCACCGCCCAGTTCGCCTCGCACCCGCCGCTCGGCCTGATGCTGATCGCGGCGGGCGCCCTGGTCGTCGACGACAATCAGAACCTGCCGGTCCATCGCCTGGCCGAGACCAAGTCGGTCAAGGGCGAGGACGTCCCCGTCGGCTATAGCTATTGGGGCGTCCGCGCCGCCTCGGTGCTGTTCGGCGTGCTCGGGGCGGCGCTGTTCTTCCGGCTGGCCCTGGTGCTGACCGGCGGCCTGGGCGCGGCCCTGGCCTTCGCCAATCTCTACATCTTCGACAACGCCCTGGCCGTGCAGTTCCGGGCCGGACATCTGGACGCCTTCCAGTCGGCCTTCGTGCTTGGGGCGCTGCTGGTCCTGGCCATCGCCGCGCATCGACCACGCCCCAGGCTCGTCGAGGCCCTGGCCTTCGGCGGCCTGATCGGTCTTGCGGCGATGGTGCGGCTGAATGCGCTCGTCCTGGCCCCGATCGGCCTGCTGCTGCCGGCGCTCGCTTTGTGCGGACCCCGTCCGTGGCGAACGGCGACCATTCACGCCGGCGCCTTGGCGGTCGGCGGTTTGGCGGCGATCGTGGCGACAATGGTCGTCCACCTGGCGGTCGCGCCCCTGCCGCCGATGCGCGGCGAGCCGGCCGGCGCGCGCGACGCCGCCTTCGTCTCGCCGACCTACCGAGCCTTCCTCGAAGGACAACGCTCGCTGTCGCCGGCGGTGGTCTGGGCGGCAGGCGCGGACTATCGGCGCTACATCGCCGGCGATTTCGCCGGCACGCCCAAGGCCGACCCGAACGGCTCCTCGCCCCTGGCCTGGCCGGTGATGGGCGGAGCGATCAACTACCGCTGGGACAGCGACGGCCGCACGACCAGCTACCTGCAGCTGGCCGGCAATCCGGCGGGCTGGACGATCGGGCTGCTGGGCGTGCTCGGCGCGGCGGCTCTGCTCGTTCTGCCAGGGCCACGGGACGAAGGGGTCGCCACGCGTCGGCGCCTGATGCTGGCCCTGCTGGCGGGGTGGGCGATCTTCATGGCCGCGCATCTGGTGCTGGCCCAGCAGCGGGTCCTGTACCTCTATCACTACTTCCCGGGGCTGCTGCTCAGCTGGGCCCTGGCGGTCCTGGCCTTCGATGAGGCCTGCGCCCGCTGGCCGGTCTTCGCGCGCCGGCGCGGCCTGCTGCTGGCCGGCGGGGCGGGCGCGGTGCTGCTGGGCTTCCTGTTCTACGCGCCCTTCACCTATCACCGCCCCCTGACCCACGCGGCCTGCGCCGCCCGGACCCTGCTGGATCCCCGCGTCGTCGATTGCCGTTAGGGCAGGGCTTGCGAGGTGATCGCGTCGCCCGCTACCACAGGCGTTCGCGGTGGTCCGCGAAGGGCCGAGCGGGACGCATGAGCGACATCACCATCGTCGATATCGCCAAGCAGGCGGGCGTCTCGATCAAGACCGTCTCGCGGGTGATCAACCGCGAGGAAGGCGTCGGTCCCGAGACCCGCGCCCGGGTCGAGGACCTGATCACCAAGCTGGGCTACCGCCCCAACGTCTCGGCCCGCTCGCTGTCGAGCCGTCGCAGCTATCTGATCGGCGTGGTCTTCATGCGGGTCGGCGCCTATCACTATGTCGGCGAAGTTCAGGTCGGGGCCATGCGCGCCTGCCGCCGGGCCGGCTATCACCTCGTCATCGAGCAGGTCGACGACCTGGGGCAGGGCAGGGGGCCGACCTTCGCCGAGGCGCTGAAGGCCGGACGCTTCGACGGTCTCGTCCTGACGCCGCCGATCTGCGACGACCCCGAGATTTTGGCGACCATCGAGGCCCAGGGGCTGGCCTATGTGCGCGTCGCGCCCGGTCGCGACTTCGGCCGCTCGCCCTACGTGTTCATGGACGACCAGCAGGCCGCCCACGACATGACCGCCCGCCTGTGGGATCTCGGGCATCGGCGGATCGCCTTCATCGACGGCCCCGCCGACCACGGCTCGGCCCGTCGCCGGCGCGAGGGCTACATGACCGCCATGGCCGAACGCGGCGCGCGGGTGCGGCCCGAATGGATCGCTGACGGAGACTTCATGCCGCTGTCGGGGCTAGAGGCCGGCGACCGGTTGCTGTCGGCGCCCGAGCCGCCGACGGCGATCTTCGCCGCCAACGACGCCATGGCCCTGGGCGTGATCTCGGCGGCGTCGAAGCGCGGCCTTTCCCTGCCGCAGGACCTCACCGTGGTCGGCTTCGACGACGGTCCGCTGGCGGAATCCTCCTGGCCCAGCCTCACCACTGTGCACCAGCCGATCGCCGAAATGGCCGAGGCGGCGGCGCAGATGCTGATCGAAGGATTCGGCGACCCCCGTTTCCGCAACCGCACGGCCGCCAGGCAGCTCGACTATCACCTCGTGGAGCGCGGCTCGTCAGCGGCTCCGAAGCCCTAAGCTCTCGGGTCGGTTGAGGTGTGTTGTGGTCGAGTTTTCGAGATTTTTGGGATTCTGAATCCCTTAATTTCCATGATTTAGCGATCAAAATTCCAGACAGCGGTGTCTTCTGAAAATGGCATAGACAACGTTGTCGTATCGTGATGTCAATCTACGACAACGTTGTCGTCGTCGGGACATCCCGCCAACGCAGCGTCGGCTCAAGCCCCGGGACAAGGGGCGGAGGAAACATATCCCGGACGTCCAAAACGGCGCCGGGAACCGGCTGGAACCGGCGACGCGAAAGCGTCGATCCGTCGTCCGGTCCGCGCAGGAAAGGGGACAGACATGCGCACCATGCTCTTCGCTTCGGCCGCCCTGGCGGTCGTCTGCTTCAACGCGCCCGCCGCCTTCGCCCAAGAGGGCGAAGCCGTGCAGCTCGACGAGGTCGTCATCACCGCTCAGCGGCGTAGTGAGAACTTGCAAAAGACGCCGCTGACCGTCTCGGCGGTTACCGGCGACAAGCTGGAATCCCAGGGGGTCAAGACCGTGGTCGACCTGGCCAGCCAGGTGCCCGCCCTGCAGATCACCAACAGCGGCGCCGGCACGGCCCAGGTCTTCCTGCGCGGCATCGGCAGCACCAACACCACCGAGGTCGGCGACCCGGCGGTGGCCTACCACATCGACGGCATCTACCAGGCCCGCGCCACCTCGCTGGGCGCGCTGTTCTACGACATCGACCGCGTGGAAGTGCTGCGCGGCCCGCAAGGCACGCTCTACGGCCGTAACGCCACCGCCGGCGCCATCAACGTCATCACCAAGAAGCCGCTCCTCGGCGAGTACCAGGGCGCAGGTTCGCTCGACGTCGGCAACTACAGCGCCATCACCACCTCGGGCATGATCAACGTGCCGCTCGGTGAGGATCTGGCCGTCCGCGCCTCGTTCCAGCAGAGCCGCCACGACGGCTACGTCAACGCCATCAACGCCGGCCCCGGCACCGGCGGCAACGACCGCTACGACCAAGACGACAAGTCGGCCCGCGTGCGGGTGCTGTGGAAGCCTAGCGACAGCTTCTCGCTGCTGGTCAACGCCGACTACCTGCACCAGGGCGGCGCCGGCGGCGGCGACCAGACCTATGGCACCACCAAGGTCACCGGCGATCCCTGGACCTGCTACTGCGCCACCAACATCTATCGCAACAACCGCTTCTTCAGCACCGGCGCCGAGGCCAACTGGGAGCTGGGCTTCGCGACCCTGACCTATCTGGTCGGCTACAACTTCTCCAAGCTCGACCGCAGCGGCGAGAACGCCAGCACGGGCGCGCCGAACTACTTCCTGGGCAAGGACTACACCTGGTCGCACGAACTGCGCCTGGGCGGCGACACGGGCAAGCTGAAGTGGGTGGTGGGCCTCTACCGCTTCACCGAAGACAATAACGTCGACTTCCGGGTCTTCCTGGCGACCAACTCGTACCTGTCGTTCATCCAGCCGGAGATCACCGCCGAAAGCATCGCCGTCTTCGGCCAGACCACCTACGAGGTCACCGACCGGTTCCGCGTCACCGGCGGCCTGCGCTACACCGAAGACAAGAAGGGCCGCACGGGCGGCACCTACCTGACCAATTCCAGCGGGGCGATCGTCTCGACGGTGGTGGCCAATATCGCCAACGCCAAGTGGGACGCCACCAACTGGAAGATCGGCGCCGACTTCGACCTGACCTCTACCTCGATGCTCTATGCGAACATCGCCACGGGCTACAAGGCGGGCGGCTACTACGACGGCGTCACCGACAATGTCTACGCGCCGGAGAAGATCACCTCCTACGAGGCCGGGGTGAAGAACCGCTTCCTCGACAACCGTCTGCAGGTGAACGCCACGGCGTTCCTCTATGATTATCGTGACTTCCAGGTCAGCGCCCTGGGCACCATCGGCGGCCAGGACGCCACGGTCACCCTCAACGCCGACAAGGCCAAGATCTACGGCCTGGAGTTCGAGACCAATCTGGCGATCACCGAGCACGACCGCATCGACGCCACCCTGGGCTGGCTGCACGCCGAATACACCGACTTCGTGCTGCCGCGCGGGGACTCGTTCTCCAACAACAGCGCCAATGCGTCGGTGGCGGCCTGCTACACGACCAACTACTCGGCCGCCGCGCCGCGCTCGACCGACTTCTCCGGTTGCCGCATGGCCCGCACGCCGGAGTGGAGCATCAACCTCGGCTACCAGCACATCTGGGACCTGAGCTTCGGCGGCACGCTGACGGGGCGGATCCAGAGCCACTACGAAAGCGCCAAGAACCTCGAGTACCACGGCTTCGCCCAGAACCGGGAAGGGGCCTTCACCAAGACCGACGTCAGCCTGACCTACGCCAGCGCCGACGATCGCTGGACCCTGCAGGGCTATGTCCGCAACCTCGAGGACGACACGGTCCGCACCGCCTCGTCGCCCAACTCGACGACGGGCCTGGCCACCAACGGGGCCGGTGAATACTACGCACCGCCGCGCACCTACGGCCTGCGCCTGGGCGTGACCTTCTAGCCTTCTCTACTTCCCCCTCGCGCCCGGCGGACCCTGCCCGCCGGGCGTGCTTTGTTTTCGTGTCACCAAGCGAGTTTAGCCGATGATCCTCGACCGCCGCCTTCTGCTCCTGGCCGCCTCGGCCGCGATCCTCGGCGGTGCGGCCTCCGCCGCACCCAAGCAACCCGAACTGGGCGTTCGCGACGGCAAGGTCATCACGGTCGACGGCCTGAAGTTCCGCGACCTCGACCGGGACGGCAAGCTCGAGCCCTACGAGGACTGGCGCCTGTCGCCCGAGGCTCGCGCCGCCGACCTGACCCAGCGCATGACGCTGGACGAGAAGGCCGGCCAGATGATGCACGGCACCCTGCCGGCGACCGGCCCGATGGGCGTGGCCGGCATGGGCTCGGGCTACGACATGGCCAAGGCGACGCCGCTGGTCATCGACCGCCACGTCACCACCTTCATCACCCGTCTCGCCGGCGCTCCGGCCTTCCTGGCCGAGCAGAACAACGCCATCCAGGCCGTCGCCGAGAAGGGCCGCCTGGGCGTGCCGGCGACCATCAGCACCGATCCGCGCCACCACTTCCAGTTCACGGCCGGCGCCAGTGTCGAGGCCGGCGGTTTCTCCAAGTGGCCCGAGGCCCCGGGCCTGGCCGCCATCGGCGACACCAAGCTAGTGCGGCGCTTCGGCGACGTCGCCCGCCAGGAGTACCGCGCGGTCGGCATCCACCAGGCCCTTTCGCCGATGGCCGACCTGTCGACCGAGCCGCGCTGGCCGCGCACCAATGGCACCTTCGGTGAGGACGCCGACCTCGTCGGCAAGATGACCAAGGCCTACATCCAGGGTTTCCAGGGCGGCGACACCGGTCTCGTCGCGAACGGCGTCTCGGCCGTGGTCAAGCACTGGGTCGGCTACGGCGCTTCGGCCAAGGGCTTCGACGGCCATAACAGCTATGGCCGCTACGCCGTCTTCCCCAAGGGCCAGTTCGACCTGCACGTGAAGCCGTTCGATGAGGCCTTCTCCGCCGGCGTCGTCGGCGTGATGCCGACCTACGCCATTCTCCAGGGCGTCTCCCTCGAAGGTACGGCTCTGGAGCCGGTCGCCGCCGGCTTCTCCAAGCAGCTGCTGACCGATCTGCTGCGCGGCAAGCACGGCTTCAAGGGCGTGGTGGTGTCCGACTGGGCGATCACCAATGACTGCGGAGAGACCTGCCGCAACGGCTTCCCGGCCGGCGTGCGCCCCGGCTTCGAGGGCTTCTCCACCGCCTGGGGCGTCGAGGACCTGGCCAAGGTCGACCGCTACGCCAAGGGCGTCAATGCGGGTCTGGATCAGTTCGGCGGCGTCGAGGACACGGCCGAGCTGGTGGCCGCCGTGAAGGCCGGCAAGATCACCGAAGCGCGCATCGACGAATCCGTGAAGCGCATCCTGGTGGTGAAGTTCGAGCAGGGCCTGTTCGAGAACCCCTATGTCGATCCCAAGGCCGCGACGGCCGTTGTCGGCTCCAAGACCTTCGTCGCCGAGGGCCAGGCGGCCCAGAGCGCGGCCCTGACGGTGCTGGAGAACAAGAATGGCCTCCTGCCGCTGAAGGCCGCCGGCCGCAAGGTCTGGCTGAAGGGCGTCTCACCCGAAGTCGCCAAGGCCTATGGCCTGACGCCGGTCGAGGATCTTGCCCAGGCGGATCTGGCCATCATCCGCGCCGCGACGCCGTTCGAGACCCTGCACCCGAACTACACCTTCGGCAGCTTCCAGCACGAGGGCGACCTGTCGTTCAAGGACGGTAACGCCGACTACGAGGCCATCAAGGCCGCCTCGGCCAAGGTCCCGACCATCGTCAGCGTCTATCTCGACCGTCCGGCGATCCTGACCAATGTCCGCAACAAGGCCGCCGTGCTGATCGGCGACTTCGGCGCCAGCGACGAGGCCTTCCTCGACGCCGTGACGGGCAAGGCGCACGCTCGCGGCAAGCTGCCCTTCGAGCTGCCCTCGTCGATGGCCGCCGTCGAGGCCCAGGCCGAGGACGCCCCGCACGACAGCGAAAAGCCGCTCTACCCGATCCACTACGGCCTGACCTACTGAGGACCCGCGACCATGATCCGTCTGACGACCGCCGCCAGCATCGCGGCCCTTTCGCTGGCCTCCGCCGCGTCCGCCCAAACCGCCCAGCCGTGGATGAACACCAAGCTCTCGCCCGACGAGCGCGCGGCCCTGCTGGAGAAGGAGCTGACTCTCGACGAGCGCATCGGCCTGGTTCACGGCCCGATGTCGATGCCGATCTTCGGCATCAAGAAGCCCGAGGGCGCCATCGGCTCGGCCGGCTACATCCCCGGCATCCCGCGTCTGGGCGTGCCGGCCCTGCAGGAAAGCGACGCCAGCCTCGGCGTCACCAATCCGCTGGGCGTGCGTCCCGGCGACGGCGCCACGGCCCTGGCCTCGGGCCTGTCGCTGGCCGCGACCTTCAACAGCAAGCTGGCCTATGAGGGCGGGGCGGTGGTCGGCCGCGAGGCGCGCGCCAAGGGCTTCAACGTCCAGCTGGCCGGCGGCGTGAACCTGGCCCGCGACCCGCGCAACGGCCGCAACTTCGAATATCTTGGCGAGGACCCCTGGCTGGCCGCCAACCTCGCGGCCGCCCAGATCAAGGGCATCCAGGACCAGGGCATCATCTCGACGATCAAGCACTTCTCGCTGAACGGCCAGGAGACCAGCCGCCACTTCGCCAATTCCATCATCGACGAGGCCGCGCATCGCGAGAGCGACCTGCTGGCCTTCCAGATCGCCGTCGAAAAGGGCCAGCCCGGCTCGGTGATGTGCGCCTACAACCTCGTCAACGGCGACTACAGCTGCGGCAATCCCCACCTGCTTAACGACGTCCTGAAGGGCGACTGGGGCTACAAGGGCTGGGTGATGTCGGACTGGGGCGCGGTCCACGCCACCGACTACATCCTCAAGGGTCTGGACCAGCAGTCGGGCGAGCAGCTCGACGCCAAGATCTGGTTCGGCGAGCCGCTGAAGGCCGCCGTCGAGAAGGGCGAGGTCCCGGCCGCGCGCCTGGCCGACGCCAGCCGCCGCATCCTGCGCTCGATGTTCGCCGCCGGCCTGTTCGACAAGCCGGTGACCTCGGGCGGGACCATCGACTACGACGCCAACGCCGAGACCGCTCGCGCTGCGGCGACCGAAGGCGTGGTGCTGCTGAAGAACCGCGAGGGCCTGCTGCCGCTGGCCAAGACCGCCAAGACGATCGCCGTGATTGGCGGTCACGCCGACGCCGGCGTGCTGTCGGGCGGCGGCTCCTCGCAGGTCGTGCCTCCGGGCGGCGCCAAGCGCGTCGTGCCGTTGGGCGGCGAGGGCATGATGGGGCCGTTCCGCAGCCAGTACTTCAACGGCTCCTCGCCGCTGGCCGCGATCCGCAAGAGCGCGCCTGACGCCAAGGTCACCTTCGACGACGGCCGCTACATCGCCTCGGCCGTGGCCGCCGCAAAGGCCGCCGATGTCGTGGTGGTGTTCGGCAACCAGTGGATGGGCGAGGGCGAGGACGCCTTCGACCTGTCCCTGCCCAACGGCCAGGACGAGCTGATCGCCGCCGTCACGGCCGCCAACCCCAACGCCATCGTCGTGCTGCAGACCGGCGGCCCGGTCTCCATGCCCTGGCTGAACGACGCCGGCGCGGTGGTCGAGGCCTGGTACTCGGGCGCCAAGGGCGGCGAAGCCATCGCCGACGTGCTGTTCGGCGCGGTCAATCCGTCGGGCCGCCTGCCGATGACCTTCCCGGCCTCGCAGGCCCAGTATCCGCGCGAGGCCCTGCCGGGCCGCGGCCTGCCGGAAAAGACCCAGTTCGACGTCAACTACACCGAGGGCGCCGACGTCGGTTACCGCCGCTTCGCCGTCACGGGCGACAAGCCGCTGTTCCCGTTCGGCTACGGCCTGTCCTACACCTCGTTCGCCTATTCGAACCTCAAGGTGGAAGGCGGACAAACGGTCACGGTCAGCTTCGACGTCGCCAACACCGGCAAGGTCGAGGGCAAGGACGCCCCGCAGGTCTATCTGACCGGCGCGGCCGGCAAGCCGTTGCAGCGCCTGATCGGCTTCGACAAGCTGGCCCTCAAGCCGGGCGAGACCCGTCGCGTGACCCTGACTGCCGATCCGCGCCTGCTGGCCAGCTTCGACGCCAAGGGTCATCGTTGGGTCGTCACGGGCGGCGACTATCAGGTGGCAGTCGGCGCCTCGGCGACCGATCTGGCCCTGAAGGGCGGCGCCAAGGTCAAGGCGCGGACGCTGAAGCCGTAGGGGAGGGCGTAGTGATGAAGTCTCTGGTTTCCGGCCTGGCGCTCGCGCTCACCGTCGGGCTTCCCGTTCTCGCGGGTCCCGTGGTCAAGACCACGAACGGTCCGGTCGAAGGCGTCGAGACCGGTCCGGTCGCGGCCTTCAAGGGCGTGCCCTTCGCCGCGCCGCCGGTCGGTCCGCTGCGCTGGCGCGCGCCCCAGGCCCCCAAGGCCTGGACCGCCGTCCGCTCGGCCGCCGAATATGGCCCCGACTGCGCGCAGAACCCGTTCCCGGGCGACGCCGCGCCCCTGGGCGTCAAGCCGGCCGAGGACTGCCTCTATGTGAACGTCTGGACGCCGAAGGACGCCATCAAGGCCAAGGCCAAGAAGCCGGTCATGGTCTGGATCTACGGCGGCGGCTTCGTCAACGGCGGCTCCTCGCCCGAGGTCTATGCCGGCGACCGCTTCGCCCGCGACGGCGTCGTGCTGGTCAGCTTCAACTACCGGGTCGGCCGCTTCGGCTTCTTCGCCCATCCGGCCCTGAGCGCCGAGAACGCCGACGGCGGCCTCTTGGGCAACTACGCCTTCATGGACCAGATCGCGGCCCTGAAGTGGGTCAAGGCCAACATCGCCGCCTTCGGGGGCGATCCGGACAACGTCACGATCTTCGGGGAGTCGGCCGGCGGCATGTCGGTCCACGCCCTGCTGACCACGCCCCTGGCCGAGGGCCTGTTCGACAAGGCCATCATCCAGTCGGGCGGCGGGCGGCCGCGCCTCTTGCCCTCGCTGCCGATCAAGGCCGCGCCGGGCGAGCGCTCGGCCGAGAGCGTCGGCGTCGCCTTCGCCGCCAAGGCCGGCGTGACCGGGGAGGGCGCTGAAGCCCTCGCGGCCCTGCGCGCCCTGCCGGCCGACGCCGTAGTCGACGGCCTGAACATGGCCACCTCCGGCGTTCCCACCTGGAACGGCGGGCCGATGGTCGACGGCAAGCTCGTCACCAAGCCGGTGCTCGACGCCTACGCGGCCGGGGAGTGGACCAAGACGCCCGTGCTGGTCGGCGCCACCGGCGCCGACGGCTTCTTCTTCGGCGGGACGCGCGACCAGGTCTTCGCCCCGTTCGGCGACAGGCGCGCCGAGGCCGAGACGCTCTACGACCCGACCGGCGACGGCGACATCAAGGTCTATGGCTGGAAGGCCGCCGGCGACCGGATGTTCATCGAGCCGGCCCGCGAGGTCGCCCGCACCCTGGCCGCCCAGGGCGCGCCGGTCTGGTCGTTCCGCTTCTCCTACGTGGCCGAAAGCCAGCGCGAGGGCTGGTGGAGCGCCCCGCACGCCACCGAGATTCCGTTCGTGTTCGACACCGTCGACGCCCGCTACGGCGCGGCCCTGACCCCGGCCGACGCGGCCGCCGCCAAGGCCGCCCACGCCTACTGGATCGCCTTCGCAACCAAGGGCGCGCCTGACGCCGCCGGTCAGCCGGCCTGGCCGAAGTACGACGCGGCGGGCGACGTGATCATCGACTTCACCAATGACGGCGTGAGGGTCGGTCCGGATCCGTCGAAGGCGCGCCTCGACCTCGTCAAGGCGACCACGCCGCCGTCGGCGGGGAAGTGACATGGCCGAGCGTCTGGCCGACGCGGTGATCGACCGCGAAACCTTCCTGGCCCTGCGACGGGTCCTGCCGGCGGCCACCAAGGCCTGCCTGCAGGACACCTTCGGCATCAGCGAGACCACCTGGGTCAAGCTGCGCGACGGCCGGCCGGTCAAGCGCGCGACGCTGGACCGGCTGCTGGAGCGCTATCGGCGGATGTGCGGCGAGACGAGCCGCAGGGCGGCCTAGATCCTGGGCAGCCCGTCCATGATCGCCGTCAGGGCCAGAACCGTCTGGCCCTCCATGGCGCTGTGGCCAGCGTCGGTCTTCACATAGCTGGCCGGCGGGGCGCCGACCTCGTTAAGCGCCGCGACCAGGCGCGAGGCCTGCGACAGCGGACAGACCTGATCGAAGCGGCCGTGGACGATGTGGATGTCGAGACCCTTCAGCGCGCCCGCGTTGCGCACGATGTAGTCCGGCTCCAGGAACAGGCCGTTGGCGAAGAAGTGGGCCTCGATCTGGGCGAAGCACAGGGCGAAGTCGGCCTCGCCGAACTTCCCGGCGTCGGCGTTGTCGGGGATCATGTTCGAGATCGTGCCTTCCCAGACCGACCAGGCCACGGCGGCTTCGAGCTGGCGACGACGCTCGGCCTCGCTCGCCGGGACCATGTCGAAGATCGCCTTGTAGGCGCCCATGATGTCGCCCCGGTCTTCCGGTGCGATCACCTCGACGAAGGCCTTCCACTCGTCGGGATAGGCGATGTAGGCGCCGGGCTCGGTCAGGGCGTAGGGCGTCTGGGTGAAGGCCGCCGCATTGCCCTGGTACATGTAGAGCAGGTCTTCGGTCGCGCCGAGGAAGATGCCGCGCAGGATCAGCGAGGCCACCTTGTCGGCGTGGCGGATGGCGTAGGTCAGCGCCAGGGTGCTGCCCCAGCTGCCGCCGAACACGTGCATGCGGCCGGTGATGCCCAGCGCGTCGCGCAGCTTGTTGATGTCGTCGACCAGATGATCGGTGGTGTTGTGGGTCAGGGCGACCTGCGGACCGGCCGAGGCCACGGTCGGCTGGCTTTTGCCGCAGCCGCGCTGGTCGAACAGGATGACGCGATAGCGGTCGGGATCGAAGAAGCGGGCCATCGGCGGGGCGCAGGCGCCGCCGGGGCCGCCATGCAGGAACATCACCGGCTCGCCGTCCGGATTGCCGTATTCTTCCCAGTAGAGCTTGTGGTCGGGCGCGGTGTCGACCTGCAGCAGGCCGCTCTTGCTGGCGGTCGGCTGGGCGTACTTCCACTCGGTGGTGACCTTGCTGGTCGTGCGCAGCGTCGAGAAATTCATGACCGGTCTTCCGTAAGCGACTCCGTGAGGGTGGCTTACCAGTTCGGCCGGATCGAGGCTTGCAGCAAATGGCCTCGGCCGCGCGCACTGGGGGGGCGCGCGGCCGGGGTTTCAGAGGGCTAGTACTTGTAGGTGAAGCCCATGAAGAAGCGGCGACCGAAGTAGCCTTGCTCGATCAGGCGGATGTCGCCGGCCGTCGAGACTTCTTCTTCCTTGGTCAGGTTCTTGCCTTCGACGAAGAGCTGCAGACCCTTCGGGCCCGGCTTCCAGGTGATCTTGCCGTCCAGATAGCCGGTCGGCTCCTTGAACACCGGCTGGCCCGAGGTGTCGGCCGCCGATGACAGGTACTTCGAACGATAGTTGTAGGCGAGACGGGCGTTGATCGGGCCCTTGTCGTACCAGACCGTCAGGTTGGCGCTGCTCTTCGACAGGCCGGGGAACGGCAGCGGCGAGCCGTCGAGCGTGGAATAGAGCTCGACGTCCTTGGCTTCCTGGTAGGTGTAGTTGGCGTCGACGCCGAAGCCCGACAGCGCGCCCGGCAGCCAGGTCAGGGCCGTCTTGCCGGTCAGTTCCAGGCCCGAGATCTTCGCGCCCTGGCCGTTGATGTAGGTATTGTAGTTGTAGAGCACGCCGTCGCCGTAGACGTCGACCTTGCCGATCAGCGTGCGCGAGCTGACGTAGAACGACTTGATGTCCTTGTAGAACAGGCCCAGCGACAGCTGGGTGTCGCTGTTGGGGTACCACTCGAACGACAGGTCGTACTGGTTGGCGCGATAGGGCTTCAGGTTCGGATTGCCGGCCGAGCAGCTGGGTTCGTCATATTCGCCGCTGGCGTCTGGCGAATTGTCGGTGGTGCAGCTGACCGTCGGCATCAGGTAGTCCATGCGCGGACGGGCCATCAGCTGGGCGAAACCGGCGCGGGCCGACAGCTTGTTGGGCTGCAGCCACAGGCCCACGTTGAAGCTCGGCAGCCAGACCGTGTAGTCCTTGGTCATGGTCGCGATCGAGTTGCTCAGCACATAGGTCGTCGAGGTGCCGCCGTTGGTCGCCGCATAGGTCTCGCTGCGAGTTTGAGCGCCCGTGCCAGAGGTCTTGGTATGGACCCGGCGCCAGCCGAAGTTACCCACCACGTCGTAGTCGAACAGCGGGAACTCGTAGTCGAATTTCAGGTACAGGGCGTCCGTCTGCTCGGCGATCCGGTAGGGGATCTGCTCGTAGGTCTTGCCGTCGTTGCCGGTGGTGGTCACCAGGTTGTTCAGGTTGAAGTGCGACGTGTCGAGGTACTGGGCGACCTGGTTGAAGTTCGGATAGAGCCAGGTCGAGGGCAGGGAGCCGCCGCCGTAGTAGAAGGCGTCGGGCAGCTGGGTCATCGCCTGCGAGAAGACCGCGTTGGAGAACGCCCGCGACCAGGTCTCAGTCGTCGACCAATAGCCGGTGGTGTAGGCCGCCGAGGCGGCGGTCGGGCTGGTCTGGTCAGCCGTCTGCGTGCTCAGGATCGTCGCCGTCGAATTGACCGCGTTGGTGTAGAGGACGGTGTCGTCGGCGGTGGAGTAGTCGTTCGTGCCGCCGTCGAGGATGTAGCCGCCGTAGCCGTAGCCCTTGGTCGAGAAGTCGGTGGCGCGGCCCCCGAACTCGATCTTCTTGAGGAACGGCAGGTTGGTCTCGTAGTCGAAGTCGATCTTGTACTGCTTCTCTTCCGTGGCCGAGTTCGACGGGCGGTACTGGATCTGCCACTGGCGGATCGCCGAGGCGTCCGACGGGCTGTAGCCAGTCGCGAAAGTGAACGACGGCGCGCCGGTGGTCGGGTCGAGGGTGACCGTCATGCCGGGCGTGTCGAAGCTGACGCTGACGTTGTTGGTCTGCGAGACGGTCGAGGTCTCTGCGCTGGAGGCCTGGAATTCGACCTGCAGGCGGTCGCCACGGTAGTTGGCCCCGACGTTGTAGTAGTCGCTCGACGAGTCGTAGGCGAAGTCGCGCGAGCTGATGCCGAAGCCGTTGTAGCCGCCGGCGCCCGAGGTGGTGAGGCAGTTGCCCAGGGTGTACTGGATGACGTTGTGGTTGGCGTCCACGACGACGGAACTGGCCGTGGTGTTGGTCGACGAGCAGGCGCTGGCCGAGGCCGCGTTGCGCAGGCGCGTCGCCGAGGTGAAGTCGGTGCCGTAGTTGATGTCGTTCAGGCGCTGCGACCGCTCATTGCGGTTGTAGCTAGCCCAGACGTCGATCTTGTCGCTGACCCGGTACTGAGCGGTGAACTCGGCCGAGAGGCGCTCGTCCTCGCGGGTCCAGACGCCGTAGCGGGCCACGCGCGGCGCGTAGTCGTACCACTGGCTCTGGCAGGCCGTGCGCAGGTTGGTCGTCGAGATCTGCGTCGAATCCGGCGTCGTCAGGCTGGAGCAGCCAGCATAGGTCGTCACGCCGCGGGCCAGTTCGTTGATCTGGTCGCTGTAGGCGGTCGAGTAGTAATCGACCGTCTTGTCGGCCGAGCTGTCGAAGTCGGCGAAGCGGCCCCATGACGAGTTGCGGACATAGTCGCCGCGGGTGTTGACCTTGTCGTAGGTGACGTTGGCCATCAGGCCCAGGCGCCCGTCGAACAGCTGGGTCGCGGCGAACAGGTTCGTACGCGGCTTCCAGCCCTTGACGGTGTCCAGGTTCTGCAGCGAGCCGGTGAACGAGACCGTCGGCTTCTTGAAGTCCAGCGGCTTGCGGGTGGTGACGCTGACCGTGCCGCCGACACCGCCCTCGGTCATGTCGGCCGTGAAGCCCTTGAAGACGTCGATCGACTTGACCAGCTCGGAGGCCAGTTCACGGAAGTCGTTGGCGCGGCCGCCGCCGCCGTAGACCGCCAGGTTGCCGGCGGTCGACAGGGTGCTCATGCCGTTGATCTCGACCCGGTTCAGGTCGGGCTCGACGCCGCGGATCGACACCGCGTTGCCTTCGCCGAAGTCGCGGGCCAGCTGCACGCCGGTCACCCGGCCCAGAGCCTCGCCGACGTTCTTGTCCGGGAACTGGCTGATGTCCTCGGCGACGATCGAATCCGAGATCGTCCCCGCTCGCTTCTTGCGGCCCATAGCCGACTGCAGGCTGGCGCGGGTGCCGACGACGACGATTTCCGCGACCTTGTTCTCGACCGTGGCTTCCGGCGCGGCCTTGGCCGTATCGGTGGGCTGGGCGGCTTGGGCCAGGGCGATCGACGAGCTCGAGCCCAGGATGGCCGCGGCCAGGCCCGTGGTCATCAGCAATTGGGTTTCGAAGCGTGATCTGCGGACGTTCTTCATGAGTTCCCTCCGAGAGTGCAGGCGGTGACCGCCCTTGTTCAGCGCGGCGCCCCCTCCGGTCGCCGCGGTGTGTGTTGGCCGAAATCGAGACGCGCCAAGTCGAGCCGCCGGACGCCGCCGTGATCGCGGGCGTTGCGGTTGGATCGAAGCTGGCGTGTGGAAACACCGGGGCCTTGGCGATCGGTCGCCGACGCTTCGTTGCGTCGGGAGCAGCGCTCGCTGGCAGAACACGAGCGCCGAAGTTTCGACGTCATGCCTCGATGTGTTGACGATCGTACGCGGGGGTTATCGCGGCGTCGCCTATGTGAGCGGTCTTCACGTTCGCTGCGGATCTTTGCGATCTCTGCAACGATTTTGGCAATCTTGTCGAAGTCGATGGTTTGTCAATTCGGAAGCGTGCGCTTCATGACTATATAACGGCGAATTTCGGCCAATCTGCATTCAGCGAAAACGATTGGAAATCTATTGGAAACCTATGTTTCAGAGATGAAGTGAAACCTCAGCCTTCGAGGCGCTGTTTCCCAATTTGTGAAACGTTCGGCAGGGTTGTGGGAATCAAGATCGCCGCGCCCGAAGCCTGCTCACGCCGCCAGCGGTTCGGCGAGCTGCCGACGATCGCGCGGAAGGTGCGGGACATGTGCGCCTGATCGCTGAAGCCGCAATCCATCGCGATCTGGCACAGCGGCAAGCGGGTGTGCAGCATCAGGCTCTTGGCGCGTTCCAGGCGTCTGCGGATCACATATCCGCGCGGGGCGACGCCGAAGCTGCTCTTGAAGCAGCGCGAGAAGTGGCTGGGGCTGAAGCCGACGCCTTCGGCCAGTTCGGCGACGCTGATCGGTTGACCGAGGCGCTCGTCGATATGGCGCGTGACCCTGCGCTCCTGCCAGGGCGCGAGCATCAGGTCTGAACGCCGCCTCGGCGCGAGGCGGACGTCGCGGGCCGGCGCCAGAAGGCGCGACGCCTGGCCGATGAGAATCCGGGCCTGGCGGGGATCGACCTCCACCGCCCGGTCGGCGCGATCCAGCATGTCCAGCACGGTCAGCGCCATCAGGTCGATCGGAGAAGCGAGCGCTGGGGCGAGGTCCTTCTTGTCCATAGAGGGGTCGCACATCGTCATCTCCGTCGGCGACCGTCGCTTGCGTCCGCCCGGGGAGGCATTACGCACGGGCGACGAAAACCCTCATTCGCCACCAGGGCGCGCCAGGTGATCCCGCCGGTCGATCCAGGAAATATTTTTGATGAGGACTTTCGCCGGCGCTGCGTTCTGCCCTCTCGAAAGCCCGCGCCACATGCCGTTGGACAGGGATCGGAGTCTCTGATGGGAATGGCGCGAGGGGAGCCCATGTCCGACGCCTCCGAGGCCGCTGCGCGCGCGGACGTCTTCGCCCGCCAGGCGTCGGCGATGCGCGGACCGCTGGCCGCCTATTTCCGACGCCGGGTGCGCAACCCCGTCGAGGTCGAGGATCTGGTCCAGGAGGTGTTCCTGCGCCTGACCGTGCGCGGCACGCCCTCGAACACCGATCACGCCAGCGCCTACATCTTCCAGATCGCCGCCAGCGTCCTGGCCGACCGCTACCGGCGTCGGGCGGTCCGGCACGCCGACGGGCACGTGGTGCTGGATCCCAGCCTTCGCGACGAACACGACTTCGACCCTGATCGCATCTATGCCGGCAAGCAGGCGCTGAACGCCGCCGCCGCCGCCCTGATGACCATGCCTGAGCGAACGCGGACGATCTTCCTGCTGCGCAGGATCGACGGCCTGCGCCATCAGGCCATCGCCACGCGCCTTGGCCTTTCGATCAGCACGGTGGAAAAGCACATGGTTCGCGCTATCGAGCACCTGATGGCCCACGCGGGAGACGCCCGATGACCCGCGACGCCACGACCCCCGCCCAGGCCGCGGCGCGCTGGCTGGCCCGGGACGACCTCGATCAGTCGCCTCAGCGCGAGCAGTTCGCGGCCTGGCTGGAGGAAAGCCAGGACAACCGCGACGCCTGGATCCAGGCCCATCGGGTCTGGGACGTCTTCGAGGACGCCGAGGACAGCGACCTGATCGCCGCCATGGCGCGGGCGGCGCGGCGGGCCAGCCCCGAGCCGGCCGCCAAGCCGTTCTGGCCTCGGGCGGTCGCGGCTTCGATCGCGGTCCTGGCGGTGTCGGCGACGCTGCTCACGGGCGTTCACCAAGGCTGGTTCCGCGGTTCAGGCGAGCCGGCCAAGGTGGCGGTCGAGGCGGGGCCTTCGCTCACCGCCGTCGGCCGGGCCGACTACGTCACCGGCAAGGGCCAGAAATCCATCGTCGACCTGCCGGACGGCACCCGGGTGACGCTGGACGTCGACAGTGGGATCGACGTGGCCTTTTCGGGCGGTCGGCGCGAGGTGCGCCTGCTGAGCGGCCGGGCGTTCTTCGATGTCGCCCATGACCGGGCTCATCCCTTCGCGGTTCGCGCCGACGGGCGCGTGGTCACCGCGCTGGGCACCCAGTTCGACGTGCGCCTGACGCCGGGCGCCTTGCGGGTCGTGCTGGCCGAAGGCGCCGTGTCGGTGGCCCCGGTCCAGGCGAGGGCGAGCGAGCCGCCGGTCCGGCTCGCGCCCGGCCAGGCCTTCACCGCCAGGAACGGCGCGCAGGGCACGGTGGCGCCGGTCGATCTCGACGAGGCTCTCGGCTGGAAGCAGGGCGTTCTGGAGTTTCATGACCAGCCGCTTTCCGAAGCCGTCGGCCTGCTGAACCGCTACACGCGAGCCAAGATCGTCATCCGCGATCCGAAGGTCGCGGCCCTGCGCATCACCGGCGTCTTCAGGACGGGCGACGCCAGGCGGTTCGGACGCTCGGTGTCGCAGGTGCTGCCGGTCCGGATGGTCGCCCGCGACGCCGACACCTACGAGCTCGTCTCCACGCGGCGCTGAACCTCGTTCCGATCGAACTCCGGGGGCAAGGCGTCGGCCTTGCCCCCCAAGGTCGATGTCGTCACGGCTTGGGTGCGTCGGCCGCCTCGACATAGTTGGTGCTGGTCGGGCCGAAGCCGGAGATGTAGACGCTGGCACCCTCCGGTCCGGTCATGGCGAAATGCTCCACCCCGGCCGGCTCGCTGTAGAAGCTGCCCGGCGGCAGGATCTTGACCAGGGTCTCGTCGGCCTTGCGCCCATAGCCGAAGCGCCAGACGCCGGCGACGACCACGGCGGTGCGGTCGTCGCGGTGCCCGTGGGCGGCGATGCGGGTGTTGGGCGGGACTTGCAGCGCGATCGTGTAGGGGCCGGCCTTGGTCGGGTCGCCGTACAGGACCGTCGTGCGGATGCCCGATACGCCCGAGGTGCCGGCCGTGGCGCCGCCCTTGGCCAGGCCGTCGATCTCGGACGGCGTCAGGCGAACCAGGGGCTCCGCGGCCCAAGCGCCGCCCGCGATGGCGAAGGTCGCCAGCAGGATCGCGGCGCCGGCCGATATCGCGACGGGGCGGCTCACGGCTTGGCGTCCAGGAAGTCGCGCACCATCGCCACGGTGGCCTTGGGGTTTTCCTCCATGATCCAGTGGCCGGAGTCCGGAACGACGCCCTCGGTCACGTTGCTGGCCGCGAAGCGCATCACCGTCGCCATCATCGGCCCGAACGACTTCTCGCCGCCCAGCGCGAGCACCGGCACGGTCAGCTTGCCCTCGGCGACGAAGGCCTTGTTGTCGATGGCGTCCTGGTCGAAGGCGGCGAACTGCGAGAAGCCGCCGTGCATGGCGCCAGGTTGGGCGTAGAGCTTGGCGTAGTGCTGGCGCGAAGCCTCGGTGAACCGGGAGGGATTGGCCGAGAACTCGTTCCAGAAGCGATCGAGATAGATGCGCTCGCGGCCGGCGACCAGGCGCTCCATGTCGGGACCGCCGAACCGGAAATGCCACAGCAGCGGGTTCTTCAGGATCTCGTCCCACGGCCCGACGCCGGGCAGCGGCGCGTCGATCAGCACGAAACGGCCGACGCGATCGCGATGCTCGGCGGCGAAGGCGTAGCCGACCATGTTGCCGATGTCGTGGGTGACCAGATCGGCCTTGGTGATCTTCAGGGCGTCGAGCACGCCGGCCACGTCCTGGCCCTGGTTCTTCTTGTCGTAGCCGCCGGAGGCGGGCTTGGACGACAGGCCAAGGCCCCGCAGGTCGGGCACGACGACGGTGTGATCCTTGGCCAGTTCGACGGCCAGCGGCTCCCACATGTCGCCGGTCTCGCCATAGCCGTGCAGCAGCACGACGGCCGGTCCCGAACCGCCGACGCGGACGTGGATCGTCGCGCCGTTGGTGGCGATTTCCTGGATCTTGAAGCTGGCCGGGAACGGCTTGACCTGCGCCATGGCGGGGGTCGCGAGAAGTAGGGTCGCCAAGGCGATTGGCGCGAGCTTGAACACTTGCTGTCCTCCAGGGATGAGGCGCGGCGCAGGGCCGCGTCCGGACGTCCAGGCGGACGCCTTCAGCGGGGGGAACGCAGGTTTTCCAGGAACCCTCATCCTGGCTTGCCCAGCCCTAGAAATGACCGACCAGGCCGAACTCGAAACGCCGCCCGCGCGGGTCGCCATAGGGGCTGTAGGGCAGGGAGCGGTCTGACGGGCTCGACTGCGCGATCAGGGGCGGATCGTGATCGAGGACGTTCTGTACGCCGAAGCGCAGCTGTACTTCCCGCAGGCCGCCGGCCGTGGTTTCGAGCGCCACGCGACGGGTCGCGTAGAGATCGACATAGGCCTGCGGCGGAACCCGGCTCGCGCCCTGCTGCAACACCTTCCTCGCAACCGTGTCAGCGCTGTCGGTGCTGTCGAACACGCGATAGCCGTCGTAGAAGGCGATGTTCACCCCGAGCGTCGTGGCCCCTTTCGCCCAGTCCAGGCCGCCGTTCGCGCGCCAGACCAGCGGACCGTCGGCGTAGCCCGCCGCTTCGACCGCCTCGCTCCGCGGATCGGCCCGCCGTCTCAGATGCGGCTGCCAGGTCGCCGCCGCGCGCAGCTTGAAGTCCCCCAGGCGCGCGGTCGGGATCAGGTAGTCGCCCTGCAGGTCGATCGCTTCGACCAGCGTCCTGCCGATGTTCAGGGCCGTGGTGTCCACGGCGGTGACGACCCCGGCGGTAAAGCCCTTGGCGCGATCGGCGTCGCTGAGCGGCGCGCGCGTCACGCGTCCCGGAAACAGCGCCTCGTTGTCGAGGAAGTAGTCCACGTCATGGGCGCTGGCGCTGACGATCTCCCGCCGCTTGTCGATCCGGGTGTAGTCGATGGAGACCCGCAGCCGCTCCAGCCAGGTCGGCGTCAGCACCACCCCCGCCGACAGGCTGCGCGCGCGCTCCGGCAGCAGGTTCGTCGATCCGCCCTCGACGATGTCATAGCCGCCCGCGAGGCCCAGGGCCTCACCGCCACGCTGGGGGTCCTTCGGGGCGAACGAGGCCGGCAGGTAGAGATAGCGCGACGAGTTCGCGAACGTGTCGGGGTCCGAGGTGTAGGCGCCGGTCGTCGACCACAGCTGGTCGGTCCGAGGCGGCAGGAAGCCCGACGCCGCGCTGGCTCGGATCATCACGCCGGTGACGGGAAGGAACTTGAAACCCGCGGTGTAGACCGTGGTGGTCTGGGCGGCCTCCTTCGTCGTGGCGTAGCGTGGGTCCTCGGAGGCGAGGTTGGCGGCCAGGCGTTCCCGGTTGCGCTCGCGGCTGAGGGCCAGCTGGAACTCCAGTCCCTTCAATCCGGTCGGGCCGTCGCGTCGGTCCGTCAGCGGCGCGCGGAGCTCTGCGTAGTAGTGGCGCGCCGATTGGGTCAGGCTCGTCATCGGCGTCTCGGTGGCGAGGCCGGTCAGCGGGTCCCATCGACGATAGATGGAGCTTGGGACATGGTCGCGCCGGTCCTCCGCCGTCAGCGACAGGGTCAATGGACCGCCGCCCAGGTCGAGGATCGGTCCCGCCAGCCGGATCGACCGGTCCTGGAAGCGGTCGACCTGCGAAAACGCATAGCCGGCGTCGACGGTATGACTGGCCAGCGCGCCGAGCAGCGCCTCCAGCCCGCCCAGGGGACTGAGCGCCGCGCCGCCATCAAGGCCTCGGCCCTGCATGACCGCGGTGGAGACGATCGGCCCCGGCGGTCTGGCGGTCAGGGCGACGTCGATCCGCGCGCTGCCGGCGCTGTAGTCGGCGCTGAGCTTCCAGCCGCGCGACAGCTCCGCGATCACCCCGACCGTTCCTCTCGTCGTCCGGCTGCGGTTGCGGACGACCGGGTCGAAGCCGGGCGCCGGAAAGGTGACGTAGATGTCCTGCTGGAACGGATTGGTCGGCGCGCCCGCGACGATGCGGACGGCTTGTGACGTGTTCCATGGGATCACCGCCTCGCCGTCGTTCTGCAGGACCAGCAGGTCGGCATAGGCCTCGATCGCCTCGCTGAACCGGCGGCGGACGCTGCCGATCAGGGACGAGGTCTCGCGCTTGCTCAGGAGCGTCTGGCGCTCGCCGCTGACGTCCGGCGACAGGCTGAGGTCCAGCCGTCCGGCGTTGGCCAGCAGCAGGGCGGCGCCGTCGGTCGTCGCGCCGCCGTAGGACGCTGGCGCGAAGGTCGTCGCCGCGCCCAGGCTGGCGCCGCCATAGGCGGGATCGAGCACCAGGGCGGCGCCGGAGGCGCTGAAGATGTTGATCGACCGGCTGACCGGGTAGTCGGCGAGGGCCGAGGCCGGATCGTTCGCGAAACGTCTCGTGCGGGCCCTGGCGCTGTAGGCGCGGTCTCCGGCGCTCAGGGCGTCGGCGCGCAGCAGGCCGAACGCGACCATCACTTCCGTGCGGCCGTCGTCAGGGGAAAAGCCGACGCGCCCGTCGAGCCGGCGGGTCGCGGCGTCGCCGCCGTCGGTGATCCCGTAGGCGCCGGAGAGGTCGGCGCCCTGATAGTCGCGTTTGAGCACGACGTTGATCGCGCCGGCGGTCGCTCCCGACCCATAGACGCCGCCGGCCGTGGAATTCAGGACCTCGATCCGCTCGACCGCCGCGAGCGGCAGGCCGTTGAGGTCCGATTGCAGGATGGAGGCGGATGCGCCCGAGGGCAGGGCGGGCATCCGCCGGCCGTCCACCAGGACGAGCGTCTGGTTGGAGCCCAGACCCCGCAGGTCGACCTCGGAGCGGTTGCTGGCGTTGGTGTCGGCCGGGGTCTGCAGCGCCGACGCGATCTGGGCGTTGGCGGTCGTCGTCACGCGCAGGAAGTCGTTGATGTCGGTCGAGCCGGTCTGCTCGATGCCGCGACTGGTCCAGACCTTGTAGGGCTGGATGTCGTTCTCTGTGCGCTGGATGTCGCTGTTCTGGGTGCGCGCGGTCACGAGCAGTTCGGGCAAGGCGACCGGAACCTCTGGCGCTGGCGGCGGCAGCCTCGGCGCGACCTCGATGATGTAGACGCCATCGGCGGAGCGGCGGTGGCCAAGGCCCGATCCGGCCAGCAGCAGCGGCAGTGCCTGGTCGAGCGTGTAGCGGCCCTTGAGGCGGGGCGCGTCCCGCCCGCCGATCGTCGGCGCGGCCAGCAGCAATTCGCGTCCCGATCGCCGGGCGATGTCGGTCAGGGCCGTGGCCAGCGACTGGCCCGTCGTGTCGATCTGCAGGGCGCGCGCGCTCTGCGCCTGCGCCTGCGCCGGCGACACCGTGCTCGCCGCCGCGGCAATGCCCAAGGCCAACAGCGCTGCGTATGCACCGTTCCTGCGCATTAGGGATCCCCTCACGCGCCGCCCACTAGCAGGTAGAGTAACGACGATCAATCAACCGCGCCGCAAGAAAGCTGCGACCATGGGATCCGGCGTCCTAGGTGCGGCGCAGCCGGTCAGCCCATCCAGCGGCTGACCGGAACGGCGGCTTCTTCCAGCGGTTGGGAGATCACGTCGATCAGGGTCGGGCCGTCATGGGCCAGGGCTTGGCGGACCACGTCGTCCAGCTGAGCCGGATCGCTCACCGACCAGGCCTTCAGCCCGAAGGCCTCGGCGATGCGGGCATGGTCGGAGCGGCCGAAATCGACCGAGAAGTAGCGCTCGCCATAGCCGCTCTTCTGGCTGGCCTTGATCCAGCCGTACGAGGAGTTGGAGAACACGATCAGGGTGATCGGCAGTCGCTTGCGGACGATGGTCTCCAGCTCGCCCACGGCAAAGCCGAAGCTGCCGTCGCCCATCACCGCCACCACCTTGGAATTGGGCGCGCCATAGGCCGCGCCGATCGAGGCGGGGAGGGAGAAGCCCAGCGCCCCATGCGCCCGGTTGGTGATGAACCGCCGGCCGGTGACGTTGAAGTCGAAATAGCCCGAGAAGTAGGGGCAGGGCGTGCCTGGGTCGGCGACGATGATCCCGTCGCGGGGCAGGGCGGCTTGCAGCGCCGCCAGCGCGCGCTCGGGGCGGATCGGGCGATCCGTGGACCGGGCCAGGTCTTCGAACCGGGCGCGCTTGGCCAGACGCATGGCCTTCAGGCGTTCGGCCGAGCCCGTGTCACGCGCCTCGCCGTCCAGCCGGCGGGCGATGACCGCGCCTAAGGCGGCCAGGCACAGCCGGGCGTCGCCGACCAGACCGGCCTCGACGCGATAGTTGGCCCCGACCACCATCGGATCGACGTCGATATGGACGATCGGCACGTCGCGCCCCGGGACCTCGCCATGCTCGGTGGTGGTCGAGCCGGCGCGGCAGCCGACGAAGATCACGGTGTCGGCGTTCGCCACGATCTCGCGGGTCTGGTCCACCCCGCCATTGGCCCCCACCACGCCGACAGCGAGCGGATGGTCGTCGGCGATCGCGCCATGGCCGCTGACGGTCGAGGCGACCGGCGCGTCGAGCAAGGTCGCCAGGGCCGCCAGCTCGGCGCTGGCGCCCGAGATGATCACGCCGCCGCCGACCACGAACACCGGCCGCTTCGCCGCAAGGATCACCTCGGCCGCCGCCGCCACCAGATCGGGCGACGGCCCGGTCCGGAAAGCGGGAAAGGACCCATGCTCGGCCTGGGCCCAGAGGTCGAAGTCCGCCGTCTGCTTCTGCAGGTCGTAGGGCAGGCCGATATGGGTCGCGCCGGGGCGGCCGGTGGTCGCCGCGCGGAAGGCGGTGCGGAAGACGTGCGGGATCTGGCCGACGTGATCGACCACGGTGTTCCACTTGGTCAGCGGCCGAAACAGGGCCTTCTGGTCCAGCTCGGTCAGCGGGTAGCGGCCGCGCGCGGTCACCGGCACGTCCGAGGTGATGGAAAGCAGAGCGATCGAAGACTCGTTGGCCTCGACCACCCCGGGCAGGATGTAGGTCGCCCCGCCGCCGCTGGGGCCTTCGCAGACCCCGACCTTGCCGGTCACGCGAGCATAGGCGTCGGCCATGTAGGCGGCGCTGCGCTCGTCGCGGGTAAGCACGTGCTCCATGCCATGATCCAGGCGCGCCAGCGCGTCGTAGAACGGCAGGCTGGTGTCGCCGCACAGGCCGAAGATGTGCTTCACGCCGTGATGCTGCAGCATCCGCACGGCGGCTTCCGCGCCCGTGGTCATGGTCCTGGCTCCTACCGTAGCCGTCCTTGGTACGGGGGCGCGCCATACGCCGGCCATTCAAGACGGGCCGGCGGCTATCGGTTCTGTGCGAAAGAACGCGCCCCAAGGACGCGCCTGGCGTGACTGTCCCGTCCGGGCGGCGCTAAAGGTGCGCGCCGCCGCCGTCCGATCGCGGCCAGGAGTATTCGATGGCCCAGCCGCGCCACCCCTTCGCGTTCGCCAGCTTCCGCTATTTCTGGACGGCGCGGATGTGTTCGGTCCTGGCCCAGAACATCCTGGTCATCGTCGTCGGATGGCAGGTCTACGACCTGGCGCGCGCCACCATGGACACCAAGGACGCCGCGCTTCAGCTCGGCTTCGTCGGCCTGGCCCAGTTCGCGCCGCTGTTCGCCCTGACCCTGGTGACCGGCTGGGCGGCCGACCGCTACGATCGCCGGCTGATCGTCTGCCTCACCACCTCGCTGCAACTGCTGTGCGCCGTCGCCCTGGGCTGGCTGACCTGGTCGGGGGGAGCGACGATTCCGGCCCTGTTGGGCGTGGCGGTGTTTCTCGGCGTGGCGCGGGCCTTCTCGATGCCGGCGTTGAACGCTCTGGGCCCCAACATCGTACCGCCCGAGGTGCTGCCCCTGGCCATAGCCACCAACGCCATCGCCGGCCGTGTCGGCTCGATCCTCGGCCCGGCCGCCGGCGGTTATCTCTACGCCTGGTCGCCGCCGGTTCCCTACGTTGTCAGCGCCTTGCTGTTCGCCCTGTCGCTACTGTGCATGCTGCTGGTGCGCCCGGCCGCCCGTACGATCGGCCCGCCGCGCAAGCCCTGGAAGCTGATGATCGAGGGCCTGTCCTACGTCCGGGCCAACAAGCTGGTGCTGGGGGCGATCTCGCTCGACCTCTTCGCCGTGCTGCTGGGCGGGGCCACGGCCATGCTGCCGATCTTCGCGCGCGACATCCTGCATGTCGGGCCGGAGGGACTGGGCCACCTGCGCGCCGCCCCGGCCGCCGGCGCCATGGCCACGGCGCTGCTGTTCTCCTGGCGGCCGCTGAAGCACGATGTGGGCGTGAAGATGCTGGTCTCGGTCGCCGTCTTCGGCGTCGCCACCGTGGTCTTCGGCCTGTCGCGCTGGCTGCCGCTGTCTCTGGCCTGCCTGGCCGTGCTGGGCGCGGCCGACATGTTGTCGGTCTATGTCCGCCAGTCGCTGATCCAGCTGTCGACGCCGGACGCGATGCGGGGACGCGTGGCGGCGGTCTCGTCGCTGTTCATCTCGGCTTCCAACGAACTGGGCGAGGCGGAGTCCGGCTTCCTCGCCGCCGCCATCGGACCGGTGCCGGCGGTGGTGTTCGGCGGCGTTGGCGCGATCATCGTCACCGGCCTCTGGGCCTGGTGGTTCCCGGCCCTGCGCCGGGCGCGGACCTTCGAATCCGCCCAGGTCGAGTAGGCTCCGCGCCGAAATGGATAGGGCCGGACGCAATTGTGATCGACACGCCGGGCCTTCCTCCGGCTTAGCCTAGAAGAACAAGAAGACGGAGCCGACGCCGTCCGACGAACACCAAGCCGCCGCGTGACAGGCGGCGCGTACCAGGAGGAATACATGGACCGCCGACACTTCCTCGCCGCTGTCCCGGCCGCGTTGATGGCGGGCAAGGCGATGGCCGCGGCGCCCGCATCGTCTCCGGCGAGGGGCAAAGGCGTGATGCTGATGAACCGCATCGGCCCGTCGTCGTCCGAGCTCTACATCGCCAATGCCGACGGCTCCAACGAGCGCAAGCTGCTGTCGAACTCGGTGTTCGACTATCACGCCAGCTTCAGCGCCGACGGCAAGTCGGTGGTCTTCACCTCCGAGCGCAACGGCGACGGCCAGTCGGACCTGTTCCGCGCCAATCTCGACGGCTCCAACATCCAGCCGCTGGTCGTCGGCTCGGCGGTCGATGACTCCGGCGAGCTGTCGCCGGACGGCTCGCGCCTGGCCTTCGTCTCGACCCGCCAGGGCTATGTCGCTAACGTCTGGATCCTGGACCTGAAGACCAAGCGCCTGACCAACCTGACCGGCGCGCCAGAGGTGCAGGGCGATCCCAGCCTGCCCAACGGCTTCTTCCGCCCGTCCTGGTCGCCCGACGGCAAATGGATCGCCTTCTCGTCCGACCGCAACACCGACTGGCGCGGCCACCACGAGGGCAAGGGCTGGGAGCACACCCAGGAGCTGTCGATCTACGTCATCGGCGTGGACGGCAAGGGCTTCCGCCGTATCGCCTCCAAGCCCGGCTACTGCCTGGGCTCGCCCAAGTGGTCGCCGGACGGCAAGCGCTTGGCCTTCTACGAACTGACCACGGAAGACACCTGGTTCACCCGCCGGCCCGACACCGTCGGCGGCGTCACCTCGCAGATCGTCTCGGTCGACGTGACCACCGGCGCGCGCACCGAACTGACCTCGGGCCCAGGCTTCAAGCTCTTCCCGCAGTTCCTGAGCGCCGACGTCGTCGCCTACCAGCTGAAGGGCGGGTCGGAGGAGGGGCTCTACACCACCGATGGCAAGCCCCCGGTGAAGCGCGTGGTGCGTTCGCCCGTCTGGTCGCCCGACGGCAAGAGCGTCATCTACGAGAAGGTCGGCTTCAAGGCCCGTGGGCAGTTCAAGCCGCTCTACAGCTGGGACTCGAAGTTCGACTACCTGCACACCGACGTCTTCCCGGTCGTCTCCAAGGACGGCGTCCTGGCGATCACCGAGAAGCAGCAGGGCAATTCCTCGCTGGTGACCATGAACCGCGACGGCTCCAACCGCCGCGTGGTGTTCGACGTCGAGGGCAAGGGGCTGGACCCGGTGCTGCTCAAGAAGGGCCTGGCCGGCGCCTTCATGCCGGGCTGGTCGCCCGACGGCCAGTGGCTGACTTTCGGCATGGGCGTCTGGTTCCAGGAACGCGCCAAGGGCAAGGCCACGCTGATGCGCGTGCGCGCCGACGGGACCGACTACGAGCCGCTGACCGACGGCACGATCCATTCGGGCTTCCCCAGCTACTCGGCCGACGGCAAGGAGATCGTCTTCCGGGTCTGGGGCGAGAGCGAGAAGGGCCTGCGGGTCATCAATCTCGACACCCGCCAGATCCGGGTGCTGACTACCGGCTATGACAACCTTCCGTTCTGGTCGCCGGACGGCAAGCGCATCGTCTTCACCCGAAAAGTGGACGCGGTGAACTTCGACGTCTTCACGATCCGGCCGGACGGCTCGGATTTGCAGCGCCTGACCACCAACCGGGGCAACGACGGCCACGCCGTCTGGAGCGCCGACGGCCGCATCCTGTTCAGCACCGGCATGTACGGCTTCCGCGAGGAGGCCGCGCTCTATGACAACACCTTCCAGCCCTACGGCCAGATCATGGTCATGAACGCCGACGGCACGGGCAAGCGCCTGCTGACCGACAGCCTGTGGGAGGACTCCATGCCCATGTACCTGCCGGCCGGGTAAGGGAAACGGCGTTCGGTAAAGCTATCGGGCGCTGCGGGTTTTCGATCCCTCTCTTCCGCCTTCCGCCTGATCTACTTCAACTCGGAGATCAGCGGGGGCGGGAGAGACCTCAGAGGATCGTCAGCAGGACATCGAGAGCGCGTCTCGGCGCAGGGCTCCGTCGCTTGTCGCGGCGGGCGTGCGAGGCTTCGCGTCTTGATCTCTGGCGATCCTCCGGGGGCTCGGACCCCGCGAAATTCAGGTCGGCGACCGGTCGTGTGCGGGGCCGTCGATCCAAGAACCAATCAACGACCCCAGTCCAAAGAGGCGGGGCGATGACATATGAGGGAGGTTACGAATGAGGGGTCAAACCATGCCCGGACGTCGCCCGCTGAAGGCCGCGCTGCTCGCCGGGGCCGGCATCGCGATCGGCTGGAGCGCCGTCGCCAACGCCCAGGCCGCCGGCCAGGCGCCGGTCGAGCCCGCCGCGCTTGAAGAGGTGGTCGTCACCGCCCAGAAGCGCAGCGAAAATGTCCAGAACATCCCCGTGGCCGTCACGGCCATCAGCGCCGACAGCCTGGAAAAGCAGGCCGCGCCGAACCTGCAGGCGCTGCAAGGCTCGGCTCCCAACGTCGAGATCAATTCCAGCAACGCCGCCACCGGCGTCGCCATCCGTGGCATCTTCAGCACCAATGACGGCCCGCAGGGCGACCCGGCCGTCGCCTATCACATCGACGGCGTCTATCTGGGCCGGCCGCAATCGACCGGCGGGCTGATCTACGACATCCAGCAGGTCGAGGTGCTGCGCGGTCCGCAAGGCACGCTCTACGGCCGCAACGCCACCGCCGGCGCCATCAACGTGATCTCGGCCCGTCCGCGCTTCGACTTCGAGGCCGCCCTGGGCGCCGAATACGGCTCTTACAACCAAGTCGGCGTCAGCGGCATGGCCAACCTGCCGCTCAGCGACAAGGTCGCCGCCCGGGTCGCCATGCGCACCCTGAAGCGCGACGGCTACGCCGCCGACGGCAAGAGCGAGGACCAGGATTCCCGCGCCTTCCGCGGCCAACTGCTGGTCAAGCCGACCGACGACCTGTCGATCCTGCTGGGCGCCGACTACGACCTGCGCACGGGCGTGGGGCCGGCCGCCTACAAGCTGAACGTGGCCGGCGTGGATCCGCGCTCGACCAACACCACCAACCCCGGCGCCCACATCGACAACCGCAACTGGGGCGTCCACGGCGAGATCACCTGGGACTTCGGCCCGGCGACCCTGACGGTGCTGCCGGCCTATCACGAGATGAAGCTGGACAACCTCTACGCCAGCGACCGCCGCATCCAGCTGAACCAGGAAGCCAAGCAGCAGTCGGTGGAAGTGCGCCTGGCCTCGCCCGGCGACCAGACCGTTTCGTGGATCCTCGGCGCCTACTACTGGGGCGAGGCCCAGAGCTCCTACCAAGTGTTGCTGGCGCCGCCGACCCAGGTCACCTTCGGCTATCCGGACATCGACGCCTTCTCGCGCGCCCTGTTCGGCCAGGCCACCTGGCATGTCACCGACAAGCTGCGCCTGACCGGCGGCCTGCGCTACACCAACGACCAGAAGAAGCAGACCGGCAGCACTCAGGTGCGCAACGCCGCGGGCGTACTGCTGTCCAACATCACCAACTCCGCCAGCGCCGAGTGGAAGGCCACCAACTGGAAGGCCTCGGCCGAGTACCAGCTGGCCGAGCGCTCGCTGATCTATGTCACCGCCGCGACCGGCTACAAGGCCGGCGGCAACTACGACGGCCTGCCGCCCAACTCCTACGAGCCCGAGAAGGTGCTGTCGTTCGAGGCGGGGTCGAAGAACCGTCTGTTCAGCAACGCGCTGCAGCTGAACCTGACGGCCTTCCACTACGGCTACAAGAACTACCAGGCCAGCCAGCTGGGCTGCCTGAACCTGCCGTCCAACCTGGCGGCCTGCACCGCCTCGGGTCGGATCACCTACAACGCCGACAAGGCGACGGTGTACGGCCTGGAGCTGGAATCGCAGTGGGCCATCAGTTCCGCCGACCGTCTCGGCGTGGTCGCGGCCCTGACCCATTCGGAGTTCAACGACTTCGTGCTGCCGGTCACGCCCTATTCGTCGGGCGGGAACTTCTCGGGCAATCCGCTGCCCAAGTCGCCGAAGTCGACGGTGACGGTGGACTACTCGCACCGTTTCGACCTGCCCAACGGCGGCAGCCTGACGGCGGCGGCCCGGGCCCGGTTCGTCAGCAAGCAGTACCTGCTGTTCGACATCCGCAGCCCGATCATCCGCCAGGACGCCTACACCACGGGCGACCTGAACCTGAGCTACGACTCGCCGGAAGGCGTGTGGTCGGTCACGGCCTACGCCAACAACGTCACCGACGAACTGGTGAAGTCCTACGCCTTCGCCACCTCGACCGCCGGCGTCTACTACGGCTCCTACCTGCCGCCCCGCACCTACGGCCTGCGGGTGGGCGCGAAGTTCTAGCGCAAGGCCTGGCCGGAGGCGCCTGGGCGCTTCCGGCCGCTTTTTCGAGAATGCAGAAAGGGCGAAGCCGGCAAGGCTTCGCCCTTTTCTCATTCCGCTTCCACCAACCGCCGAGCATCCCCGCGAAGGCGGGGATCCAAGCCGAGTCCATGAGCGGCAGGGCGTCTGCAGATCATCCTGAGAGCCTGCTTGGACCCCCGCCTTCGCGGGGGACTATCGGTAAAAAGCTAAGCCAGCACCTCGTCCGGAAGCAGCTCGGTGTCGATCTGCGCCTGGGCCTCGGCCGGATAGCGCGGGCCCCGCACGGCGTCGCCGGAAAACAGCGCGTCGATGCGCGCAATCACCTCGACCGAAAGCTCGACTTCAGCCGCGCCGAGGTTCTCCTCCAGGTGCGCCAGGCTCGTCGTTCCCGGGATCGGGATCACATGCTCGCCGCGCGCCAGGGTCCAGGCCAGCGACAGCTGCGCCGGCGTCAGGCCAAGCTCGCCGGCCAGGGCGTCGAAAGCCCGCACGGCGACCAGGTTGTGGGCCAGGTTCGGCTCGACGAAGCGCGGCATCCAGGCGCGGATGTCGCCCTTGGCGTAGGCGGCGCTGGTGACGCCGCCGGCCAGCAGGCCCCGCGCCACCGGAGAGAAGGCCACGAAAGCGACGCCCAGCCGCTCGCAGGCCTCCAGCACAGCCACCTCGGGATTGCGCACCATCGGCGAATATTCGCTCTGCATGGCGGCGACCGGATGGATGGCGTGGGCCCGCTCCAGCGTGGCGGCCGACATCTCCGACAGGCCGATCGCCCGGATCTTCCCGGCTTCGACCGCGCGCGACAGGGCGCCGATCGAGTCTTCGATCGGCACGTTCCGGTCCAGGCGGTGCAGGTAGAAGAGGTCGATATGGTCGACGCCCAGCCGCTGCAGCGAGCGGTCCAGGCTGGCGGTGATCGCCTCGGGCGAGCCGTCCAGCACCCGTCTGGCGCCGTCCATGTCGAGCACGCACTTGCTGGCCAGCACATACTCGTCGCGGCGATGGCCGACCGCGCGGCCGACCAGCTTCTCGTTGTTCCCGCCGCCGTAGAGGGCGGCGGTGTCCAGCAGGGTGACGCCCAGGTCCAGCGCCCGGTTCAGCAGCCGCTCGCCATCCTCGGCCGGCGGCGGCGCGCCGTAGGCGTGGCTGAGGTTCATGCAGCCCAGGCCGATCGGGGCGACCTCGAACGGGCCGAGCTTGCGGGGTGGGGAAGCTTTCACAGGATGTCCGTCGATGGGCGCGATCTAGCGGGCGGCCAGGAACGCGATGCTGATGGGCTTGCCGACCGCCAGGGACTGGTCGGTGGCGGCGAGGCAGCCGGTCGCCGGATCCCGCGCCAGGACGGTCACCGTATTCGAGCCCTGGTTGGCCGCCAACAGCCAGCGGCCGGTCTGGTCGATTCCGAAGCTCCACGGCGTTTGACCGCCCGAGACTATGCGTTGAATCTCGGTCAGGGCGCCGGTGCGCTGATCGACAGCGAAGGCGACGATGACGTTCTCCACCCGCACCGAGGCGTAGATGAAGCGGCCGTCGCGGCTGATCGCGATCTCGGCGCCGCTGGCCTTGGGCGTCTCGGACAGCGGCGGCGTCGCATGCGTCGGCGTCAGGCGGCCCTTGTGGGCGTCCCAGGCGTAGGTGCGAAGTTGCGGGACCAGTTCGGTGATCAGAAAGACGAAACGGCCGCCCGGATGGAAGGCCAGGTGACGCGGTCCCGAGCCCGGCGGCAGGGCGAGGCTGCCGGCGCTCGCCGGTCCCAGCCGCCGCGCGCGGCGATCGTAGGGATAGACGAACACCCGGTCGGCCCCGAGGTCGGCGACCAGCGCGAAGCGGCCCGACGGATCGACGACCGAGCCATGGGCGTGCGGACCCTTCTGGCGCGGCGAGGGGCCGGAGCCCTGGTCGGCCTGCACCGACGCTGGCGGCTCCAGCCCGCCATCGGCGCGGACGGGCAGGGCGGCGACATGGCCCGAGGCGTAGTTGGCGACCAGCAGGCCCTTGGCCGCCGCATCGAGCGCCAGGTGGGTCGGCCCGCCGCCGCCCGAGTCCACGGTCGAGATCGGGCTCAGCCGACCCGTGGCCGGATCGGCGCGCAGGGCGTGGGCCTTGCCCTGCACCTGGCCGTCGGCGGCGCCGGTCTCGCTGACGGCGTAGAGCACCGGACGCGAGGGATGGGCCAGCACCCAGGTCGGGCGGGCGATCTCGGCCACGACGCCGAGCGGCGTCAGCCGGCCGGTCTTCGCGTCCAGCCGCGCGGCGACCACGCCCTGGCCGGCCTCGTTGGCCTGGGTCCCGACATAGACCAGCGTCTCGGTCGGCGGCGCGGCGCGCGCGGCCCCGGCCGTCAGCAGCGACAGGGCGCCGGCGCCGACTGCTCGGCGGGTCGGCGTGCGATGTGGGGAACCGGTCATGCTTTTCCTTCGTCCGGCTTTAACGGGGCGGGTCGCGCCGGGCTTTGCGAACCGGCGCGCTTTTCGGGATCAGGGGTCGACCCGCAGTTCGACGCCGGCTTCCACCAGCGCCTCTTGCAGGCGGGCCGTCTGGTCGCCCGCGCCATGGACGGCGGCCTTGCCGTCCTTCAGGTGCAGGAAGGGAACCTCCCCGGTAGACGGATCCAAGACGTTGTTCAGCAGCCCGACGCCGATCATCGCCGCGTTGTAGAGCTGGCCAAGCCAAGCGCCGCCCTGACTTTGCAACGCGGCGGGGCTGGACCACACGAACGGTTGGGCGGCGTTCGTCGCCGGTTCCGGCGTCAGCACCGCATATCCGGACGACGCCAGTCGTTCGGCGATCTCCTGCGCTCGGGGCGCGCCGTCCGGCTCGTCCACGTGGAGGAACACCCCGGGCCAAGGGCCTTCGCCGGCGGGCGTGTGGAGGAAGGCTGGGTGCGGGCCGTCGGCCGTTTCGAGTTCCACGGTCTGGATGGGCATGTTCGAAGTGTCCCGGATTACCTGTGCGGGCGTCGATGCTAGCCGCCTTCAGTCAAGCTGGCGACGAAAGGGGCGGAAGGACCGTCAGCCGGCGTGCCGCACCAGGGTCGGTGTCGTGGTGTCGGCGGTGTGACGGCGCAGCAGGTCGATGAACTCCTGGTGCAGGGCCGTCGGCAGCCAGCCGGCGCGCATGGTCACGCCGATGGCCGGCGCCGGTCCGGCGGGGCCGAAGGGCAGGGCGGTCAGGTCGCTTTCGTGCATCACCTCGTACGAGGTCATCAGCGCCAGGCGGTCGCTGCGTAGCAAGAGGTGGCGGACGATCGGCAGGGCGCTGGTGGCGATCGAGGTCTTGGGCCCCGGGCCGCCCTCGAACATCCGCTCGAAACAGGCCCGGCGGCTGGAGCCGGGCGTGCCGACCACCCAGTCGTATTGCAGCAGGTCCTCGAGCCTGATCTCGCCCTGCCGCGCCAGCTTGTGGCCGCGGCGGGCGACGACGGTGTAGGGCGTGCGGGCCAGGGCCTCGTTGACCAGATCGTCGGCCGTGGTCTCCTGCACCAGGCCGATGACGAAATCGACCTCGCCGTCTCTCAAGCGCTTCAGCATCTCCGAAGCGCTTTCGTTGACGATCTTGACATCGACCTTGGGGTTGGCCTGCACGAAGGCGTCGAGCACCGAGGCCAGCAGCATGCTGCCGCCGAACGGCATGGCCCCGATGGCGATCTGGCTGGCGACGCTGCCGCGCGCGGCCTCGATCTCCTGGATGCCCCACTCGATCTCCTGGGTGGCCAGCTTGATGCGGCGGCCGAACTCGACCCCGGCCGGCGTCACCATCACGCCGGCGGCGGTGCGGTAGTAGATCGACTTCTTGAGGTTGCCCTCCAGGTCGCGCGCCGCCCGTTGCAGCGAGGCCTGCGACAACTCCAGAGACTGCGCCGCCTGGGCGAACGAGCCGCTCTCGACGATGGCGATCAGGCTGCGGGCCTGGGAGCGGGAGATGCGCTTGGCGATCACCGGCGCGGTGTCTTCTGGCACGCCCAGGATCGTCAGCGCCTGCTCGAACTGCTCGAACAGGCGGGTGGTGCGGCGGTGGAAAATCTCGCCCAGCTCGTTGAGGTAGCTGCCGCTGGCGCGGCGCTCCAGCAGGACGGCGCCGATCTGCTGCTCCAGCTTGGCCAGGGCCTGGGTCACGGCGGGCTGGGAGAGATTGCACTCCTCCGACGCCCTGCGGACGCTGCAAAGCCGCCCCACGCTTTCGAACAGCTTCAGCTGGCGAAAGCTCAGCGACGCGGCCCTGTGTTCAGGATCCATGTCGATCATTTTTCTTCCTCCGATCGCCAACGGGTAACAGGAATCAATCGGGGTGCAAGTCGGGCGGGAAGGGGCCGAATACGGTCGGTTCGGGTGCCGATCCGGCCATAACGACGCCTTTGAAGGCCTCCATCTCAAGAGCGAAAACAGCGAAAAACATCGGGAATTCCACAATCATTCCGGGCTCTTGGCCAGGGTGTTTTGTTGCGGTCGAAACGCGTGCGTTTGCGCTGAAGTGGATCTCCGGGGTGATAAGAAACCCGTCTCCAGGCGCACGATCTATGACGCCGCGAGGCGCAAAACTTATCACCCGTCGCGCCGAACCTATCGCGGGCCTCGCACGCCGCCGATAGGAAATGGAGCGCGCCCTCAAGGTTTCGCGGTGCGTCGGTTGCGATCGTTCGAGCGTCAACGCCTCTGTCGGTGCGAACGGGGACGACGCCTTGGTCCGATGACCGCCGGCCATTCCCCGGATACAGACAGATCCAAGGAGAGGAACTTTGGCCGGGAAGAAGGTGCCCCTTAAGATCGCCGTGGCGGAACATCCGCACACGTCGGCCATCCGCGACGGCTCGATCCCCATCGAGGGCGTCGAGGCCGAGATCATTACCGTCAAGCCGCAGATCGGGGCGTTCCGGCGGATGGTGCGCGACGTCGAGTTCGACGTCTGCGAGATCGCGCCCACGACCTACATCATCGCGCGGGCCTATGGCGCGCCGTTCAAGGCGCTGCCGATCTTCGTGGTCCGCCGCTTCCACCACTCGGGGATGCTGATCCGCCCCGACGCCGGCATCGTCACGGCCAAGGACCTGGAAGGCAAGAAGGTCGGGGTGCGCGCCTACTCCGTCACCACCGGCGTCTGGCTGCGCCAGGCCCTGATGGACGACTGCGGCCTGGATCCCTCGAAGGTCACCTGGGTGGTCGACGACGAGGAGCACGTTCGCGAGCTGAAACTCCCGGGCAACGTCATCCACGCCACCCGCCCGCTGGCCGACATGATGGCCGATGGCGAGCTGTCGGCGGGCGTCGAGGGCGCGGCCGGCATCGGTCGCACCGGCGCCCCGACCGGCGGCTGGCAGGAGGTCGAGGCCGACTATCCGGACCTGCTGCCCAACGCCGCCGAGCTCGAGGCCGACTACTTCCGCCGCACCGGCGTCTATCCGATGCACGGCACCATCGTGGTCAAGGACTCGGTGCTGGAAGAGCATCCGTGGGTGGCCCAGTCGCTGTACAAGGCCTTCAAGCAGGCCAAGGACGAGTGGCTGGAACGCGTGCGCGCCGATGGTCCGCAGAACGCCACCGAGAAGAAGTACGTCAAGCTGACCGAGATCGTCGGTCCCGACCCGCTGCCCTACGGCGTCGAGGCCAATCGTCCGACCATCGAGGCGCTCGAGCGCACGGCCTTCGCCCAGGGACTCACTCCCAAGCGGATGAGCATCGACGACCTGTTCGTCGATCCGGACAAGCAGTGAGCGTTGGGGAAGACACGACCATGATCATCGATTGCCACGGCCACTTCACCACCGTTCCGAAGTCGTTCCGCGACTGGCGCCAGCGCCAGGTCGACGCCGCCGACAGCCCTTCCACCGCGCCGCCCGTCTCCGAGGCTCACGTCAGCGACGACGAGATCCGCGAAGGCGTCGGCAACGGCCAGCTGAAGCTCCAGCAGGAGCGGGGATCCGACGTCACCCTGTTCTCGCCGATCGCCGGCCTGATGAGCCACCACCTGGGCAACGAGCGCACCAGCCTGCAATGGGCCGAGGTCTCCAACAACCTGGTCAAGCGGGTGACCGAGATCTATCCGGACAACTTCGTGCCGGTCTGCCAGCTGCCGCAGTCGCCCGGCGCGCCGCCGGCCAACTCGATCCCCGAGCTGCGCCGCTGCGTTGAGGAACTGGGCTTCGTCGGCGCCAACGTGAACCCCGACCCGACCGGCGGCTACTGGACCGGCAAGCCGCTGACCGACCGCGAGTGGTATCCGCTGTTCGAGGCCCTGTGCGATCTGGACGTGCCGGCCATGGTGCACGTGGCCGCCTCGTGCAATCCGAACTTCCACGGCACCGGCGCCCACTACCTGAACGCCGACACCTCGGTGTTCATGCAGATCCTGCAGAGCGACCTCTTCAAGGATTTCCCGACCCTGCGCCTCGTCATCCCGCACGGCGGCGGCGCGGTGCCCTACCACTGGGGCCGCTATCGCGGCATGTCGCTGGAGATGGCCAACCGGCCGCTGGAAGGTCTGCTGGACAACATCTTCTTCGACAGCTGCGTCTATCACCACCCGGGGGTGGACCTGCTCACCAAGGTCATCCCGTCGAAGAACGTGCTGTTCGGTTCGGAGATGATCGGCGCCGTCCGCGGCAAGGATCCGGACACCGGCCACTACTTCGACGACACCAAGCGCTATGTCGACGCCTGCGTGGGCCTGACCGACGAGGACCGCTTCAACATCTATGAAGGTAACGCCCGACGGGTCTATCCGCGCCTCGACGCCCACCTGAAGGCGCAGGGGAAATAGGCTAGCATATCAAGGTGCTAGGAGGGCGTGGCGCGGGTGATCCGCGCCGCGCCCTTTGTCGTTCCGGCGGGCTTTCGGAGCGGCCCGAAACTTATACCTCGCCGCATAGCTTCGACTGCTCCCAGCCTGCGATCTCGCGTTCCATGGCCCTCGAAACAACGGCGGCGAACAACCCGCCGGAGGCCAGTCTAGGGAGCGCTTATGTCCTCGGTGATCGACATCCATCCGCACGTGATTTCGGATGACGAGGGCCGCTATCCGCCGGCGCCGCTGTTCGGCAAGCGCTCGGACTGGTCGCAGGAGCGGCCCTGCGTCGTCGAGACCCTGATCGCGGCCATGGACGAGGCGGGCGTGGCCAAGGCGGCCGTCGTGCACTCCTCCACCACCTACGGCTTCGACAACAGCTACGTCGTCGACGCCTGCAATCGGTACGCGGACCGCCTGATCGCCGTCGGCTCGGTCGACGTGCGAGCGCCCGACGCGGTCGAGACCATCAAGGCCTGGACCGGCAAGGGCCTGGCCGGCCTGCGCATCTTCACTGGCGGCAGCACCAAGGACTTCGACCCCACCGAGCTCGAGGACGAAAGCGCCTATCCGGCCTGGGAGCTGCTGGGGGAACTGGGCCTGACCATGTGCATCCAGACCGGTCCCGTCGGCCTGCCGCAGGTGCGGGCCCTGGCCGAACGCTTTCCGAACGTGCCGATCATCCTCGACCACCTGGGCCGGCCGGAGGTCGCCGACGGCCCTCCCTACGCCGCCGCCCGGAGCCTGTTCGACCTGGCAGATCTGCCGTCGATCTACATGAAGCTCACCCCGCGGATCATGGGCGACAGCACCAAGGGCTCGGCCACGCCGGAGACCTGGTTCCCCAAGCTGGTCGAAGTGTTCGGCGCCCAGCGCCTGGCCTGGGGCTCCAATTTCCCCACCTCGCCGGGGACGCTGTCGGAGATCCTCGACACCGCCCGCCAGCGCCTGGCCCAGCTTTCGCCAGCCGACCAGGAATGGGTCTTCGGCAAAACCGCCCAGACGCTGTATCCGAAGCTGGGCGAATAAGATGACAAACGCTCGGGAGGAAAACATGGCCAGCATCGATCCGGCCGCGACGGCCGCCCCCGCCGGGGTCACGGCGGTCGAGAACGCCGCCTGGAAGCGGTGGGCGATCCTCGCGCTGCTGGCCGCCGGAGCGCTGATCGCCTTCGTCGACCGCACCAGCATCTCGTCGGCCTTGGCGGTGCCTTCGTTCAAGGCGCACTTCCACCTCTCCAACCTCGACCGTGGCTGGATCAACTCGGCGTTCTTCTGGTCGTACGCGGCCCTGCAGATCCCGATGGGCTGGGTGGTCGACCGCTACGGCGTCAAGGTGCCCTACACGATCTGCTTCGTGCTCTGGTGCCTGGCCTCGGCCCTGACCGGCCTGACGACCACCCTGGCGGCCCTGATCGTCATGCGCCTGATCGTCGGCGCGGCCGAGGCGGTGGTGGTGCCGGCCAGCTACCGCTGGATCCGCAACAACTTCCATGAGGGGCAGAGCGGCACGGCCGTCGGCCTCTACATGCTGGGCAACAAGTTCGGCCCGGCCATCGGCGCGCCGGTCGCCGCCTGGCTGATCGTCGCCTACGACTGGCGCGCCATGTTCGTGATCACCGGCGCGGTCGGCCTGTTGTGGCTCGTGCCGTGGCTGTTCGGGGTCAAGAACGACCTGCCGGCCAAGAGCGACATGGTCGCCGTGCGGGCCAAGGCCTCGGCCGTGCCGCTGAAGAACATCCTGGCCAGTCCGCTCGTCTGGGGCACGCTGGTGGTCAACTTCTGCTACAACTACTTCACCTTCTACTGCATGACCTGGATGCCGGCCTATCTGGTCGAGCATCGCGGCCTGACGCTGGAGAAGATGGGCCTCTATTCCTTCTTCAGTTTCGCGGGCATCGCCATCGTCGCGCTGGTCGCCGGCTGGACGGCCGACAAGCTGATCGCCAGGGGCGGCGACGCCGTGGTGGTGCGCAAGAGCTTCGTGGTCGCCGGCTTCTTGGTCGCCTCGACGGTGATCCTGGGCGCCAAGACCGAGAACACGGCCCTGGCCCTGTTCTGGAACGTGTTCTCGCTGTCGGGTCTGGGCCTGGCCACCGCCAACAATCTGGCCCTCTGCCGCCTGACCCTGATCCCCAAGCCCGCCGTCGGCGTGGTCACGGGCATCCAGCAGGTGGCCGTCAGCCTGGCCGGCATGGTCGCGCCGATCCTGTCGGGCTGGCTGCTCGACGTCAGCGGCGGCTACGCCGTGCCGATGTACGTGATCTTCGCCTTCCTGCTGCTGGGCGCCCTGACGACCCTGTTCGTCCTGCGCCGCGACTGGGCCCCGAAGGTGCCCGAGGGCGTGATGGTCTGATCTGAATATCCCGGCGTGAAGCGATCACGCCGGGCCTGAAACGAATTGGCGGGTCCGGGGCGGCAGCCCTAGGCCTCGCCGATCAAGGAGACGCGTATGGCCAAGATCGTATTTGGCATGGCTGTGCCGCACAGCGGCATGCTGGGGCAGGCGCCCGAGGACTGGCTGACCAACGGCGAGCGGGACCGCAAGAACCCCGAGCTGTGGTTCCGCAACCGCACCTGGACCTATCCTGAACTGGAGGCTCATCGCGGGGCGGTCTTCGAGCCCTTCCTGACCATCGAGGAGCGCACCGAGCGCGCCGGCCGCTGCCGCGCCGCGCTCGACAAGATGGCGCAGGCCTATGGCCGCGCGAAGATCGACGTGGCCATCGTGCTGGGCAAGGACCAGAAGGAGATCTGGCCCGACCAGTCGCCGTCGATCACGATCTACACCGGCGAAGACGTCCACAACGGCCCGCCCCAGCGTCCCGTCTACGCGCCCGACCATCACGTCGTGCACAAGGCCTATCCGGAGCTGGCGACCTATCTGATCAAGGCCTTCCAGAAGGAGGGCTTCGATCTTAACGATCTGCAGGCCTGGCCCGACAACGTCTGGATGGAGCAGCGCCAGGGCATGAAGCCGGACTATCCGGTCGTGCCGCACGCCTACAGCTTCGTCTATCACCAGATCATGGGCGACCAGCCGCCGCCGCACGTGCCGGTGCTGTTCAACCTGTTCTATCCGCCGACCCAGCCGTCGATGAGCCGCTGCATCGAGTTTGGCCGCGTGCTGCGCGAGGCGATCGAGGCTTGGCCAGCCGACGTGCGCGTGGCGATCATCGCTTCGGGCGGGCTGTCGCACTTCGTCAACGACGAGGAATTCGATCGCGACGTCATGGGCAAGCTGGCGGCCTACGACTACGACGGCCTGGCCGCGATCCCCGACGGCTACTACCAGTCGGGCACCTCCGAGGTGAAGATCTACAGCATCGTCATGATGGCCCTGCAGCAGACCGGCGCGCAGATGACCCTGGTCGACTACGTGCCCTGCTGGCGCACCGCCGCCGGCACGGGCGAGGGCATGGGCTTCATGTACTGGAACCCCGAGGAGACCGCCGTCTCCGCCTGATCTCTCCCGATCCTCTTCTCGAAGCGCATGAGGACGACTCGCGCGCGGGGGCTTGACCGGCTCCCGCGCGCTTTTTCTATCGGCGGGGAAGGTTCATCGATCAGGGCGAGACGGCCGCGCGGGTCTAGCTCAGTCGGACAGAAACCACGGGGAAGAACCATGACCGACACCCGCCTGAACGGCGTCATCCGCGCCTGGGAAGCCGGCAAGCCCGCCTTCACCTGCTTCGCCAAGGCCGACAAGCAGAGCGCCATCGACCTCTCGGACTCGCCCTATGACGGCCTGGTGTTCGAGATGGAGCACAATCCCTGGGACATGGCCGCCCTCGGCGATTCCCTGCAGTACCTGCTGAACCGCAAGCAGATCCATTCGGCCGCCACTCTGGCGCCGCAGGTCACCCCGATCGTCCGCGTGCCGGCCAACGGCGTCGAGATGAACCAGGCCTACGCCAAGCAGGCGCTCGACCGCGGCGTCTACGGCGTGATCTGGCCGCACATCAACGACGTGGCCCAGGCCTACAACGCCGTCGCCTCGTGCCGCTACGCCCGCCCCAAGAACGCCTCGCTGTACGAACCGCGCGGCGTGCGCGGCGATGGTCCCGCCACCGCCGCCCGCTACTGGGGTCTGTCGATGGCCGACTACTACGCCAAGGCCGACGTCTGGCCGCTGGCCCCGCAGGGCGAGCTGCTGGTCGGGCTGATGATCGAGAGCGTCAAGGGCGTCGAGAACCTCGACGAGATCCTGAAAGAGGTGCCCGGCATCGGCTTCGTGCTGATCGGGGAGGGCGACCTTTCCCAGGAAATGGGCTTCCCGCGCCAGTACGACCATCCCGACGTGCGCGACGCCATGAAGAAGGTCGCCGAGACCTGCGTGCGCCACGGCGTGCCGGTCGGCAATCCGCACACCAACGCGGGCAATCTCGAACGCCTGCTGTCGGAAGGCTATCGCTGGCTGATGGCCGCCCCGCAGCGCTCCTACGGCGTGGTCGGCAAGGGCAAGGAGCTGGCGGGGTATTAGGCGTAGGCAGCGCGTCCAGGGCCCGGCTTCTCGTCATTTTCGATGTGGAATGACGAGAAGCGGGCGGCGACGCTAATAGCCGCCGGTATCGAGAACGCGTCCTTCATACTCGGGGCGGCGGCGCCATGCCCAAGGAAAGGTTGGCGTGCGCTCCCATGCTTCGAGGACCTCAAGCTGGATCGCGCCCATTGTCTCGCCGGCGCATCGGCTTCCATCGGGATGATCGTGCCGGGGCGGATCGCCGACGTTCAGGTCGCCGGAATACAGTTCAGCGAGCGCCTCGCTTTCGAAATGGCCGCCTTCGACGCCGATTAGAAATTCGGTGCGGCAATCCTGGCAGGCGATCCGAGCCAGAGCCCTCCGTTCGTGGCCAACACCAAGAGCGTCGGGCTCGAATTTCTTATATCGCGGCACGCCATTGAACCACCACGTCGGCGGCTCGGGTATTCGGGAAATGATGTCGTCGTAAAGCGTGTGCATGGCTTCATTCTGGCCTGATGGCGGCTTGGCGCAAGTATCAGCCATCCCCTGCACGCTTTGAGCGCCGACACCATCCGGACGCTGGGGCGCATCGCTGAGAACGCCCGGAAATCTATCGCTTTCCGGCCCGATTGGATTGGAGGCCGCCCCCTTCGCCGTGGTCTCAACTTCCCATGATCGAACAACACCCGGCCGCGTAATCGCCGGGGAACGGGGAGTGACCATGAACGGCGCCGAAAGCCTTGTGAACACGCTGGCCGACCAGGGCGTCGAGGTCTGTTTCGCCAATCCCGGCACCTCGGAAATGCACTTCCTGGCGGCGCTGGAAAATCCCCGCATCCGCAGCGTCCTGTGCCTGTTCGAGGGCGTGGCCACCGGCGCCGCCGACGGCTGGGCCCGGATGAAGGACAAGCCGGCTTCCACCCTGCTGCATCTGGGTCCAGGCCTCGCCAACGGCCTGGCCAACATCCACAACGCCAAGCGCGCCGGCGTCGGCATGGTCAACATCATCGGCGAGCACGCCGCCTCGCACCTGAAGTACGACGCGCCGCTGACCTCCGACATCCAGGGGCTGGCCAGGCCGCTGTGCCACTGGGTGCGCACCACCGACAGCTCGGAGTCCATCGCCACCGACACCGCCGCCGCCGTCGCCAAGGCCAACGAGGGCCTGGTCTCGGCCCTGATCCTGCCCGGCGACGCCAGCTGGGGCGAGGCGGGCGAGGTTCCCAAGCTTCCCAAGCGCGAGCCGACCCGCCGCGCGCCGCCGGCCGACAAGGTCGAGCACATCGCCAAGGTCCTGCGCTCGGGCGAGCCGACCCTGATCATCTTCGGCGGCAAGTCCATGCGGGGTCGTTCGCTGCATCTGGCCGGCCGCGTCGCCGCCAACACGGGCTGCCGCATCGCCACCCAGTTCTTCAGCGTCCGCATCGAGCGTGGCGCGGGCCGCACGCCGCTGGAGCGCATCCCCTACGCCGTGAACCAGGCCGTGACCTTCCTCAGCGGCTTCAAGCACATCGTCACGGTCGAGACCGGCGAGCCGATCGCCTTCTTCAGCTATCCTGATAAGCCCAGCGTGCTGAAGCCCGCCGGTTGCCAGGTGCACGAACTGGTCGCCAAGGACGAGGACAGCATCCTCGGGCTCGAAATGCTGGCCGAGGCCTTGGGTGCGCTGAAGACCGACCCGGTGCTGCAAGCGCGCTCGGAGCAGGCGGCCCCGCAGGGCGCGCTGAACCCGGTCAGCATCGCTCATGCGCTCAGCTACGCCATGCCCGAAAACTGCATCCTGGTGGACGAGTCCCTGACCACCGGCCGGGAGTCGATGGGCCTGACCGCCGGAGCGCGGCCGCACGACACCATCCAGAACATGGGCGGCTCGATCGGCTACGGCACGCCGGTGGCGACGGGGGCGGCCATGGCCTGCCCGGACCGCCGGACCTTCTGCATGGTGGGCGACGGCAGCGCCATGTACACGATCCAGTCGCTGTGGACCCAGGCCCGCGAAGGCCTGCCGGTCACGACGATCATCTTCGCCAACAACAGCTACGCCATCCTCAAGGCCGAATACTCGAACATGGGCGCGGGCGCCGCGCCGGGGCCGCGCGCCCTGTCGATGATCGACATCGGCAATCCGACCATCGACTGGGTCGCCATGGCCAAGAGCATGGGCGTGCCGGCGGTCAGCGTCGAGACGGCGGAAGACTTCACCCAGGCCATGATCAACTCCACCCGCGAGGCGGGCCCGGTGCTGATCGAAGTCAAACTCTAAGAACGAACCGGGAGGGACCGCGTCATGAGCGACGTTGCGGCCGAAGTGCTGACTCTGAAGACCAACCTGGCCGACTATCCGGTGACCAAGGCCATGAAGGACGGCCGGGTGACGTCCGAAATCGTCACCCTGGATTTCTGTGGCCCCGAACAGGCCCACAACGGCTTCAAGGACATGGTCCGCCGCAACCAGTACGACGCCGGCGAGCTGGCGATCGTCACCTACCTGCAGGCCAAGTGCTACGGGAAGCCCTACTTGCTGCTGCCGGCCCCGATCTCGGGCCGCTTCCAGCACCACTGCGCCGGCTTCAACAAGGAGCTCGGCCACCTCGACCCCAAGGACATCGAGGGCAGGGAAGTGGGCGTGCGCACCTACGCCCAGACCACCGGCCTGTGGATCCGCGGCGTGCTCCAGCACGAATACGGCGTCGATCTCGACAAGGTCACCTGGCGCACCACCGGCGACGGCCACCTGGAGGAATACAGCGATCCCGCCAACTGCGTGCGCCTGCCCAAGGGCTCGGACATCGGTCAGATGATGCTGGACGGGCAGTTGGCCGCCACCCTGCAAGGCGTCGACCTGCCCAAGGATCCGCGCGTGCAGTACCTGGTGCCGGACCCGTTCAACGCCGCCAAGGCCTGGTTCGAGCGCGAGCAGGTCGTGCCGATCAACCACATCTTCGTGGTCCACGAGGATGTCGCCAAGCAGCGCCCTGACGTGGTTCGCGAGATCTACCGGATGATCGTCGAGAGCCGCGCCCTGACCGAGGGCGGCCCGCCGGCCGTCTATCCGCCGTTCGGTCTGGAGGCCAACCGCAAGGGCCTGCAATTGGCCATCGACTGGGCCTTCGACCAGAAGATCATCCCGCGCAAGCTGTCGGTCGACGAACTGTTCGACGACCTCACCGCCAGCCTCGGCGCCTGATCCAGATCATCTCGGTTGCTTCGACGCCGGCGCGCCCGGACCTCGCGGCCCGGACGCGTCGGCGTTCGTCGTTGTGAAGTCGTCACAGAATATTTCTTGAGATTCCGGCCGGTCGCGGCGGTGAAAAATGAATAGGCCTGTCCGGTAAAGCAATCATCGGGCGAGGCGAAGGCGCGTCATCCTCCTGACGCTGCGTCAATGAACGCGGCGAACCATAAGAACAGGCCGACCGGGCAGCGGATACGGCGTGGAGGGAACGATGAAGAACCTCGGAAGGACCGCCGTCTTTCTGGCCGGGGCCAGCGCGCTTGCGCTCGCCACTTCGGCCTTCGCCCAGACCAATCCGCCCGAAACGCCGCCCGCCGGCGAAACCGTGGAGACCACGGTCGACGCCGTGGTCGTCACCGGCTCGCGCGTCATCCGCAACGGCGACGCCAGCCCGTCGCCCGTCACCGTCGTCCAGACCGACGACGTCCTGCGCGCAGCCCCCGGCAGTCTGGCCGAGGCTCTGAACGTCCTGCCGGTGTTCGCCGGTTCGCGCGGGGCGGGGGTCAATCCGACTTCGACCGGCAGCGTCGGGGCCGGCAACGCCTCGGCCAACCAGCTGAACCTGCGCAACATCGGCGCCAACCGCACCCTGATCCTGCTGGACGGCCTGCGCGTGCCGCCGACCTTGCTGAACGGCGTCGTCGACGTGGATCTGATCCCGCAGATGCTGGTGCAGCGGGTCGACACCGTCACCGGCGGCGTCTCGGCGGTCTATGGCTCCGACGCCGTCACCGGCGTCGTGAACTACATCGTCGACAAGAAGTTCGAGGGCCTGAAGATGCTGGCCCAGGCCGGCGTCTCCCAGCAGGGCGACGGCGAGAAGGTCGATGTCGGCGTCGCCGCCGGAACCCGCTTCGCCGGCGGTCGTGGCCATGTCGAGGCCAGCTACGAGTATCGCGACGAGAAGGGCATCGCCTACCGCTCCGACCGCGACTGGATGAACGTCTGGGGCGTGGCCGGAGCCGGCACGGCGGCCAATCCCTATGTGCTCTACAGCGATCTGCGTCAGGCTGGCTTCCCGTTCGGCGGCCTGATCACCAGCGGCGCGCTGTCGGGTCAGACCTTCGCCACGAACGGGACCCTGCGGGCCTTCGTCCCGGGGACCGCCACCGGCTCGTCCGCCCTCCAGGTCGGCGGCGACGGCGGCTACTACGACTCCTCGCTGCTGGCGCCGATGAAGGGCCACCAGCTGTTCGGCCGCGTCGACTACGACCTCACCGACAACGTCCACGGCTATCTGCAGGTCGGCGGCAACCTCAAGACCAACGCCAACTATTCCGACTACGTCCGGCTGACCAACGTCACGCTCAGCTCGACCAACGCCTTCCTGTCGCCGACCTACCAGGCGCAGTTGGCCGGCGCGAACCAGTCGACCTTCCGGCTTAGCGAACTGATGAGCAGCGGCGGCAGGTTGGAAGCGCGCTCGAAGTCACGGCAGTGGATCTACATGGGCGGGCTGAACGGTTCGCTCGGCGACTACAAGTGGGGCGTCGACTTCACCCATGGCCAGACGCGCCTGGGCACGACCCTGGCCAACAACCTCAACAACCAGCGCCTGGCCGCCGCTCTGGACGCCGTCGTCGACCCGTCCAGCGGCAAGATCGTCTGCAACATCGCCCTGACCAATCCTAGCCTGGCCCAGGGTTGCGCGCCGCTGAACGTCTTCGGCCCCACCGCCGCCAGCGCCGAGGCCATCGACTACGTCTTCCAGGAGACCCACTATACCGCGCGCACGGTGATGGACTCGGTGTCGGGCCACATCGACGGCTCGCCGTTCAGCACCTGGGCCGGCCCCGTGGGCCTGGCCTTGTCGGGCGAGTGGCGCAAGCTGAGCTTCGAGTCCTCCAGCGACGCTCTGCCGTCCGACGTCGTGAACTGCACGGGCATCCGCTACAATTGCACCGCCGGTTCGGCCCTGTGGACCCAGACCTTCGCCAGCAGCCCCAAGGTCAGCCAGACCGTCAAGGAGGCCGCGCTCGAAGCCGACGTGCCGTTGGTCAAGGACCTGCCCCTGATGCGCGCGCTCAGCATCAACGGTGCGGCCCGCTTCACCAGCTACGACACCAGCGGCGACTACTGGACCTGGAAGCTGGGCCTCGACTGGCGTCTGAACGACACCGTGCGCCTACGCGGTACCCGTTCGCGCGACATCCGTGCGCCGACGCTCTACGAGCTGTTCGCCCCGGTCAATTCGGTGCCCGTCAGCACCCAGGATCTGCTGACGACGCTCAGCCCGACGGTGGCCTCGGTCGATCTGTCCAACCCCGACCTCAAGGCCGAGATCGGCGACACCGCCACGCTCGGCGTGGTCTGGAGCCCGATCCCGCGCTTCTCGGTGGCGCTGGACGCCTACCACATCACCGTCAAGGACGCGGTCACCCAGGTGAACGGCGCCACGGCCGCCTATCAGCGGGCCTGCTACGACAGCGGCGGGACCTCGCCGTTCTGCGCCTTGCAGGACCGCCTCAACGGCTATGCCGACAAGAGCGCCTCCAACGTCGTGCAGCGCTGGTACACCAAGTACTACAACATCGCCCAGGTCGAGACCTGGGGCGCGGACCTGGAGGTCAACTACGCCACGACGGCTTTCGAGCGGCCCGCCTCGCTGCGCTTCCTGGCGGCCTTCCAGCCGCACGTCTACTACCGCCAGCCGGGGGTCACGACCACCGACCAGGGCGGGGTCGCCTTCGGCCCGCTGGGGGCCGCCGCCGGCCCATCGCTGCGCCTGACGGCGCTGGCCCGCTTCCAGCCGCTGGAGAACCTGACGGTCGACGTCATGCAGCGCTGGCGCGACGACATGAAGCTGGGCGGCGACCCGTCGCAGATCTGGGCGAACAACAAGATCGCCTCCTTCGCCACCACAAGCCTGACCCTGACCTATCAGGCCGACACCCGAGCCGGGCGGACGGACTTCTTCTTCAACGTCCAGAACCTGTTCGACGCCGATCCGCCGCCCGGGGCCTACGCCCTCAACGGCACGCGGGCGGGCCTGCGCGACGGCTACGCCATCGGCGACGACGTCATGGGCCGCTATTTCACGATCGGCGCGCGGCTGAAGATGTAGCGACAAGCGGAAACGGCCGGAGAGCGTCTCCGGCCGTTTCACGTCGTGGTCTATGGCGAGAGGTCAGCCGACCGGATGGCCCTCGAACCAGAAGGCGGCCGAGGCCAGCATGAGCGTCCAGGCGGACGCCGGGCGCGCGGCTTGCGGGCGAGGGGGCTTCTGCGCCGGCGAACGCGTGGAAACCGAGGCGCGCGGCGCCGTCGCGGCAATTGACCTGGACACTTCCAACCCTCGTATTTTTCGCGAGTAGGCGCGGAAGGCGCTGGCGAAGCAACGGGGCGGGGCGGCGAGGACCCCGGCCGTGCGCGAAACTTATCGCGCCGAACGACAAACTAATATGCGGGCCGCGTCACGGCGGTGCGGGCGCCCATCCATGCGAGGGCGCGGCCAGGGCGCCGTCCTCGGGTTTCGTTCAGCGCGCCGGCAGGGGACGCGTTGAAGCCGTGCGGAGCATCTTACGCAGAGCTGGCCGAATGGCCGGCCGGCGTTTGCTACCGCATTGGATTTAAAGAAGGAAAATGGTGGATGCTGCAGGGATTGAACCTGCGACCCCCTCGGTGTGAACGAGGTGCTCTCCCGCTGAGCTAAGCATCCGCCGGGTGGGCTGGGCCTTCCGAAGAAGTCCCCGCCGCGAGAGGAAGGGGGCTATAGACCGCTCTTTTCCGCGCCGCAAGAGCCCAAAAGCGAGATTGCGGCCTCGGGGACCTCGGAAAAGCGATCTATCAACAGATCTCCGCCGAGGGTCTCGACCGGGGCCTCGGTGTAGCCGAACGAGACCAGCAGGGCCGGCACGTTCGCGGCCTTGGCGCTCAGGACGTCGTTGATGCTGTCGCCGACCATCACCGCCCGAGTGGGATCGCCGCCGACCGCGGCGATGGCTGCCAGCACGTGGCGTGGGTCGGGCTTGGGGGCGGGGGCGTCGTCGGCGCCGACCACGGCGTCGAAGAATCGGGTCAGGTCGACGGCGTCCAGCAGGGCGACCGACAGGTGGGTCAGCTTGTTGGTGCAGACCACCAGGCGCGCGCCGGCGGCCTTCAGGTCGGTGAGCACCTCGACCACGCCCTCGAACGGCGCGCTCTCGTGGGCGATGCGGCCCAGATAGATGGCGATGAAGCGCTCGACCAGCCGGGGCGCGCGCTCGGCGTCCAGCGGCGCGCCGGCGGCGGCGAAGCCTCGTTCCAGCAGCGCCTTGGCCCCGCGGCCGACCATCTTGCGCACGTCGTCGAAGGGCAGGGCGGGCAGGCCCTCCTCGGCGAGGATGGTGTTCAGCGCGCCCACCAGGTCCGGCGCGGTGTCGACCAGGGTGCCGTCGAGGTCGAAGGCGATGGTTGCGTCCCGAAGGGCGGTTTCGTGGGCGTGCGGAAGAGACATGCTCTGGCCTTTCGGCTAAAGGCGCGGCTAATGCAACTTTGGTTCGCTTCGGAGTCGCTCTGGTCATGACTACGACCACCTCATCCCACGGCAGTGGCCGTCCGCGCGCGGCGGTGATCCTGGCCGCCGGCCAGGGCACCCGGATGAAGTCGCCGACGCCCAAGGTGCTGCACAAGGTCGGCGGCCGGCCGATGCTCGACCACGCCATCGACGCCGCGCAGGCCCTGGGCTGCGAGCGCATCGTGGTGGTCGTGGGCGCGCACAGCCCACAGGTCGGCGAGCACGCCCGCAAGCGCCTTGGCCCGAACGCCACCGTCGTGCAGGATCCGCCGCTGGGCACTGGCCACGCCGTACTGGCGGCCAAGGACGCCCTGGCAGATTTCGACGGCGACGTGGTCGTCACCTATGCCGACTGCCCGCTGCTGAACGCCCCGGTGATCGCGCCGCTGTTCGACCTGCGCGCCGCCGGGACCGACGTCGCCGTGCTGGGCTTCGAGGCCGCCGATCCCGGCGCCTACGGCCGCCTGGTGCTGGCCCCGGGCCACGTGCTGTTGCGCATCGTCGAGGCCAAGGACGCCGAGCCGGCCGTCCTGGCCCTCAAGCACTGCAATTCCGGCGTGCTGGCCGCCGACCGCGCCCAGCTGTTCGACCTGCTGGCAGCCGTCGGCAACGACAACGCCAAGGGCGAATACTATCTGACCGACATCGTCGGCATCGCCCATGACCGCAAGCTGGCCACCCGCGCCGCCTTCGCGCCCGAGGCCGCCGTGCAGGGCGTCAATTCCCAGGCCGAGTTGGCCGCCGCCGAGGCCGTCTGGCAGGCCGGCCGCCGCGCCGTCCTGATGGCCGAGGGCGTGACCATGCCCGCGCCCGAGACCGTCCACCTGTCGTGGGACACGGCGATCGCCGCCGGCGTCACGGTCGAACAGTTCGTGGTGTTCGGCGCGGGCGTCAGCGTCGCTTCCGGCGCGGTGATCAAGGCTTTCAGCCACCTGGAAGGCGCGTCGGTCGGGGAGGGCGCCCTGATCGGTCCCTACGCCCGCCTGCGGCCGGGAGCCGAGATCGGCCCCGAGGCCCACATCGGCAACTTCGTCGAGGTCAAGAAGGTCAAGGTCGGGGCCGGCGCCAAGGCCAACCATCTGACTTATCTGGGCGACGGCTCGGTTGGCCCGAAGGCCAACATCGGGGCCGGCACGATCTTCTGCAACTACGACGGCTTCGAGAAGTTCGAGACCCATGTCGGCGCGGGCGCCTTCATCGGCTCCAACTCGGCCCTCGTCGCGCCGGTGCGGATCGGCGACGGGGCCATGACCGGCTCGGGCTCGGTGATCACCGCCGACGTTCCCGCCGGCGACCTGGCGCTCAGCCGCGCCCCGCAAGCCAACAAGACCGGGTGGGCGGCCAGGTTCCGCGCCCTGAAACAGGCCAAGAAGGACAAGAAGGCATGAGCGCCGACGACCAGAAGAGAATTTCGGGCGAAGCGGCCGCGCAGCTGGTTGAATCCGGCATGGTCGTGGGCCTGGGCACCGGCTCGACCGCCGCTTGGTTCGTCAAGGCCCTGGCCGCCCGCAAGCTCGACATCCGCGGCGTGCCGACCTCGGAAGCCACCGCCAGCCTCGCCCGCGAGCTCGGCATCACGCTGGTGGCGCTGGACGACGTCAAGACGATCGACCTCACCGTCGACGGCGCCGACGAGATCGGCCCGGGCCTGTCCCTGATCAAGGGCGGCGGCGCGGCCCTGCTGCGCGAGAAGCTGGTCTGGGAAGCCTCCAGCCGCTGCGTCGTCATCGCCGACGCCGCCAAGCACGTGAAGGTGCTGGGCAAGTTCCCGCTGCCGATCGAGGTGGTGCGCTTCGGCCATCCTCACACCGGTTACCGACTGGCCGACATCGCCGCCGAGTTCGACCTGCCGCCCCCGCGTCTGCGCATGGCCGACCGCGGCGTCGTCGCCACCGACGGCGGCAACGTGATCTACGACATGGCCTCGGGCGCGATCCCCGACCCGGCCGCCCTGGCGGCGGCGCTGAAGACCGTCACCGGCGTCGTCGACCACGGCCTGTTCCTCGACTTGGCCGACGAGGCCCTGATCGGGACCGACGAAGGGGTGGTCAAGCTTCTGCCTTGATCCCATATCCCGATCCCGCTGTTTCCAGTTCGCTTTGATCCGGAGCCGATGATGGCTGAGTACGACTTCGACCTCTTCGTCATCGGCGCCGGTTCGGGCGGCGTGCGCGCCGCGCGGCTGGCGGCCCTGTCGGGCGCCAAGGTGGCCGTGGCCGAGGAATACCGGGTCGGCGGCACCTGCGTGGTGCGCGGCTGCGTGCCCAAGAAGTTCATGGTCTACGCCAGCGAGGTCTCCAGCCAGCTGAAGACCGCCAAGGGCTACGGCTGGACGGTCGGGCAGGCCAGCTTCGACTGGAAGACCTTCCTGCACGACAAGGACGTCGAGATCGCGCGGCTGTCGGGCATCTACGTCACCAACCTGCGCAAGGCCGGCGCCCACCTGCTGCACGGCAAGGCCCGCATCCTCGACGCCCACACCGTCGAGGTGCTGCCCAAGGAAGGCTCCGAAGGCGACGCCGGCCGCTACACCGCCAGGCGGATCCTGGTGGCCACGGGCGGCCGCCCGGTGCGTCCGGCGTTCGAGGGGGCCGAGCACGGCATCACCTCGGACGAGGCTTTCCACCTGCCGACCCTGCCCAAGCGGGTGCTGGTGGTCGGCGGCGGTTACATCGCCGTCGAGTTCGCCGGCATCTATGCCGGCCTCGGTGTCGAGACCACGCTCTGCTACCGCGGCTCCAACATCCTGCGCGGCTTCGACGACGACGTTCGCGCCCATCTCGCCGACGAGATGGAGAAGCGCGGCGTCAAGGTGGTGCTGGGCTGCTCGCACAAGTCGATCGAAAAGACCGACGCCGGCCTCGTCAGCACCTTCAACAACAACCTGACCTTCGAGAGCGACGTGGTGCTCTTCGCCACCGGCCGCGACCCCTATGTCGAGGGGCTGGGCCTCGAGAACGCCGGGGTGAAGCTGAACGACAAGGGCGCCATCGCCGTCGACGCCCATTCGAAGACCAATGTCGACAGCATCTGGGCCGTCGGCGACGTCACCGACCGCATCAACCTGACGCCGGTGGCGATCCGCGAAGGCGCGGCCTTCGCCCAGACCGAGTTCTACGGCAATCCGACCACCTTCGACCACGACCTCGTCGCCTCGGCCGTGTTCTCGCAACCGCCGATCGGCGCGGTGGGCATGAGCGAGGCCGAGGCCCGCCACGCCTTCGGCAAGGTCGACATCTATCGCGCCGTCTTCCGGCCGATGAAGCTGACCTTCTACGGCGGCCAGGAGCGCTGCCTGATGAAGCTGGTCGTCCGCCAGGACAACGAGCAGGTCGTCGGCGTCCACGTGGTCGGTCCCGACGCGCCCGAGATCATCCAGATGGCCGCCATCGCCGTGAAGATGGGCGTGACCAAGCCGCAGTGGGACAGCACCTGCGCTGTCCACCCGACCCTGGCCGAGGAACTGGTGACCATGCGCGAGAAGTACGTTCCGGCCGAGGTGGGCGGCGTATGAACCAGACGGCCGTGACCGAGAAGCCGACGCCGTGGCTGGGCGGCGTCATGATCTTCCTGTTCGTGATGACCCCGTTGCTGGGCTATCTCGCGCAGCTCGGTTTCGCGCCTCTGCTGTCCCTGGTCGGTCTATTGGCCCTGCCGGTGATCGGCCGTCCGCGCGCCCCGATCGCTCCGGCCTTCATCCTGCTGTTGCTGGCCCTGTGGGGCGTGTGGAGCATGGCCTGGAGCCCGGCCGCCCCACCGCCCGGTTCGCTGAAGGCGTATGGCGACATCGAGAAGCTGACGGCCGCCAAGCTCGTCCTGCAGCTTGTGCTCTATGGCGCGGCGGTGGGCGCGGCCTTCCGCCTGTCGGGCCGCGCGGCCGACCGCGCCGCGACCGTCATGGGGTTCGGCGTCCTGGCCCTGGCGATCGTCATCGGCGTAGATGCGCTGACCGGCGCGGCGATCTTCCAGAAGTTTCGCGTCCTGACCGGCGATCCGGTGCGCCCGGACGTCGCCAAGGTGAAGATCAGCATCGGCTGCTACGTGCTGGCGGTGATGTTCTGGCCGGCCGCCGCGGCGCTGGCGCGGCGCGGCAAGGCGGCGGCCGTGCTGCTGCTGCTGGCCGGCGCGGTCGTCACCTCGGTGCTGTCGAGCGCGGACTCCTGCCTCGTCGCGCTCGCGGCGGGACTGGTGACCTGGGCGCTGATCAAGTTCGGCGGCAAGTTCGGCGGGCGGGCGCTGACCCTGTTCGTGGCGTTGCCGTTCGTGGTGGCCCCGATCGCCGTGCTCTGGGCCATCCAGAGCGGCTTCTGGGCCTGGCTGCACGTCCTGGTGCCGCCGTCCTGGGACGCGCGCCTGAACATCTGGGCCTTCGCCGCCGACCACGTGCAGACCCATCCGTTCCGGGGATGGGGTCTGGACGCCAGCCGCACCTTCGGCGACGCCATCCCGCTGCACACCCACAACGCCCAGCTCCAGCTGTGGCTCGAGCTCGGCGCGATCGGCGCGGCCCTGGCCGGCGCCTTCTTCTGCTGGCTGGCCTATGGCGTGACGCGCACGGCCGAGACCGATCGCGGCGCGGCGGCGACGGCGGGCGCGGCCCTGGTCAGCTACCTGGTCATCGGCGCGCTCAGCTTCGGGGTCTGGCAGGAGTGGTGGATCGCCGTCGGCGCCCTGGCCATCATCGCCTGCGTCGCCCTGCGTCGTTCGAGCAGCGAATACAGCGACGGGTTGGTTGAAATTTCCCCGCTGGGCTAAAATATACAGCTTCGCCGCATGATTTTTGCTTTTACCCTCGTGGTGCGCTATCAGCGCTCCCCTTTAGAACGTTTGAGAACATCATGACCGCCCGGTGGACCCCCGCGACCTGGAGAGCCAAACCCGCCAAGCACGTGCCGACGGATTATCCGGACGCCGGCGCTGTCGAGCGGGTCGAGCAGACCCTCCGCCAGATGCCGCCGCTGGTCTTCGCCGGCGAGGCGCGCCGTCTGAAGAGCCTGCTGGGCGACGTGGCCGAAGGCCGGGCCTTCCTGCTGCAGGGCGGCGACTGCGCCGAGAGCTTCAAGGAATTCCACGCCGACAACATCCGCGACACCTTCCGCCTGATCCTGCAGATGGCGGTGGTGCTGACCTTCGCCGGCGGCAAGCCGGTGGTGAAGGTGGGCCGCATCGCCGGCCAGTTCGCCAAGCCGCGCTCCGAGCCGATCGAGACGATCGACGATGTGACCCTGCCGTCCTATCGCGGCGACATCATCAACGGCATGGACTTCAACGAGGCCGAGCGCGTTCCCGACCCGGATCGCCTGCTGAAGGCCTACGGCCAGTCGGCGGCGACCCTGAACCTGCTGCGCGCCTTCGCCAGCGGCGGCTATGCCGACCTCTACAACATCCACCGCTGGACCCTGGGCTTCGTCGGCGACAGCCCGCAGGGCGCGCGCTACCGCGAACTGTCGGAGAAGATCTCCGAGGCCCTGACCTTCATGTCGGCCGTCGGCGTCACGCCCGACACCCAGCCGGACCTGAAGCGCGTCGAGTTCTTCACCAGCCATGAGGCCCTGCTGCTGGGCTTCGAGGAAGCCATGACCCGCGTCGATAGCACTTCGGGCGACTGGTACGACACCAGCGCCCACCTGCTGTGGATCGGCGAGCGCACCCGCCAGCTGGACGGCGCCCACATCGAGTTCATGCGCGGCGTGAAGAACCCGATCGGCCTGAAGTGCGGCCCGACCATGGAGGGCGACGACCTCCTGCGCCTGATCGACGTGCTGAACCCCAACAACGAGCCGGGCCGTCTGACCCTCTACGGCCGTTTCGGTTCGGACAAGATCGCCGACCGCCTGCCGCGCCTGATGAAGGCCACCAAGGCCGACGGCCGCGCGGTGGTCTGGGCCACCGACCCGATGCACGGCAACACGCTGAAGGCCTCGACCGGCTACAAGACCCGTCCGTTCGACCGCATCCTCTCCGAAGTGAAGAGCTTCGTGGAAGTGGCCCATTCGGAAGGCGTCCACCCCGGCGGGGTGCACCTGGAGATGACCGGCCAGAACGTCACCGAATGCCTGGGCGGCGCCCGTGCGGTGTCGGAGACCGATCTGGCCGACCGCTACCACACCCACTGCGACCCGCGTCTGAATGGCGAGCAGGCGCTGGAGCTGGCGTTCCTGGTGGCTGAAAAGCTGAAGGCCGCCCGCGACGACCAACGCAAGGCCGCCAACGGCTAAGCACAGTTCAAGCTGACCCTAAGGGAAAGCTCGAATCCGAGACCAAAGGGGCCGCGTGGATCAGTTCCACGCGGCCCTTTCAATAGTGCCCTTACGGCATGTGAGACGATTTCGCCGCTGCGAGCGATTGCGTTTCGCAGATGCACACGCAAGACCTTCCAACGACTTGACCGCTAGCCCGGCGCTCTCCAATGGTTGTTTGAAGGGAGTGAATTTATGCGTCTGCAGGCCAAGTTGAAGCGGGAGTGGCGGTTCCTCAAGGGGCTGACTCGCACTCTGAAGCGCGTGAACTCGATAGCGCCGGACAGCGACAACCTGATCTGCGACGACCTCGAGGCCGCCGTCGACAAGTGGAAGTCCAGCCCCGCGATCACCTTCGAGGGCAAGACGATCACCTATGGCGAGCTCGACGCCATCGCCAACCGCTACGCTCACTGGGCGAAGGGGCAGGGGATCACGCGAGGCCAGACCGTGGCCCTCTTCATGCCCAACCGCATCGAGTACCTGGCGATCTGGTACGGCCTTTCGAAGGTCGGCGTCGCCACCGCTCTCATCAATAACCAACTGACGGGCGCCGCCCTGGCGCACTGCCTCAACATCTCCCAGGCGCTGCACTGCATAGTCGACCCGGAGACCTCGCCCTGCTTCGAGCAGGTGAAGGACCAGCTGGGCCGTCACATCCAGCAGTGGGTGCTGGGCCCGGTCCACGGCGACCAGCGCGACCTCGTCAACGCGCTCAAGAGCTGCAGCCAGCTGCGCCCGGACCGCGAGACCGCTCGCGGCGGCCTGACCGCCAAGGACACCGCCCTTTACATCTTCACCAGCGGCACCACAGGCCTGCCCAAGGCCGCGCGCATCACCCACATGCGCGCCCAGCTCTACATGCGCGGCTTCGCCGGCTCGACGGACTCGCGGGCGAGCGACCGCATCTACGTCACCCTGCCGCTCTATCACGCCACCGGCGGCCTCTGCGCCATGGGCGCTGGCCTGCTGAACGGCGGCAGCATCGTGCTGCGCAAGAAGTTCTCGGCCACCCACTTCTGGAGCGACATCGTCGCCGAGAAGTGCACCATGTTCGTCTATATCGGCGAGCTGTGCCGCTACCTCGCAAACCAGCCCGAGAACGAGTACGAGCGCGCCCACAAGATCCGCCTGATCTTCGGCAACGGCCTGCGCCCCGACGTCTGGGACGACATGCTCGACCGCTTCAAGGTCGGCGGCGTGCTCGAGTTCTACGGCGCGACCGAAGGCAACGTCTCGCTGTTCAACTTCGACGGCCGCCGCGGCGCCATCGGCCGGGTGCCGGGCTATCTGCGCAAGAAGTTCAACATCCGCATCGTCAAGTTCGACGTCGAGACCGAGACCCCGGTGCGTGGCCCCAACGGCTGCTGCGTCGAGGTAAAACCCGGCGAGATCGGCGAGTGCATCGGCCACATCGCCAGCGACGCCCGCTCCAACTTCACTGGCTACGCCGACAAGGCCGCCACCGAGAAGAAGGTGCTGCACGACGTCTTCGAAAAGGGCGACGCCTGGTTCCGCACCGGCGACCTGATGCGCCAGGACAGCGACGGCTACATCTACTTCGTCGACCGCATCGGCGACACCTTCCGCTGGAAGGGCGAGAACGTCGCCACCAGCGAAGTGTCCGAGCGCCTGGCCGGCTTCCCGGGCGTCAAGGAGATCAACGTCTACGGCGTTCCGGTGGGCGACCTCGACGGCAAGGCCGGCATGGCCTCGCTGGTCGTCGGCCCGGAGTTCGAGATCGAAAACCTGGCCGAATATGTCGACCGCGAGATGCCGGCCTACGCCCGTCCGGTGTTCGTGCGCCTGCAGCCCGAGATCGAGACCACCGGCACCTTCAAGTACCGCAAGATCGACCTTGTCCAGGAAGGCTTCGACCCGGCCAAGATCAAGGATCCGCTGTACTTCCGCGAGCCCGGCAAGGGCTATGTGAAGATCACCAAGGCGGTGCACGCCAAGATCGTCGCGGGCGGATTCAAGCTGTAGCCTTGCCTCCGATCGCCTCCCGCTTCCGTATCTCTTGCGAACGCGAGGGACGGATGCGGGCATGGATCTTCGAATGACGCGCCGGACGGGCCTTGCGACCCTGGCGGCGAGTTTGGCTTCGGCCTGCTCGCCGCTGTCGCTGTTCGCCACCCTGACGCCCAAGGACGCGGCCACGTCTCCTCTGCGCGGGACTGCCTATGGCGCGCATCCCCGCCAGCGGCTGGACGTCTACGCCCCGCCGGGCGGGATCCAGGGCGCGCCGGTGCTGGTGTTCTTCTACGGCGGCGGCTGGAACTCCGGCCGGCGCGCGGAATACGGCTGGGTCGGACGGGCGCTGGCGGCCCAGGGCTTCCTCGTCGTCGTGCCCGACTACCGGCTCTATCCCGAGGTGCGGTTCCCCAGCTTCCTGGAGGACGCGGCCCTGGCCGTGCGCTGGACCGTCGACCACGCCGCCGGTCTGGGCGGGGATCCGTCCCGCGTGCTGTTCGCCGGTCATTCGGCCGGCGCCTATATCGCCGCCATGCTGGCGCTGGACGTCCGATACCTTCAGGCCGCCGGCGTCGATCCCGGCGCGGTGAGGGCCTTCGCGGGCCTTTCGGGGCCCTACGCCTTCCTGCCGCTGGACGGGGAAATCTCCACCCGCACCTTCGGCGGGGCGCCCGATCTGCCGGCCACCCAACCGATCAGCTTCGTCCGCGCCGATGCCCCGGCCGCTTTCCTGGCCACCGGCGAGGCCGACACCACCGTCCGCCCGCGCAACACCCGCAAGCTGGCCAAGGCCCTGCGCGAGGCGGGCGTCGTCGTGGAAGAGCAGGTCTATCCCGGCCTCGACCACGCCGCCCCGCTGCTGGCCCTGTCGCGGCCGTTGCGAAACAAGGCGCCGGTGCTGGCGGGAATGACGGCGTTCCTGAAGGCGGCGGCGGCCTGATCGGCAGCAGCCATCCACCGCGCCGTGCTGCGCTGCGATTGAACGCGCGGCCCATCCTGTCTATATGGCCCTGACTGAACGCGGGTCATGTGTGTGGCGACCTCGCGAAATCCCAGTGACTCAAAGAGATAAGAAGGGGCGTCGCCATGCTTCTGACCATGATGAAGGCCAAGCTGCACCGCGCCACGGTGACCCAGGCCGATCTCGACTACGAAGGCTCGATCGCCATCGACCGCGACCTGCTGGACGCGTCGGGCATCCTGCCCAACGAACAGGTCGACGTGCTCAACATCACCACCGGCGCGCGCTTCACCACCTACGCCATCGAGGCCCCGCGCGGCTCGAAGGTGATCGGCGTCAACGGCGCCGCCGCCCGCCTGGTGCAGAAGAACGACACCGTTATCGTCGTCACCTACTGCCAGATGCCGGCCGAAGAGGCGCGCAACTACGCCCCGACCGTCGTGCTGCTCGACGAAGGCAACCTCATCAAGAAGGCCGCCTGATGCGGTCCGGCGCCGTCCTGGTTCTCCTGGCCGGCGCCTTGGCGCTCGCCGGCTGCGCGCCGAAGCTGCCCAAGACCGTCGACGAGGACGCGCTGACCCAGTACGTCGGCCGCGCCATCGGTTCAGCCTCGACCTGTGTGCTGGTCGCCGACTCCAGGGGCAAGACCGTCTGGACCGGCGGCGGCTACGTCACCTGCGCCCGCAACCTGCCGACCTGCGAAGGCAAGGTGACGACGGCGCAAGAGGTTCTGAAGGCCAATCTGTCCGGCGAGGCCCGCTTCCTCAGCTGCGACAGCGCCGGCGCCAACACCGTCGGCTGGGCCATGGGCCCGGTCCCGGCCGGCAAGGGCCGTCAGCCCTCCGGCCTGCGCTACCTCGCCGTCATGGAAGGCGAGCGCGCCCTGCCGGGCATCGAGATCCAGGACCGCGTCGAACGGGCCTTCGTCCGCGCTGGCTTCTGACCAGCGCGGACTTCGCGTTCGCTTACTGGCGCGCCTCGTAGGTCGCGCTGACTTCGATCCGCACCTTCAGTTCGCCGCCGGAGATCGCCGTCGAGTCGGCCATCTCGCGCTTGGCCATGGCGAACATCGGCACGGGCTGCGGGGAGGGCGTGTAGCCGCCGGCCTCGTTCAGGCTGACCAGGCGCACCACCTTGTAGCCGGTGGCCCGGGCATAGAGGTCGGACTTGGCCTTCAGGGCCTCGACCGCCTTCACGCGCGCGGCGTCCTCGGCCTTCTGCGGGTCTTGCAGGCCGAAGCTGATGCCGCCCACGGTGTTGGCCCCGGCCGAGGCGGCCGCGTCGATCGTCTGGCCCAGCTTGGAAAGGTCGCGCGCCAGGATCGTCACCTGGTTGCTGGCCTGGTAGCCGGTCAGGCGCGGCGGCTGGTTCTGCTCGTAGACGTACTGCGGATTGACGTTGAGGTTCGAGGTCTGGATGTCGCGCTCGGCGACGCCGGCCTTCTTCAGCGCCGCGAGCACCTTGTTCATCGCCGTCCCGTTGGCCGACAGGGCCGCCTGGGCGCTGGCGCCTTCGGTTTGGACGCCCAGGGTGATGGTCGCCATGTCCGGCGCGATCACCGTCTCGCCCGAGGCCGACAGGTTGAAGGTGGTGGCGCGGAACGCCGCGTCGTTGGCGCTTTGGGCGCTCGCGGGCAGGGCCGACAGGGCCAGGGCGGCGGCGCCGAAAGAGGCGATGGCCAGGGCGGTCGTGCGGGTGCGGGTCATGCTCGTTCTCCAGCGAAGGGCAGGACGCCACAGTGCGTCGCCCCTCGGTTGGTTCCCGTGTCGCAAACTCAACCTGAACCGCACCTTTAAGCCGCGTGCAGCCCATGCTAATCGACCCGTCCTGGCCCGCGCCGACTCTACTGTTCCGCGCGGTCCTCGGGGGCCTGTAGCTCAATGGTTAGAGCCGACCGCTCATAACGGTCTGGTTGGGGGTTCGAGTCCCTCCAGGCCTACCACCCACCTATGCAAACCGTTGCCTTGAAACGATCTCCGCTCGGTTTGACAGTCAGGTTTGACGCTGTCGGTTCACCCTTCGTCCAGTTTCGCGATCGCCGAGCGGGCCAAGTGCTCCTGGCGAACGCTGCGCGTATACCGCTCCACCTCCTTCAGGGACCGGTGGCCGGTGACGGCCGCGATTTGGTGAGGCGTGCAGTTTGCCTCAGCAAGGCGGCGGCTTCCGGCCTTGCGCAGGCCGTGCGGCGTCGAGTCCTCAGGAAGCCCGGCGGCGATCGCCTTTTCCCTGAACCATTTGGTGAAGCCGGCGGCTGAGAACGGCTTGCCGTATTCGGTGACAATGAAGGTCAGGTTGTCAGAGGGGAGGGCGTCAAGGCCGGCCTTTAGCTCGGGGTGCAGGGGAATGACGAGTTGCACCGCCTCGTCGAGCTTGCGGGCGCCGGCACCCTTTAGCTGGGTGAAGATCAGTGCATCACCTTTCCGGTGCTGCCGGCCCATCAGGACCACGTCCGAGCGGCGCTGGACGGTGTAGAGCAGCAGTTGGAGCGCTAGGCGCGGCTTCGATCCGATCGGCCACTTTTTCTCGAACATGGCGATGTCGTCGTCGGACCAAGGTCGAAAACCCTTGCCCTCGCGCGGAAGCTCGACGTCTTCGAAAGGGTTATGCGGCACCAGGTCTCGCGCCTTCCCGACGTCGTAGACCTTGCGCAGGCGCTTGATCAGGTTGCGCGTCGCGCCCGGTGTATCCTGGCCGCGGTCTATGATCTGCAGAGCGTGACGACGCTGAAGTCCGCGCGCGGGTAGGTCTCCGTACTTGATCCCCTTGGCGCCGACGGTCTCTCGGAAGCGGTCCAGGGCATGGCGGTACGTTCGCTGGGTGTCGGCGCCCAGCTGCCGCCAGTCGCTCGATTGGTAATAGGCCACGATCAGGGCGGAGATCGAACCGGCCTTGGTCTTCCCTTCGCCAGCGCCGGCCTTGCTCTCGTGCGCGGCGGCATAGGCCGCCATGAACTCCTCCGACCCCGGGTCGCCGGGCAACGCTATCCGGGTGAAGCCTGGGCGCCGGTAATAGTGCCGCACCCGGCCGTGCCGGTCCTTGAACCGCTGGACGAACTTCAGCGTCAGCTTGGTCATCAGTCGAAGGCTTCATCCCACGCGACGGCCGCGTCGCCCTCAGAAGGCGCGTTGGCAGGCGCCGGCGTCAAGGCTTCAGGAAGAGCGCCAGCAACGTGGATCGAGCCATCTTTGGCGATCCAGACGTGCGGATTCAGGCCGGCGGCCTGGGCGGCGCGCAGGGCGCGGGTGACGTCAGTCTGGCGGAAGGCTCTAGGGTGTCCCATGGCTCTCCTCGTCGCGGGCATGATGAAGAGAGCATTTTGCACTTTCTGCAAACTGATCCCTGGCCGAATTACTTGCAGATTTTGCAAGTATCTCGCGCTCACTCAGCGCCATTGCTGGGGCCTTTCGATTGGAGGGCTTCAGACCGCCACGGCCGCATGTCGCGGATGACGATGGTGTGCGCGACGGCGAGGTGGTTGCGGAGCGCGTGCGCTTGGTGGAAGCCGCGCCCGCACGACGGGCAGATGAACGCCTCAGGCTTCCACATCGCACGCCTCCTCAGCCAGGACTTGGCGGCCGGCGGCTTCGATGATCCGATTGGCCTCGCGCTCAAGGCGCTGCGCCTCTCTGGCGTGCTGGTTGGACATTTCGGTCTCTTGGCGTGCCTTCTCGCGAAGCTGGGTCACACGGAGCCGCTGCGCTTTGGTCAGCTTCTCTCTAGCCATTAGTAGGGCCTCCGGTGAGACAGTTGCAGCCCGAACATATCGCGAGAGCGGCCTTGAGGGCGTCAGCGGCGCGGCGGTTGTAGTCGCGCAGGTCTGTCGGACCTTCGCGGCTCTGGCGGTCCCAGAGGAGGAACTTGTCCTCCAAAAGCTCCCGCTGGGCGCCAGTCAGTTCAAGCACCTTCCGTCCCCTCCCTACCAAGGGAGGAGGCCTGGGCGTCTTCGGCCAAAACGTCAGGCATCTGGAACCTCTTGCGAGGCTTCCAGAAATGACCGCACTTCGAGCACTGGCAGAAGATGCCCTGGATGCTACCGAACTCGCTCACGCCCAAGCTAAGGTCCGCCTGCCCGTCAACAACGGCCCAAATCATCGACGCTTCGGTCGTCTCGCTGAGCGTAAAGGAACGCGAGCGGCATGCAGGACAGCGCAGACGGGTTGTCGCCGGCCGGGGTGTCGGGTTGAAGGCCAGGTGCACGGCTCAGCCCTCCGCTTTCTGTGCGGCGAGAGCGGCGGTCAGAGCTTCGCAATGCCCGAGACGATCATTCCGTTCGTCCGCGTTATTCTTCGCAGCGTCGTGTGTCGCGTGGCGAGCAACTACTCGTATGCTTTCATTCGAAATGGGGCCGTTAGGGTCGCTATCTTCAACGACCTCCCAACAGGATTTGTCCAGCGCGCGACGGTTTATGTAGACTTTGCTCGGGCTGTTGAAGGCCTCAATCGCCTCCTCGACCATCTCGTCGGTGACCACCAGAGCCCCCGTAACCGGAGAGACGTTCGACCTATCGACCGTGGCGAACAGGTAGCAGTTGTAGGTGGGGCTGAAGCGGTTCCAGGCCTCGATCGCGTCCTTGCGGGCGTTCTCGTCGGTCCAGATCATCGTGCGCAGATCCGGGTCGCTGAAGCGCAGCATCCAGACCTGGTGCGGCTCGTCGCCGGGCTGGCAGAACGGGTGCACGTCGTGGCCTTCCGGCGTAACCGGAGAGGCGTCGTCCTCGTATTTGGCGGTCAGCAGCACTCGGCGGCCGTTGTGTATGGTTCCCCACTGGCCCATGGTCGCGCCCTTCAGCAGGTAATCCACGGCGGCGCGCAGCGGGTCGGCTTCCGGCATAACCGGAGAGGCGGCGGGAGGGGTGGCGGAGGGCTTGTAGAACCCAGTTCCGACCACCTCTTCATGAAGCTGACGCATCGTCGTGATGGTGGCTTCCAGTCTCCGCGCATGGCCGATGCCGTCGCCGCCGAAAATGGGGCTGTCGTAGTAGCCGGGAACGCCCAGGCCGTGGTCGTAGCGGACGGCCATGGAGTGCAGCAGTTCCGGTGACGGCTCGACCGGCACCAGTTTCCACCCCTCAGCCGTGACCGTAGAGGGCTGGGCGGGGGTGGCGAGGGCTTCCATGATCTCATCGACCAGGGAGACCATTTGCATTTCGCCGGTCGCGATGGTCTCGGGCGCGGGATTGCTCATCAGATCGACGAGCGGATAGCCGCCGCCGTCCTCGTCCGTCATGTTGGATAGGCGGAAGCTGCGCACGGCATCGAACACGGTTGACCACTGCGGACCTCGATCGGCCTTGTAGCCGTCGATCTCGGCGCGCTCGCTGAGGGTGGTGTTCTGGGTCATCACCAAAAATCTCCATCGTCTTCGATCTCATCGTTCAGATCGAGAAGTTCGACACCCGCGCCGTCACAGGCCGGGCAGGGTTCATCGCGGCTGTCGCGACCGTCGCCTTCGCAGCTTCGGCACAGCCGATCGGCAAGCATGGGATTCATGCGGAGGGCTCCGTAGTCAGCATCCCCGCTTGCGCGGTTTTCGGCCCGTAGGCCTCAGGTTGACGCTTCGCGGGGTCAACAACTCGACCCTCCACGTCCAGCCACGAGCTGCTTGCCCGCAGGATGTTCTTCGCCGCGTTGGTGTCGGCGTTCTCTTCATGACCGCAGGCGACACAGGCGAAGCGCGCTTGGCTCTTGCGGCTGGCCTTGTCGATGGTTCCACAGTCGGAACAGGTTTGGCTGGTGTAGGCCGGGTTCACCTTGATCAGGTGGCCGCCACGGTGTTCGAGCTTGTAGGAGAGGAAGACCTCAAACTGGCTCCATCCCTGGTTCAGGATAGAGCGATTGAGGCCGCGCTTCTTGCTCACGCCCGTGCCTGGCGCATCGGCGGTTCCGCTTGCGCTGGCCGTCATGCCCCTGACCTTCAAGTCCTCAATGGCAACAAGCCCAAAGCGGCCCGATATTGACGACGTGAGCTTGTGGTTGAAGTCCTTGCGGACGCGCGCCGCCCTAGCAGCGATCGACGCTACGCGAGCTTTCCGCTTGGCCTGACGTTCGGAGCCACGCTTGCAGCGCGCCAGCGCCTTCTGTGCACGACGACGCTTAGCGTCCAACCGCGCCAGGGAGTGAGGCAGGGCGTGCGCCTCTCCCGTCGATAGCGCAACGGCTAGGGCGACGCCACGATCGATGCCGACGCTTCCTGAGGCCTGTGGCCGCGCCTCTACGCGGCAAGCCACTGCGACTTTCCAGCTATCACCGTCTCGCGACACGGTGACCGTGCGCATGTCGGTCGGGAGATCGCGCGTGGCGCGGTACTTGACCCAGCCGATGCCCGGAAGGCGCATTTCCGACCACTTGGCATTCAGCTTGCGAATGGAGACGTAGCTCCCTCTGAAGCGAAAGCTGTCTGCGACTCCCTTGCGCCGGGGCGACGGGTAGCCGGATCGGCCGGAAAAGAATGCGGCGTACGCAGCGTCGAGATCGCGCAGGCAGAAGGAGGTGACGTCTGTGTGGACGTCGCGGATCCAATCCACCTCAGCTCTCAGCAGGGTTACCTCTCGGCACTGCGAGAAGAACGAAATGGATTTGCCCTCGACCCGCCGATACTGGCGCCAGAAATCACGGCGCTGTTCGAGGGCCAGATTGTAGACAACACGCGCCACACCGGCGAACCGGCTAAAGCGATCGGCCTGCGCCTCGGTCGGCTTAAGGCCGAAGGCGAATGACTTGAAAAGCGCCTCACCCATTCTCCCGCTCCCCAGGGGTGGCCAGAAGGGCGTCGATGCGGATCTGAACCTGGCCGGCCACGAAGTCGCCGTCACAATCGCAGAATGACGAGCACGTGCCTTTGAGGGCGCAGAGGCCTTCTTCCAGCAGCCGCACCCTCTCCTCTAGGGAGGCGCGGCCTTGGGCGCGGGCGGCGTCCAGAAGTTTGGCGAGGTTCGACCATTCGGCGTCGCTGCCGGTCATGGTGTTACCCGTGACCTGAAGCACGAGCGCCACGTTTTCAGGCGATAGCTTTGGTGACAGGGCCATGGTTACGCCTCCGCCGCCAGAGTTTCGGCCATGAAGAAGATTAGCGCTTCGGCCGTCTGCTCCATGCCCGTGATCTGGAAGTCCTCGCACCCAAGGTGATCGCCGAGGATGCCGATGATCGCCTTGCGCAGATCAGTGAAGACTACGGCTGCGCGCACCACGTCGGCCGGATTGATCTTGTTCGCCATGGTCAGCCCTCGCCTTGGGTGGTGAGATGGAGGCGGGCCTTTTCGGCGACACCGGGCCACGAGCGGCCGCTCATAATTTCCTTCGGCATGGTTCTTGAGATCCCGTACTTGTCGGAAATCTCCTTGTTGGTTAGGCCGCGCAGCTTGTCGCAAGCGACATTGAAGGCCTCACGCTCGCCGAGCTTGAACCACGCTTCGCCACTCTCGCCGCCGCGATCCGCGCCTTCGCTTGAGTCTCGCCAAACGCGTCCCCGCAGCACGTCCCTGACCGTCGTTGTCGAGACGCCGTACTTTTTGGCCAGCGCCTTGGTTTTCAGAGAGCCAGTTTTCAGGATGTCCGCCACGGCTTCTTCGCTTAGCTTGGCGCTGAGGCATCTTTCCCCGAAGAGACGAGTGCCATGCTCAGCCTTGTGGGCCGCGTTCTCTTTGGCCGTCCCGTACATCAGGTTTCTAAGACGATCGTCGTGGCTGTTGCCGTTCCTGTGGCAAACCTGCTCCCCGTCTGGTCGCGGGCCGATAAAGGCTGCGCAAACCAGATGACTGACCTGTCGGTTTTTCCCGGCGAGCGAAACGCGGCGGTACTGCCCAGAAGAGGCGGCCTTTAAGATTTTGCAGCCACCGCCCAGCAAGCTGCGAACATTTCCCAAGCTGGATACCTCGTAGCGCCCTTCAAGACCGACAACCGCGCGCCACTCTTCCAGGTCAGGAGTGGTGGTCTTGCTCATGTCCATCGAGGCGCTGGAGTTGCGGGCCGCGCTCTCGGGCGCGGAGACGGGCTGGCTCTGGGATGAGCCCTTGTTCTGCTCGCTCATGCGGCAGGCCTTTGCTGGGAGAGGTGGGCGCGGACCTGGTAGGCCGATCGAGCGATCTCGAGCAGCAGGTCCCGGAAGGGCTCCGGGGTGTGCCGGCGCAGTCGGTCTCGAACGCCATGGGCTGAGACTGAAGGTGTGCGACCCGCGGCCAGCCGGGTCTTCGACGGCTGCACCATCGAGGGCAGCTTGCGCGGGTCATACCCCCACTTCAGCGAGGGTAGTTCGCAACCGAAGGCGTACAGCCAGGTCGGCTTGCGGACCACATGACCATAGGCGACCTGCTCGACGCGGCAGGTCCATCCGCCGTCCCAGTCAGCCATGACCCAGCCGCCCGACCTGGGTGGGGCGAACAAGCCGAAATATTCCCAGGCGCGAGAGCCTTCCGGATGCTCCAGGACACCGTCATATCGGCGGACAGCCGCGAGCGCAGCGGCAAAGCACCCGCCATCGTCTCCGAGCTGCTTACGCTCGCCGGTGCGAGAAATGACCAGCGGCGATCCCATCCACATGTCGCCCCAGCGCTCGCATGGCGGATGCGCCACGACCGGATGAGGCCCGGCGTAGGTCCGGGCGTCGCGGACGATGTCCCACGGTTCGACGTCCGGCAGGCCGACATAGGCGCCATCGGTTTCGACGTAGAGGGCGGCGACGGTGCTCACTTCACCCCTCCGTCATTAGCCGTGGCGAACCGACGAACGACAGGCTCTCCAGGCTGGCCGGCGAGGAAGGCGGCGTGCAGCGACCGGCAGAGGTCGGCGACGCTGTCGCCCAGGCCGAGGCGGTCCCAGAACTTGCGCTGGCCGCCGGTGTCGCAGGAGTTGGGCGCGAGACGGTGATGCCAGGCGCACAGAGCCACGCACCGGGCGTCGGAGACGCGCGGGCCGAGGCCGCCGTTCGTCCAGCCCTTGGAGGCGATGGCGAGCTTCTGGTGGGCGGCTTCGATCTGGCGCGCCTCGGTGGGGCCGGGCCCTTCGATCAGACAGCCGATGCACGGGATGTCATGGTGGAGCCAGGACAGGAAGCGGTCGTCCTTCTCGCGGGGCTGGCGCTTTCCCGGCGCCTTGCTGGCCACCAGGGCGCGGATGTGCTCGCGCGCGGCCGCCTTCCGGGCCAGGCGCTTTTCCCGGTTCTCTCGGCGCTTGATCGCCGCGGCGGCGGTGAGGACTTCCCGGTCCTCGGCAGATCGGTTGAGGGTCATGCGGCCTCCGACAGGACGACACCGTCGGCCGTGCGAATGCGGAGACCGTGAAGCGGGCAGGTCAGAACGCCGTGCTCGTCAGCCTCTAGGCTTCCCATCGGGACGTGCTGATGCGGGCACACCCAGCCGCTACGGGCGCGCTTGCAGGTCTGCCCGGCGTAGTGCTTGCGGATCTCCGCGATGCCCGGCTTGTCCCCGTGCTGGTAAGCGGCGGCGAGGCGCTTGCAGGTCATCGGGCGCCAGATCACCTCCGGCAGCGGCTTGGCGAAGTCTCCACGGCGGTGCGGAGCGATGGGACGGCGCTGGCAGAGGTTGAGCGCCGCGTCATCGCCGCCGAGTGGCGTGGTGAAGCCTGGCCGGCTCATCGACCGCCATGCGTCGGCCCAGATGAACCGAGGATCCGGGTGGAAGTGCTCGTCGGCGAAGTTGAAGAACCGGGCGTCGGAGTGCTTCGGCAGAAACACCGGCCAGTGGCGCGGTGTGTCGCCTTCCCACAGCCAGTAGACGGTCGGCACGAGGTAGCGCTTGCCCACGACGGGCGGCGCCGAGAGATTGGTGATGCGATCGAGGTTCAGAACCATTTGTCGCTCCGCTCGCCGAACAGCTTCCGGCGGATCTGGAGGAGGCGCTTATGCTTGGCGCGGCGGCCCCGCTCGGCGGGGTAGCGCGCGTCCATGTGCGCGTTCATATCGGCGTCGGTCTCCATGCTGCTGAGCAGCCAGGACTCCGACTTACCGAGCGGCTTGCGGTGCGCACCGAAGGTGACGATCGGTGCGAACATGCTGCTGCGGAAGGCTCCGCACCGGCGGCACCAGCCGGCGCCGTTGGTGTAGGTGTTCCCGGCGCTACGAGCGCGCCCCCACCGGTGGTCGCAGTTGCGGTCCGCTTCCCACTTGGCGAAAGCCTGCCGCTCGGCCGCTTCGATGGTCTCGCCTTCGCCGCGGATGAAAGTGCCGGCCGGGAAAGCCTCGAAGAACGGCGTCGAGGGGATGATGCCGTGGCCCCACTGGACCATGCAGTCGTCCGGCCATCCGCACATCGGGTGATAGTCCACGTGCGTGCCGAGCGCGGCCGACAACGCCGCTTCCGGCGTTCCAGCGATATGGTGAGCGGCAATCTTCATGCCGCCCTCGCATGTTCGAGGGCCCGCAGCTCCACGCCGATCAGGTCGGCGAGGTAGTCGAGGACGCGGGACTTGGAGGCCTGGAACTCCGGCCCCTGCATCGAGCGCATGTCCTGGCTCTTGGCGGTCAGGCGGGTGACGACCTTGCCGTTGACGGTGACGATGGCGTATTCGCCTCCGGCCTGGGCCAGGGTCGCCGCTAGGCGCAGGGCCTCAGTCTTGAACTTGCAGACCGTGACTTGGGCGTCGCAGTAACCGACCGAGATGAGGGCGTGCTTGCGCAGCGTCTCCTCGTTGGGGAACTGGGCGGCCCGGTCCTCGGGCAGGTTGCGCCAGGCCTCGCGGACCATGGCGAAGAAATGCCGGTGCGAGACTGACGAGCGCTCCAGCACCTCCGACAGGGTGTAGACCTCGCCGATGGTAAAGGCCTCATCGGCCCGGCGCGCGAACTGGGGCAGCGGGCACATGGCCTCGCCATTCCAGAAAAACGGAAGGGGCGGGGTGCTCACGCGTCCTCCCAGACTTCATTCAGCAGGGGCTGGCGCGAGTCCTCGGCCATGAAGTCGGCGAGGTTGGACAGGAGCCGCTGGATCTCCGGCGACTTGGTGTCGACACCGGCGAGAAGGTAGGTTTCGCGCCAGCCGCCCGCGACACGGGTTTGGCCCGTCAGCGAGGCGACGGCGAAGTCCTCGACGTCCTCGGGCGAGCCTGGCGAGCCGCCGGACGCGTAAGATGGAGGGGTCTCGCGCTCGGCAGGGACGTAGGTCCCCGTCACCATGACGTCTAGGGTGACCTCCATGGCGGTGCTGATGGCGCGGGTGCGGCGATCGTAGGCCATTACGCAGCCTCCCGCGCAGGTCCGGTGCTGTAGCGACGGACGCGGTCCACGATCTCGTCCAGCTCTTCGTTGAAGAGGCGGACGGCGCGGCCCAGCTCGGCGATGTAGATTTCGTCGCGGTAGGCGCGCTTGATCACCGGCGGCATGCCCGGCCAGAAGATGGCGAGGTCCACCCACTCGCGCTGGGCGATCCAGAGCTGCCCCTGGCATTGGGCCTTGTGGTCGGTCGGGAACTCGTCCTGCTTGAGGATGCTCTCGACCACGAGGTGCGCCAGCTTGCTCTTGATTTCGAGCATGCCGCCCGCGCCGATCAGGGAGTCCGGGCTGCAGCCGACGCGATCGCCCCGGATGAAGCCGACTTGGACCGGATCGACGTCGCGCAGGAACGCGTACTGGCGCCGCGCGTCGTCTTCCATGACGTGGCCGCGCTTCATGTGATCGTTGGCGAAGTTCTTCATCGGCTGGCCGGTGATGATCTCGCCGGCCAGCTTGTGAAGGTAGGTCGCGCGGGTCTTGCTCTCGCCGCCGCCCTTGCCCTTGGCCAGGATGGTCGCGAACATCGACGCCGTCGGGATGCCGCGGCGGGCTTCGTGCCACTCGGGCGTGCCCTGTTCGAAGGTCAGGATTTCCATGGTCAGGCGCCCCGCTTGGCTTGCAGGGCCTGGAAGGCCTGATTGAACTTGGCGGCCGGGATGTGGGCCAGCGTGGTGACGCCCAGCATCTTGAGGAACCGCTCGCGGTCGGCGCCGGTCTCGTCGAGCAGGTCCACCAGCTCTTGCAACTGGTCGGTCGTGATCAGCTGCACAGCGGTCGCGCCGTTGCCGTCGTCGTCCTTGTTGACCGACAGGTTGAAGATCATCTCCAGCAGGCCCCGGCGACCGTAGGTCACTGCCGACTTGGCGGCGTGGATCTTGGTCAGGTCGTCGCCATAGGCGCTGACGCCATCGCAGGGCATGTCGAGTTGGTGGGGGCTCTCGTGGCCGTCCTTGTGGGCGACGCGGCAGACAACCCGGACGTGCTCGGCTAGGGGCGAGGTCTCGGTGTCGAAGCCCAGGGTGAAGCCGTGGCGGGTGTAGATCGGCTTGGCCGCCTCGTTCAGGGCGTCGAAGGTGGCATAGCGGCTGCCGGTGCGGTCGTTCTCGGCATTGGCCGAGATGGGCCGCATCTCAGTCTGGGCGGCCAGCATGGCGTGGGTGTAGGCCGACCGGCGCACGTTCTCCTCGCCGCGTTCGTGCAGGGCGATGAGTGACGAGAGCTTGGTAGCGTCGATGCGCGGATCCTGCGCCATGGCCGTGATGGCGGCGATCAGGGTGGCGGCTTCGGACTGGGCGGGCGCGGCGGCGGGCGCCGGCGCAATGGCCGGGGCGGGCGGAGCGTCACCGGCGGCGAACCGGTCCAGGGTGGCGGTGTCGAGCATGGCGGCGGACCTCAGTAGGTGATGGCGACGGCGGGGACTTGGCCCCGGGCGATGGCGAGGACGGCGACGCGGGCCTGCGGCTCGGTGATCCCGGCGGCGGCGATCAGCGCTTCCTTGGCGATGCGCAGCACGGACAGGACGTGGGCGTTGTCAGCCTCGCGCTGGGCCTGCGCCTGGCGCTCGGCTTCTTCCGCCTCTTCCTTCGCGCGGGCGGCGCGCTCGGCGGCGGCCGTCTTCTCCTGCTCGGCGGCCAGTTGGGCGGCGTGGGCCTCTTCCAGGGCGCGGCGTTCAGCGGCGGCCGCTTGTTCGGCGGCGAGGGCGATGCGAGCATTTTCGGCCTCCTCGGCGGCGGCCTTGGCGGCTTCAGCGTCTCGCGCGGCCTGGGCGGCGCGGTCGCGCTCCACCCGCTCGGCGGCCTCGCGGCGCAGGCGATCCAACTCGGCCCGTTCGGCCTCAGCTTTGGTCAGGTGCTCGATCGAGAGCGACAGGGCGGTCGTCGTCCGATCCCATGTGCTGCGCACCGCGTCGGTGAAGTCGCCGAAGGTCTCCTCGTCGATCTGGATCGCTTCGATTTCGGCCAGCTTTGCGGCCGCGCCAGCGGCGGTCTCGTCCAGGCCGACCACGGCGGCCGCCTTCAGGCGCTCGACAAGATCGGTCGCGGCGTCCTTCTTGGCCTGCTCGGCGGTCTCCCAGTCGGTCAGCGGCTTGCGGATGCGGGCGGCGATCTCCGCCACCTCCTCGACGATCCGGCCGCCCACCTCATTGATGGCCTTGACCTTGGCGCGATAGTCCTCGGTCAGCCCCTTTCGGGCGCCGTCGATGGCGGTCTTGGACTGGGCGACCTTGTAGGCGGCCGAGCGGATCGCATCGCGGCCCTTGGAGGTGCTGACGTCCGTCCCGGCCTTAGCGCTTTCCGCCTCGACCATGGCCTTCCAGCCCTCGTAGGCCTTGGGGTCGGTCAAAACGATCGCCGGGTTCTCGGCGATGGCGGCGATGAGGTCGGTCTTCGGTTCGGCGACGATATCGGTCACGAAGCGCTCCCTTGTTTGAAATCAGCCCGTCGCGCGGCGAAGCGGACTCGGATGGGGTGGAAGATCTGGTCGGGCTGGGCGTCGATCAGCGCCGCGTGATCGTGGCCCCACCGCTTCAGCGCGGCTTCATCCGCCGCCAGATCGATGCAGAGGGCGAACAGGGCGATCACGAAGGCCTCCTCGTTCACGCGGCCAGGGCAGCGGGCGGAGCCGCAGACAGGCGGAGGCGTTCGGCCGCCGCGCTGGCGTCCATGGCGGCGGCGTGAGCGATCCGCAGCTGGTCGGTCCGATACTTGGCGACCTGCCGCGCCACCTGCCGGCGCTCCTCGGCGTCTCGGCGGATGTCGTCGCGGGCCAGCTTGGCCAGGCGCCGGATGTCGCGCTTGGCCTTGTTGAGCTGGCCCAGGATGGCGTGAACATCGGCCAGGGGCGCGGTGGGGTGGGCCCAGCCAGCCAGGGACCGCAGGTCCTCGGCGAGGTTCTGGACGCCCATGGCGAAATCGGCGGAGATCTTGGGAGTCCAGCTCATCGGGCTTGCTCCGGATTGGTGGTGGAGAGGACCGCCTCGATCGCCTCGGTGGGCATCTGGCGGATGGCTTCGTCGATCTCCCGGCCAGGAAGGGCGATCAGGTCGAAGACCTCGAAGTCGCCACGGTCCCAGGCGCGGTTTGCGGCGCGGACGGAGTCGTGGCGCTCCGACACGGCTAGGCCGCCTTCGTCTTCAGCCAAGCGCGGGCCTCTTCGTCAGTGACGAAGAAATGCTGGGCCGCCTCGACGCCGAGGAGGATGGCGCCGGCGGCGGCAGAGCCAACCTTGCCCTCCAGCTTGTAGCCATCCTCGCCGGCCAGATGGACGCCCCAGCCGGCGATGCAGTGCGAGGTGCCGCAGCTATGCCACGCGTTCATCTTCAGCGCGTCGTCGGTCAGGAGCGCGGCGCCCGCGACATCGCGCAGGCGAGCGGCGACCGTTTCGGCATCGGGCAACTTGTGGCCCTTGATTTCGCTCAGCGCCGGCAGGCTGACCTTGCCGCCATCGCGCACTTCCAGGTAGCCGCCCACCGAGGTGAGCACCGGGGCCTGGAAGTCGGCGCTGACCCACAGGTCGCCGCCCACCGAGGTGAGCAC